>JAIPAJ010000090.1 GCA_021740125.1 Leadbetterella sp. | reverse complement strand
CATTTCTTCACCACCAAACCAACCAAAATGGCTGAATCTGGTGCTTTTGGAGGATATGCTCGTATGGGAGAGTTTGTTGGAGAAAATCCTAGCTCAATGGCTCAAATTGTTTATTTCTTAAAAAGTAGACATACTTTTGGCAAAATGTCTCTAGAAATTTTCGACCAAAATGACAAGAAAATAGCAGACTTGGCTCCAGGAAAATCAAAAGGAATCAACTATGTGGATTGGAATTATAGCCTAAAGCCACCAAAAGTAGCCAAAGGAAAAACCTTGGTGTTTGGAGGCTTTCAAGGCCCAACAGTGTTGCCTGGCACCTACAAAATTAAAGTTACTAAAGGTGCAAAAACCTATGAAAGTAACTTGAATTTGATTGCGAATCCAAAGTCTATACATACGGCTGAGGACCGCAAAGTGCAGTTTGAAACCGCCATAAAGCTCTTCAATATGAGTGAAGAATTGGGTTATGTGGTAGATCAAATTGACACTTACAAGACAAAAATAGACTCGATTTCTCTGAAATTAACTACTGCTAAATTAAAGAAACAGTTTCCTTTAGCAGACATAGCAGATAAAATGCAAACCTTAAAAGAAACTTTGGTGGTATTAAAAGGCGACAACTACGTGGGAGCTGCTGAGCCACAGTTGAGAGAGAAAATCTCTGGACTATATGGCGAAGTGTTGAGCTATACAGGACGCCCAACTAATGCACAATTGGCCAGCATGAAAGTTTTAGAAGAGAAGCTTAATACAGCAAAAAGCCAAATGGAAGGTTTCAAAGCTAGTCTTGACAAATTGGCACCAGCCATGGTAAAAGCCAAAATGCCTGAACTGAAAGTTAGAAGCTTTGACGAGTACAAAGCAGCAGAGAACTAAGAATATTTTGTTTTTTTGATAAAATTCACCCTGATTGAGCAATTGATCGGGGTGTTTTTTTTTATAATCCCCAAATGAAATACTATTTATCAAATTACAAAAACTTCATAAAAAAATCGGGTTACAATTTAATAATCAGAATTGAATTTTAATTAAAAACAGCCTTCTTCGAAACGAAAAACACAATCACTTAAACTATACACTGATTTAATTAATGCTCAAAATAGTCTGAGGCTTCTGGGTGAGAATGTTTGCCGGAAGGCTTTGTTTGATGGAATTTTTGAAAGCCTCCAAAACTGCATAACGCGGGTAGTTTTTGTCCACCACCAAACTTATTTCTCTTAAAGGCTTTTCCCCCTCAAAACGTCTAATTTTGTGCTTTTGGTTTTCATTTAGATCTAAAATTGCAAGCTCAGGCAATAGCGTAATGCCCTTGTATTTGTCAACCAACCTAACAATAGTTTCTAAGCTACCAGTCTTGAAATTGAGCTGACTTATTATGTTTTGCTTTTGTTTTAGTTCACAGAAATTCTCTATTTGGCTTCTTAAACAGTGTCCCTCTTCCAACAGCCATAGGCTATTCAAGTCAATCTCGTTGCTTAAGATAAATTTTTTCTCAAAAAGTTCGTTTTCGGGAGAAACATAAGCCATCAATTCTTCATAAAATAATGGAATTTCTCTAAGTTTTATACTGCCTAAGGGTGTGGCTAAAATCCCCATGTCGAGTGTTCCATTTTCAATACCTTCTAGAATTTTTTCAGTGGTGAGTTCTTCTATTAGTAATTGCAAAAGTGGATATTGCTCATGAAAGTTCTTAAGAAATAAAGGCAGCAAATAGGGTGATACAGTGGGTATTACGCCTAATCTGATTTCACCTTGCAAACCATCGAACTCATTGATAACAAGATTATAAATTTGGTTGAAATCTTTCAGGGTTATTTTGGCTTGATCCAATATAAGCTGTCCAACAGGAGTAATCATTACAGGAGACTGGCTTCTATCAAAAATTTTAACATTAAGGTGCTCCTCTAGCTTTTTTATTTGCATACTTAGTGCTGGCTGCGAGATATTACAAGCTTCGGCGGCATCCACAAAATTGAGCTGTTTTTCAACTGCCAGAATATACTGTAACTGAGTAATCGTCATGTCTTATAATTTTTTCTTATTTACAAATAAAACAAATATGTTTTAATTATAAGAAGATCGAAAGTGTTTTCATCCGATTTTTTAAGCATACTTACCTTTTTGACTTCATAGCTTTGTACTTCTTTATGTTTGGGTCATTTATGAGTTTTTCATATTCAGCAGTTCCAGCTGCTACTAGGGCAATTTTGCCTTCTGAATTACTATGTAAACCCCAAGCATAGCGTTTGGTTAGAGGCGAAGCTCTAAAACAAGCTTGCCCTTTGGAGAAAAACTCTTTGCGAGCTTTGGCCATTTCTTCCTCCAAAAGTTCTTTTCTATTTGCAAAAATCTGAAACAGCACATCGTCTGAAGTGAACTTATAGGGATTCTTATTGATCATTTCAAACTGATAATTGGCCACTGACTTTATTTGGCCTTTCAAGGGTGGTATTTCGGCTTTATCTATCGGGCAATCTTCTGCTATTTCTATGAAAGTATCGAAATAATTTGTGGTATGCTCTTTCATAATTTGGTTCCTTCTAAAAACTCTATTTTAAGGCTATAAAAATATCTACTTCTGCATTTTCCATATTACTTGCCTTTCCTCCATAAACTTCAAAGTCGGTAGAATAGGCTCTGTTCAAGTCACTGTTCCAGATTTTCACCCATTCATTGAAAACAATGCCTTCGTTTAGATTTCCTTTTGCTGTATATTTTTGATAATTAGCCACTTCTATGGTTTTAGAAACCATACCATCGGGAATAGTAGACAGTGTATTTACCGCACAACCCAAGATAGTGGTGTAAGGCGTAGTATGGTCTTTTTCGTAATCAGTATAAAGGCAGTAAATAGTTTCGTCCACTTTGTTTGGGATTTTTTCAGCTATGCCTTCAACCATAAATTTGTTCCACAGGGCAGGAATATCCCTTGCAGCTTCTCCGTTGTTGTTACTAGTTCTAACCGAAACTCCAAGAATGTCAATCTTTTGCATATTTGTTTTTTTATGCAAGTTTACCACCAATGCCTGACAACCCTATGTCAGCAGACTTCTTTTTATTCTTCCTCCAATAGCTGAAATCTGTTGGTTCCTTCCACACGTTCCCACTCCGACCCTATCGGTTTTTTGAGCATTGCTACTATAGCTCGATCGTAGTTAGCAATCGTGTTTACATCATAAATAGATATGTTATCTGGGTTCTCCACATAATCATCGTCTTCGGTACCTGAGTAAAATCTCCACCCTGTATCAAACTCATCTTCAGGTTCTTCACGGTACATAAAGCCTACTTTCAAGCCCTCTTCAGTGATTTTTGCACTCGCCATACAAGTACCGCCTGTTGGGATAATATCTTGAAATTCCTCTATTTTTGCTTGCATATATTTGATTTTTGAAGGTAAAGATATTGAATTTATATTTCGATTTGGTTAATTTTCAGTGCAAAGGGCGTTTTTTGATCATTCCTCCTTTTGTGTCTTTTACACTATTCATGACTACAAAAGCATTGGGTTCAATTCTTTCAATTTCGGAATTGAGTTTATTTAGCTCCAAACGAGTTATAACGGTATAAATAATGTCAGTTTCTTTCATTTCACCTCGTTTACCGTAGCCACTTTTACCACTATAAACCGTTACACCTCTACCCATTTTGTCAATAATCATTTGTCTGATTTCCTCATTTTTATCCGAAACCACGGTTACGCCGATGTATTCTTCCAGTCCTTCAACAATAAAATCTAAGGTTTTGGAGGCTGCCAAGTAAGTAATCATGGAATAAAGAGCGACTTCAATGCCTAAAAAATAGGCCGCAGCACCAAAAATCATGACATTGATCACGATGATAACATCTCCGATGGTCGTGCTGAATTTTCGACTGAGATAGATGGCCAAAACCTCCGTTCCGTCTATGACCGCACCTCCTCGAATGGCAAAACCTATGCCTGCACCCAGAAAAAACCCTCCAAAAATCGCTACTAGGAGATTGTCATTCGTAATATTCGGAAATGTAACCGTAGCCAATACCAATGCCAATCCCGAAATGGCCAAAGCTGTTTTTATGGCAAACTGCCTACCCACTATGCGGTAACCCATAACTATGAAGGGCAGATTGATGCCTATGATTAAGTAGGAAAGTGGAATTTTCGTCAATGCCGAAATCAATAACGAAATACCAGTGGCACCACCATCAATAAAATGGTTGGTTAACAGAAATCCTTTAAAGCCAAAAGCAGCCGAGAAAATTCCGATGATGATTAAAATCGTATCTTTTAAAAATCTTTTTGATGCTGACATTTATTAATTGGCTTGTGTTTAGGTAATGATTTTAAAGTGATAAAAATTCCCTTTGGTCACAGCAAATCAACGACAGAAATATTAAAATCTTGTTTTCTGGGTGTTTTGGGTTTATTAATTTAGGCAGAATATTGAAGTAAATCTTACTCTACTATAGTTCGAAAAGTGAGATTGACACGCGGAGTAGAAACACGTTTGGTAGGAGGAAGTCTGTGCAACCAATGTGTTTGCGTGGTGTCTTTCATTACAAGCAAACTGCCATGTTCGAGTATTAGCTCAACTTTTTCCATGGATTGTTTATGCTTGAAGGCAAATTTTCGTTCTGCTCCAAAACTCAGCGAACCAATTGCTCCGTCTTTTTTTAGATCTTTTTCGCCATCGCTGTGCCAAGCCATACCTTCATCGCCAGTATGGTAGAGGTTTAGGAGACATGAATTGAAAGTTTCACCTGTTTCCTTCTCTATCAATTCTTTCAGCTCCAAAAGCTCTTTGGTCCATAGAAGTGCATGTTTGGTGGTGTTGGAATAGGTATATTCGAAAGGTTTTTCGCCATACCATGCCACTTTTCGTTTCGTGATAATTTTCTTTCCAAAAATAATGGCTTCGTCGTTTCGCCATTCGATATTTTCTAACAATGCCTTCAAATAATGATTTGCCTTTTCTTGATTCAGCAATTTTCCATAATAATTTACAGTTCCTTCATAAGGCAACCAGTTTTTTGATGCTTCGGGTTTATAATCAAACAAGTCCATTTTTCCAGGTTTTATATTTACGATTCATACAGTGTCCACAGGGTCTAAAATTATGATCTATTGCCTCTTGTTCAGAACTGAAGAACACCCTGTTCTGTTTTTTCATTCTTTTTCCTGATTTGCAATTGAGTTTTCCGTAGATTTTGAGCTTAGAATTTCCACCCAAACAAATAAGCTTTTGTCTGATTTGAAAATGTAAATCTATGTTGTTTATTTCTAAATGGTTAATCATGACTTCAGGTAAGGGCATCATGAAATATTATGCCTAAGGTATGCCGTTCACCACTGTGTATTTCGCTCACCCCGTGTTTCATATTTTCTCTGTAATATCCCTTTGAGCCTTTTATTGGCCTAAAGTTAGTTGTAAAAACCAGCATATCGCCCTTATTTGGTTTCAAAACAATGGCCTTGGTTTGGGCTCTTGGGGTTTGTTGGGTTAGTACAAACTCGCCGCCCAAGTAATCCAAATCGGGTTGGTTTAGAAAAATTACGGTTTGAATTGGGAAAAATACATCACCATACAAATCTTGATGTAAAGTATTGTGTCCTCCTAATTCGTATTTTAGAATCAACACTGTAGGCTTTAATTGATTGTTTTTACGACATTCTTCCAACATTTCTTCGTGAGTTTCGGGAAATTCGGTTCTTATGTTTAGAACTTTAAACCACAGATTTGCTATTGGAGCTAATTTTGGATAAATCAAAGTTCGAATATCTGAAATAAGAACAGGAAGAGGATACTTGAAATATTTATATTCGCCCCGTCCAAATCTGTAACGTTCCATCACTACAGTTTTTCTATAAAGATTTGGGTTATTATAATCATTTTTGAGTTGTTGGCATTGCGTTTCTGTCAATAAATTTGGTATAATTTCATAGCCTTTCTCATGCATATTTTTTGAAAATGTTAACCAATCTATGGTTTCTAATTTTGAGATTATTTCGTGATTCATTTTAGTACAATTTAGTACAGTCAAAAGTTCGTTTTAGCACTTTCCCAACCAATAATAGCCGTTTTGCGTGTATTTCCCCACATATATCCGCCCAAGTTTCCTGTGGACTGAATAATTCGATGGCAAGGAATCAAAAAAGCCACAGGGTTGCTACCAATTGCAGTTCCAACCGCCCGTGAGGCTTTGGGTTTATCTATTTGCTGTGCTACTGAGCCATAAGTGGTCAACTGCCCCATAGGTATTTTCAAGAGTGTTTCCCAGACTTTTAGTTGAAATTCTGTGCCTTTTAAGTGCAATTTTATTTCTTTGATTTTATTCCAATCGTTCTGGAAAATAAACAAGGCGTTTTGTTGCAAAATATCCAACTTTCTTTCGAAAGTTGCTTCGGGAAAATGACTTTTTAGTATTTCGAAGGCAGTTTGTTCGTGGTCATAAAACGCCATGTGACAGATTCCTTTTGCTGTGGATGCCACCAAGAGGTTGCCAAATGGACTTTCAGCAAAACTAAAATTTATTTCCAAGTTCTTGCCTCCATTTTTATACTCTCCTGGGCTCATTCCTTCAATATTTACAAACAAATCATGCAAACGACTGGTGCCAGAAAGTCCTGTTTCGTGAGCCGTCTCAAAGAGTGAAGTTTGATTATCTTTGAGAAGTTTCTTGGCATGTTCAACGGTTATATATTGCAAAAACTTTTTTGGACTTGTGCCTGCCCAATCACTAAACAACCTCTGAAAATGAAAAGGGCTCAGATGTACTTTTTCGGCCACTTCATCAAGGTTCGGTTGAGCTTTAAAATTGGTTTTGATAAAATCTATAGCCTCAGCGATTCTATCATAGTTAAGTTGGTCTTGGGTTTCCATATCGTCAATTTTTATGTTACAAATGTCGATATAGTTTTCCTTTCAAAAAATCCGATTCTTGCTAAGATTTGTAAATTCATTTCTAAAATGTATAAACTTCAAAAAATTGAAGTTCTATACGGATTTTCTATGATTTTAGGTTTATGATTTTTTTTTGAAGTTCTAGAAAAGTGGCAAAAAAAATAGAACTATATAAATAGAAAAGTGTCACACAAATGCCAACTAAATAAACCTCTTTGGTGGCTGTATGTAATATTCTCTCTATTTTATTTCAACTTTAAGTCGAAAAAAATTACTCCTTTTTCACTTTGCCACCTATTTCAAGAGATGTTATAATTATTAGGTCAAATAATATTTTGTTCCAAAAAAAACGTTTAGAATCAAAAAACTTAGGCATTGAAAAGTTCACAAACATTTTATTATAAAGTAGATTGCAGAAAACAATAAACCAATAATAATTTTATATTAACCTTTAAATCAATCAAAAAAGAAGAATAACTTTATACGCATAATCAAAAAAGAAATTAATTGTGGCAAGAAAAATTTTAGGAATCATTGTCGGCTATGCCGTTTTTGTAATAAGTTCGTTGGCACTTTTCCGAATTTCAGGGCAAGCTCCACATGCTACTGCAGCAATCAATTTTATGATTTTGACAGTAATTTATGGAACCCTATTTTCAATCATTAGCGGATTTGTTGCACAGTTTATCGCAAAAACAAAAGACCTGAAGTTAAATTTTATTCTTTCCTCCATTATTGCAGGTTTTGCGATATTTTCGTTCTTTAAAGCAACAGGTAGTCATTGGACTCAAATACTTGCCATTTTTATTTTTGCTCCAGCTTCAATATTGGGAGGACTATTATATCACAGAAAAAACCGATAGAAATTAATTACCCATACGAAAACTTGCCCGATTTCATCCCAAAATGCTCTTTTATAAGCCTAATTGATTTGATGGATTTATTGTTCTCTGTTATTTTTAAAATGAATTTTAGTTGAGAAAAAATGAATAGTCAATGACAACCTACTTTTTAATCCCAGGTCTTGGCAATTCGGACCAAAACCATTGGCAAACACATTTTGAAAATTCGGGCGAAAATTTCGTCAGAATCAACCAAAAAAGTTGGGACGAACCACATTGTGCAGATTGGATTCATAACATCGAAAATGCAATTGCTAATTATCAACCATCAAAGGTGGTTTTGGTAGCACACAGCTTAGGTTGTACAGCAGTGGCTCAATGGGCAACAAGATTCCCAAGAACCATCAAAGGTGCTTTATTGGTTGCTCCTAGCGATATTGAAAATCCAGTTTATACTTTTCCTATGACTGGATTTACACCGATTCCCTTAGAAAAATTACCATTCAAGAGTATTGTTGTGGCAAGTTCAAATGACATTTGGGTATCGGAGGAGCGGGCCAAATTTTTTGCTGATGCTTGGGGAAGTGATTATATTAATATTGGTGAAGCTGGCCATATCAATGTAGCAGGTGGTTTTGGAGAATGGCCTGCTGGAATTAATCTTTTGAAACGATTTGAGTAGTCAATTTTTTGATTTACAGTTTTAAAGTCAAAGCAGTGGTGATGGAGAAATTTTGAGTGGAAGAAGTTTCTCTTGAATGAAATACAGCATCCTTTGAATGATATTTTTTTGCCTCCATTCTGAAAAGCATTTTTTCTGTCAGCTGGTAATCATAGTTTAAAGAATATCCAAAAGTTTGAAATCCATTCATGGTATTTGTAGAAATTATAGTTTCTTCTGGGTCTTTATAATATTCTATTCTAACAGCAAAGAAGTTTTTCTCGTTTATTTTTAACCTTGAAATCACCACGGGAGAATACCATATTCTTCGCTTTGAAGATTTATTTTTATCTGAACCTATATCAAAGCCCATTATGAAGCCGAGATTGTTAGACGCCTGAACTTGAGCAAATAAATTATGAAATACTCTAACAAAGGCCAAAGAATCGGGCTTGTCAGAACCTAAAAAATTACTGTAATTGAGTGTAATATTTGAAGTAGGCTTGAAATTAATCTGTAAACCATAGGAAGGTTTATTTATTCCCTCTGGCATTTTTATTTTTTGCCATCCATTCAATACCAGAAAGGCGGTATTCCATTTCTCGTTTTTAGAAACTGCAGAAAGCTTTACGCCAGTTTCAAAATAAGGAGAGTTTTCTGCTAAAAGGCTTCTGGTCAGGTTCCAACAGTCTGCACCTACGGCACTTTCAAAGCCAATGTGTGAGGGCATAACACCTGCATCTATCCATATATTTCTAGATTTAGAAAGTTTCAAACCTATATTGGCTTCGTAAATAATCCTTGCCCAAGCTGGTTCGCTGCTCAAATTATTTCGGGCATAATTTCCGGCCATTAGAGCAAAGTTCCCTCGAAGCCTTTCAGTAGAATAATTGGCCTTTAAAAATGCCAGATTCATGTTTATGGCTCCCAATTTTTTATGATTGTAGATGAAGTTTGGTTTTTCTTCATCTACAAATTGGTCAAAATCTTGACTGTAATACAACTCGCCATATCCACTGAAAGTCAATGTTTTAGTGCTGTCATTTTGGGCTTTAACAACACTTACAATATAAGAAAGAATTAGACATAGGTAGACTCTCACATAGTAAATGAATAGAATATTTTTTAATTTAGAAAATATCATTTCGATTTGCCGCAAAATTGATTTGAAAAACATTTTCCAAGTAATTCAACTATCTGATTTCAATTAAGTTTTGATTATGATATTTCTTGAAAGTTATAAAAAGAAAATCAGTCAACAAACTCCAAAATATCACCCGGCTGGCAGTCGAGAGCTTTACAAATGGCTTCTAAAGTACTGAATCTTATGGCTTTTGCTTTGCCAGTTTTTAGTATGGAGAGGTTCGAAAGCGTCAGATCTACTTTTTCTGAGAGTTCATTCAACGACATTTTTCGCTTAGCCATCATCACGTCAACATTTACTATTATGGGCATGGTCTATATCGTTAAGTCATTTTCATTTTGTATTTCTATACCTCTTTTAAAGATATTGGCGATTACATATATTATTGCCGCCATCAATATAAAAGCTTCACTGTCAGCCCAAAATTTGTTCAACGCGTTTAATTCTATTCCACGATGTTGCAAATGTTTGGCTGTTTCTTTTCCTATATAACTTACAAGACCAATAGAAAATGTAAAATAGCTGACTTTATTGATTTTGTCCGCAACGTATTCGCTAAAAGGTTTTGACAAACTAAGCTTGCTTACAAGCTCGATGACCACATAAAATAGGTAGGCTTTCAGCATAGCCACGGCCAAAATGAAGCTGTAAATGCCATAATAGGCATTTTCTGAATAGGCAAACAACTCACTTAAGTCTAATTTTTCATAAAGTCTGGAAACAATCTCTGGTTTGTAAATACTTATTACAAAGTTGACCAACAATGCTCCAGCCTCAATGCAGAGACCGATGAAAATGATCCAGGCAATTACTCTGAGTCCATAAAATACATATTTATTTGCGTTTGACATTTTTATATTATTTTAAAATGATGCACAAATGTAATAAATATTTATTGAAAAACAATAAATATATATTTAAATTAAATAAATATTTTCTTTTCTAGTAAAAAAAGATTTACTTGAACCTATTAATGTGTAAAATCATAAAAGATTTTAAATAGAAAAGATAAGCTAGCCAGTGAATTAAATATCCTGCCCAAAAGTGAGCAAATTGTGGTCCGGGTCGAGCAGTGAAAATTCTTTCATTCCCCAAGGTTTTATCTCAAGATGTCCAGCTTGGGGCAACATTAAATTCATGTCGATAGCCAGTTTGTACCATTCTTCAATGTAGTTGGTACGAATATAAACTTGTCCATAGTTTTCGAGCGGATTTAGTGCCTTGAACTCAAAAAAGTGTATTTGAATATGGTCTTTTTCAACCATCAAATAGCCATCGTAATCTGCATTTCCGAAAAAGCTAAAGCCCAGTTTTTCGATGTAAAACTCCCTTGTGACGGATTTGTTTCGCATGGGTAATTTTGGATTGATGGATGTTAACATGTTTTTTGTTTGGTTAAGTTTATTCAGTTTTACCTTTAAAAGTCGCAAATATGGCCATTGCATGACCGTGTCCGAGCTCAAACTCCTCTTTGAGCCAATTCGTAATTTCGGTTGCTTTTATATTTTTTGATATTACTCCGTCAACCAAAAAACCTTTTTCTATAGCCAGTTTTTTAAAATCTTCTGGCGATTTTCCTGTCTTGGTTTTGATATTATCTATGTATGCTTGGAATGACATAAAGTTTTATAGTAATATTATTTTCAAAACGAATTTATGAACTAACGCTTGGTTATTTACAATTTCATTAGGAAAAAAAAGATTAGCTAATAAAAAACCAACTTTATTTGAGATTTCCATTCAAAAAATCAAGAGCAAAATTCCATAGCTTTTTGTTTTTCGAACTGAAAAATTTCATGTGTCCAATCTCTTTAAACCCAAGATTTTGCGGCTCCAGCGTAATTATTTCTGATTTCAGATTAGGAAAAACCTTAATCATGTCTTTCACATTAGCAAGGTTTGCAATGGAGTCATCTGTTGCATGTAACCACAGGGAAGGAATATCGATTTCTTCATAAGCATGCTTATCTATTTCTTTTCCGAAAGCCATCGCAACATAACCACTTCCATTGCACCATTGGCTCCACTGAGCAGCTACTTTTTGAGGAAGAGGTTCACCCATACCCACCCAATGAGAATTCGTTTGTCCAAAGAGTAAGTTATTTATTGGAATAAAAACATTCATAAAAAAACGAGCCTGCAATTTAAAAGGAAATCCCATGTTACGAATACAGCCGGATGAGCAAGCAAAATTAAACATAGAGGCCAGCTCTTTGATGTTTTTCATCAAGCCAACCAACTGCCCACCAGCACTATGCCCAACCAAATGGTAAGTTGTTTCGGGAAAGAGGTCCTTTAATTTTTCTAAAACCGCCGTCATATCCTGCCTTCCCCAAGTAATAAGTGAGGGATTCCCATCATTGATTGACCCTTTTCGTGACTTTCCTATTCCCCTATTGTCATAGCAAATCACCCCAAACCCAGAATCGGCCAAGAATGAAGCGAAAGAATTGTAAAATGTCTGCTTAATGCCCGTTGCTGGAGCAATCATTACGGCAGCCTTTACAGTTTTGGGTTGGTATAAGGTGGCTGCCAAAGGAAAGCCGTCTTCACAGATAATGTTTAAGTTGGTTTTATTCATGAATGTTTGTTAGATTCATCACCAGTAAAATTAAGACATATATTGTCCATTTTAAATGTATATCCTTAAATAATTTTCTGAAATTTTGGCTTAATAATTCAACTCAAAACCCGATTTAAAAAGTAATAGTAAACTCTCTGAATCAGTGTTTTATACCTTTGAGTTTACTTATTAACCCTAGAACAGAGCAATAAATATATAGGTGGTTTTTCAATGTAATTTTTAAATTCCAGTATTTAAAATTTAACAAAAGTTAAAGCATTTTTGACAACATTTAACTATTCAAATATCTATTCGGAATATTTTTGGGATAATAATCTAGCTTATAATTGGCTTTTAGCAAAATAGCCACCACCTCGTAAATCTGTTCTTCTGTTCTTTGAAATTGCCTCAGCAAACCCATCATAGCATAACTGATAGGATTTACGGCTGGTACAAATGTTTCCCATTCGTAACCTTTTCCCCAAATTAAACCCTGAACAGTATGATTTAAATCGGCATTAAGCGAAACGAGATATTTCAAAACATCGAGACATATATTGGCATTTTGATTTACCGTATGAAATATTGGCGTGTGACCGCCAAAGCCGTTTTCATCCAATCCAGCTTTACTATTAATATCTGCTCCATGCTTTATAAGTATTTTAGCACAAGCAAGGTGGTTATATTCAGCACAGATGTGCAGCAAGGAAACCTCAAAAAGCGGTGTAAACGTGCAATCTAAACTATAATTTTGGGTTAATGCACTTTTATTCTCAACCAAATGTAAATCCAGCATTTCGAAATCGTCCAATAAAACAGATAGTAAAATTTTGTCTTCAAACTCCAAACCAAAATCCACAAATACTTTCAAACATTCTTTAAACCTAGCCCCTCGATTGTACATATTGATGAGTTCATAAACCAAAGGTTTACCATTTACAATTAGGTTTGGATCTACGCCATTTTCAAAGCATTCCCTTATTCCTTCCACCGAATGCAATTCAAAGTCAGTGTTGATTTTGCCCAAATAGTCCATCTTTCTATATGATTTGAGTATTAATTAACAGAATTATTCCTTTTGTACGTGATATATAATTCACAATGATTTCTTATTCAACTCATCATGTCCAATCTTAAACGCAAAACAATCTACAAACACTTTATTCCTTGATTTGATACAAACATAGAAAACTATTGGAACCAGTTTTGTAATATTCATAATATCTTAGGCAATAAAAATGCACCAAAAAAAAGCCATTTAAAATACTAATATATAGCATTTTATAAAAACTATAAACAAAAATATTAAAAACTTTATCAGAAAAAAAAGAATCCTTTTCTGGTGAGTTAAGCTGGTATTTTGTAAATCTAATCTTAATTTTTTAATCACCGATTTGTAAAAAAACTATAAGTAACTACGATTGGCAGAAAATAAATAAAACTTTATTCTACCAGAAATTTTCGAGAGAATAAAAAATTTTCTCAAAATTGTGACTAATCAAATATTTTTACGTCTAAGCGTTCCAAAGTTTGTTTTTCACTTTCTTTAAGCTTAATTAAATCTGGTACTAAGGACAATATCAAATCAGAATTTGGGTCTATTTTGGAAAGAGAAAATACCAATCTGTCAAAAACCTGAATACTGAAAGAGTTATCTTTTGACAATTAAACCTACCAAACAAATTCAATTTACTTAATCCCTAAAACTTTAAATCTCTTTTAAACACATTGTTA
>JAIPAJ010000089.1 GCA_021740125.1 Leadbetterella sp. | reverse complement strand
ACTCCGTCTTTGCCTATTTTTATATGGTATAAAACTACCTTTAAGCCCTTTCTAAGGTTAAGTTTTAAAATGGCATCTTGTTCGTTTGCCATAAGAGCTGCATCCATAAAACTGTAATCCTCTACTGCAACTTGAAATTGGTGCTTGTACAAGATTTTGCCATTGGCATCAAAACGTACCAATAGATAATCATTGCCTTTTTTGAAGTCAGTCGCAGCTGTGCCAAAGAGCAAAACAAAACCTGTCTTGGTGGACATTTCTGAAAAACTGAAGAGAGTCTTGTCAGTTTGGCCTTTTGCCAATGCATGTCTGAGCAAGCCAAAGTTTTCAGGCAGAGTAAGTTTTTCAACCATCTTACTTCCGATGGTGTCTACTTTCATTATTTCAAACTCTCCCTTTTTGGGTGTAGAGAGATAGAGATAGCTATAATCATCAAAACCATAAATCACAGTATTTTTTGGGTCTGCTTTGATGGTAAATTTTTTGGATTGATTGGGCAATGAAACATCATTGAAATAGCGAGCTGTGTATGGCTCGAAATACCCAGGCATTTTGATATATTCTATTTCGGTATTGGTTTTGAAGTAGAATAGTTTGGTTTGTTTTTTGATTCCTTCAAAACTCAGGGCTTTGGGAGATAGTTGCAAAAGTTTGCCATAGTCCCCTCCTATTTCGTCATTGCTGAGGGCTACGTTTCCTTCTGTCATTACACCACCTGTACGTGAGGTTACGTCCAGAAAATTATAATCAAATGGTGCCGCCATGTAACGTGTAAGGCTAAACGCCTTCTCTTTTTTGAGGGATAGTTTACCCTCATTTAGTGCGTATTGTGCAAAGCCAGGAACGGTATTGAGTTGTGAGGAGAGACCTTTTGGTGCGGTAGCTTTGTCTACTTTCATATAGCCATTGTACTGTTTGAATACGCTTACTTCAAACCCTGCGGGCGTGGCCAAAATATCAGATACATATCCTCGTGTTTTTTGTAGTTCTCTGCCCCTACTCAGATTGTCTTCCTCAGATTTGAAAATAGCTATTGAATCTGTGCTTATTACAGATTGACCATTGGCAAAATAAAATGTACTTAGTAATAAAATGGTTAGTAATTGTTTTGTCATATTTTTTTTGTTTTATTCAATTGTTATTTCAAAAATCCAGCTGTGAGAAGGCTCCGACCTTCGTACGTGTGTATTTCGGTCTTTGACCGATGCAATACATATATATTTTGACCATTCATTTATTTCAATTATATTTTTTATTCAGAGTTTTGTTTCTACGGCTACAAGCCGCATTTCACACGTACGAAGGCAATATCCTTTGCACAGCTAGATAATATCGGCGATGTAAGAATTGCTCATTTTTGCTTAATAATTGAAAAGTAAAATTATAGGATTTCGAGTGGAATTCAAATGGTTGGTGGAAGGTTTGCTTCTTGAATTTTCAATGGTTCTGAGATTAATTTCTAAACAACATTCAATTAATCAAAAGAGTAAATCTCAGTTAAGCAGGAAATTTCTTTTAATAATACCAAAGTATTAAACATAATTTGATTCCTTCTGCCTGTTTTATGACCTGTAAATTTATTCAAATAAAGGTATTATATAGTTGTTCTAGTTAAAAAGAACAATTGTAAAAAATGAGACTTTACCAAGGAGTCCAAGTAAATTGAAACCTTGCAAAATTTATAAATAGGAAGATTCACCTTTTTTTAATTTCATTTTAATGTAAAGGGTATCATTTATATTTATATTTGCTATCTTTTTCCAATTTACTGTTTTAATAATGATTAGAAACACTTTAATTATAATAACTGCATTAAATTGGAGTTGTGCTTCTAAAGAAGAAAATTTGTCTCTAGGTGGCAAATGGGTTAATACTCAATGTGAGGATAAGGTTAAACCTTGCAAGAGTGATTTCCGTGAAATAGTTATTGATCCAGCTATACCCGATAGTATTTTCGTAAAGACCAAATCAGGAAGTTGGGAGAAGTTATGGACCTTACATAAATGGCAGTCATTTACCTTAACCCTTGAAAATGGTTACCGGACACTTTTGTATCCAAACTATAAGACGCAAAATCTCCAATATTACGATAACCGAAACAAAAAGTTTGTGTATTATCGTAAATCTTTACAGAATAATTAAAACATGCAATTCTCAAAAGAAATAAAAAACATCACGCTGTATTTGTTAATATTTGGAATAGGGTGTTTATTTATTCCAAACGTCTATGTTTGGGGAAATAGTGACCGTGACTGCTGGATAACTTGGTCTAATTACATTGGCCATCATGGCATTCAAAATATTTACAAATTGGGGGCTGACTATCCTCCTCTATGGCACTATTTTTTATGGCTATTTAGTAACTTTAACACCTCAGAGAGTATTTTTTTGAATGTTGTTTATCTCAAATACTTCGTATTTTTCTTCGAGGTTTTGGGTATTTTTACAGCATATAAAATACTGCTTTTCCATAAAGTAAAATATGCAAATACCCTTCCACTACTAATACTTATTAACATCGCATTTTGGTATAATAATTTCTTGTTTGGCCAAATTGATGGCATTCATTCTGTTTTCGCATTTATTTCAATAACCTACGCTCTCCTAAATAAACCAATTTATAGTTTTATTTTTTTGGTGCTATGTATAAACTTTAAATTTCAGGGAATTATTTTTTTGCCAATTATTTTATTGGTAAATTATAATAATGTTCGGGGTTATTCTTTTCTAAAAATACTTTCATTGGTAATACCATCATTACTTTTACAAGTACTCATATTTATGCCATTCATTTTGTCAGGCAACGTAAAACTCGCTATCAATTCTTTTACAGAAAGCCTGGGTAGATTTCCTGTTGTAAACATGGGTGCTTACAATATTTGGTGGTTGCTACTCGAGAACCCACAGGCCATAAATGACAATAATGGAATATTTGGTTTTAGCTATAATACGTATGGCATGCTGGTGTTTTTTGGACTCTCTGGTCTTGTACTCCTCCCTTTTGCATTTAAGAGCCTAAATATTTTTACAAAAAATCTAAATATTGAATTCAGTTTCATAAATATATTCCAGACCACTGTATTAATTATCCTTATTTTCTTCTACTTTAATACACAAATGGCCTCTCGATACTCGCACCCCGTTATTTTGTTCGCTGGCACGTTAGCCATTCTTAGAAAAGACTATATAAGATTTTTTTTAGTAAGTTTGGCTGTATTTCTCAACATGGAGGGGGCTTCCAAAATACTTAAAGGAAACATAGCCGATTTTGAAATATTTTTATTTCAACCCTGGTTTGTTTCTTTAATTTTCTTAATCGTTATAGGTCTTTACTTTTGGGATTATCTTAAAATCATCAATCAAAGTTATACAAGGAGCCGTACTTAGGATATACTTCGCAACGTAGTGATAACACACTGACTAAATAGTTTCATATTATTTTTAATTAAACTTCAATTAAGGTATTCTGCATCCAGGTTTATCTTTTATTTGCATAAATAACGAAAAAAGGGTAAATTTGTTACGTTACGACTCTAGTTATTACCTCACTTTTTACTCTGAAATATACTTATTTTCAAGGATTTATTTTTACTTTTAAAAACATATTTTGTTGATAACTAACAGAATTAAGATTTTTTTACCAAAAAATAATTATTGAATTCTATTTATGTCGAAAAATATGAAACAACCAGAAATTGACTTTTTTAAATCTGCACTTACAAAAGATTCTGAAACCATGCCTTCGGCGAAGGTCCTCAATTGGATAAATGAAAAAAAACAATGAAACCAAATACAATATAAATCAAATCCCTCTAGACAAACTAAAACTTTGGAATTTTGACAATATTAGCGGTAATATCATTCATGAATCAGGGAGTTTTTTTTCAATAGAGGGCATTGAGGTTACTACCAATTGGGGTAAAATTCAAAGCTGGCAGCAACCGATTATTAATCAACCTGAAATTGGTTTTCTTGGGATTCTTACGAAAAAAATAAATGGCATCCTTCATTTTTTACTTCAAGCCAAAATAGAACCTGGCAATCTTAATATTGTCCAGCTTTCTCCTACATTGCAGGCTACTAAAAGCAATTATACCAAGGCCCATAAAGGCAATGCCCCTCTTTTCTTGGAATACTTTAATGGTTCTAAAAAAGTTGAAATATTGCTTGATCAACTGCAATCCGAACAAGGTGCCCGATTTATAAAAAAAAGAAATAGAAATATAATAATCCAAATTGATGAAGACATAGATGTGCCAGATAATTTTGTTTGGTTGACTTTGGGGCAAATAAAAGGACTAATTCAACACAATAATATTGTAAACATGGATACCCGAACGGTAATTTCTGGAATTCCTTATGGTACCATGGATGCAGGTACTGTTAAGTTTTTTTCCAACCTTAGTAACAATAATGTTAACGAATCACTTTTAAATTCAATATTGATAGGCGACCTTAGTTACAAAAATATAGATGATATCATATCATGGATAACCCGACTAAAAATCAATTATTTTATAGAAATTAAAAAGATCCCACTTAAAGCCTTGGATAATTGGGCTTATAATGGCATGTCAATAATGCATAAAGACAAAAAATATTTCTCAGTTATAGGGGTAAATGTGGAAATAGGAAACCGTGAAGTAGTTAGTTGGGATCAACCAATGATTAAACCTGCACAGGAAGGAATAATAGCATTTTTGGTCAAGGAAATTAACGGAGTTTATCATTTTTTGGTGCAAGCAAAATTTGAAGCAGGAAACTATGATATTTTAGAACTAGCCCCTACGGTTCAGTGTCTTACGGGAAACTACAGAATAGGAGAAAACGAATATTCTGTACCATTTATTGATGATGTTTTAGGAGCTAGCCCTGATAGAATTTGGATTTCAACCTACCAAAGCGAGGAAGGCGGCAGGTTTTTTAAAGAGCAAAATCTTAACAGGATAGTGGAAGTAAATGACGAATTCTCAATAGATATTCCTGAAAATTATTGTTGGATGACACTAAATCAATTATTAACTTTCATAAAATTTAATAATTATGTTAACATTGCAGCTAGAAGTCTTATTTCGGCCATATCATTTTAATAATGACAAATAAAGTAAAAATTGGCGTACTGGGTTGTGCCAATATTGCGAAGCGTTCTGTTATTCCTGCAATACTAGAATTACCTCACTTGTTTGAACTGATTTATGTTGCAAGCCGAGATATTGAAAAATCCAAGTCTTTCGCAGAAGAGTTCGGCTGTAAATATTTGGGTAGTTATGATGAGCTGATTGCTTCTCCTGATATCCAAGCATTGTATGTGCCTCTGCCCACCGGTATTCATTATGAATGGATTTTAAAGGCACTGAATGCAGGAAAACATGTGTATGCCGAAAAATCATTTGCTTCAAATTATAATGAAGCATGTGAAATGGTAGAATTGGCGAAAACCAAGAATTTAGCCATTATGGAGGGCTTCATGTTTCAATACCACAGGCAGCATCAGAAGGTTTTCGAACTCCTTCGAAATAATAAGATTGGAGAAATAAGGCATTTTTCGGCCACTTTCTGTTTCCCTCCCTTGGAAAAAGGCAATTTCAGATATGATGAAGTTATTGGTGGTGGAGCCTTACTCGACGCCGCTGGCTATACTGTGAGAGCTTGCCATTTTATAATGGGCAACAGCTTTGAGCTTAAGGCATCGTCATTGTATATTGATAAAAGTCTCGGAACTAATATTTATGGAAGTGCTTATCTGGTCAATCCTGAAACCAAAATTGGGGCCTCCTTGTCATTTGGATTTGATAATTTCTATCAAAGTCGTTATGAAATCATTGGCCAAAAGGGTAAAATTACAGCTGAGAGAGCCTTTACTCCAAGGAAAGATTTTAGCCCAAAATTGATCCTGGAAAATGAGGGAACCATCGAAGAAATCTTTATCGAACCTGATAATCATTTCGTAAATGCATTTAAAGAGTTTTATGCTGAGATATTTTCGGATACAAAAAAAGAACACAACTATTATGACATTCTACTACAGAGCAAGACTTTGGAACAAATTAAAACAAAGGAAAATCAATGAAACTATCGATTGTAAGTCCTGTTTATGGTGCATCTGCTTTGTTAGAAGAACTTGTGACCCGCATTCATAAAGCCTTAATTGAAATTACAGACGATTATGAAATTATTCTTGTCAATGATAACAGTCCTGACAATAGTTTACAGATAATAAGAGAATTGGCAAAAAACGATAATAAATTAATAGGTATAAATCTGAGCAGGAACTTTGGACAACAAAATGCTATTAATGCCGGATTTGATTATGCTACAGGAGATTTTGTAGTTACACTTGATTGTGACCTACAAGATGAGCCAGAACGCATAATAGATTTGTATAAAGTAGCCACCGAGTATGGCAAAGATATTGTTTTTGCTAGTAGAGTAGACCGCCAAGATGACCTTCTTAAAAAACTGGGTTCTAAAGTATTTAATTATCTCATGAGTTATCTCACAGAAACCCGACAAGACAGCTCTGTTGCCAATTTTATTTTATATCGCAAATGTGCTGTTGATGCTATGTTAAAGCTCGGTGATTATCACAAATACTATCCTATGATGAATAGGTGGATTGGATTTGATACGGCTACTGTTCCTATACCTCATGCACAAAGAAAAGATAATATTAAATCATCATATTCTTTAAAAAAACGATTAAGACTAGCATTATCTACAATTATTGCATTTTCTGATAAACCCCTTAGATTGCTTCTAAAGTTTGGTTTTTTACTTGTCATCTTTACTTTTCTGGTGGCTTTATATTTAGTATTTCATTATTTTGCCCACGACAAGAAGGTCAGTGGATGGCTATCCGTTTTTTTGTCTATTTGGTTTTTATTTGGAATCGTTATTATTGTTCTTGGGGTTTTAGGCCTGTATTTAGGTAAGATTTTTGAAAATACAAAAAACCGCCCAAATTATATAGTTAAAGAAGTATTAAAATTAAAGAATGACAGCTAAGAAAAATTCTTCGAAAAAAGTTATGGTATTTGGTGCTAACGGATATTTGGGACGCCACTTAGTTTACTATTTGTTAAAGAAAGGGTTTGAGGTTTTTCCTATTGGAAATAGTAAAGTTTCAATTGACAATCTAGCGAACTATCGATCCATTGATGTAAATGATAAAACCGCACTTTCAACTTTGGATTGGGAACAAGATTTTGTTTTAGTTTTTTCAGGAAAAACCGGTACGATGGCCAGTATAGATAATTATGAAGATTTTATTGGAGTCAATGAAACGGGTTTATTGAATATCTTAAATTGTATTAAAAATCTTAAAAATAAACCAAGAGTAATTTTTCCGTCTACCCGATTGGTTTATAAGGGTTCTGAAAAACCACTAAAGGAATCTGATGAAAAAGAAGCAAAAACCATTTATGCGGTAAATAAAATTGCATGTGAATCTATTCTTGAAATATACAAAAATCTTTATGACATTAAGTACAGTGTTTTTAGGGTTTGTGTGCCTTATGGTTCTACAATAAAAGATGGTTATTCTTACGGTACTATTGGTTTTTTTCTTCGTGAAGCTAAACAGCAAAAGCCGATAAAACTATATGGCGATGGAAATCTACGACGCACTTTTAGCCATGTTGAAGATATCTGTAGTCAAATCATTCTATCTCTAGAAAGTAATTCAGTAGAAAATAAGACTTACAATATCGCTGGTGAAACATTTTCATTACTGCAAGTGGCTACTTTAATTGCCAAAAAATATGGCTCAGATGTAAGTTTTGCCGAATGGCCTGAAAATGACTTGAAAATAGAGTCTGGACATACCGAATTTGATGATAGTAAAATTATGAAAGAATTTGGTTTTATACTTAAAAATAAATTTCAAAACTGGCTTGATGAATCTGGCAACTAATATTAACTAAGATAATTTCCCTTGGTCTCGTATTTGATTTCCTCCTTTTTCCATTTTTTTAATTTCCGAATTCTAATTCGGCGGCTAAAAGCCGCATCCCACACTTACGAAGGCAATAGCCTTGGAACCGTTGGAGGAATTAGCCCAAGCATTACTTTAGTTTCATTTCACCTAACTTATTATTTAATTATCTGAGCATCAAAAAAATAGCTATTTGTAAATGTTACTCTAAAAGGAAATTTATAACTCTTTTTGAATAATCCTTTTTTGATTTCATTGCTTGTTTGAGGAAAAAAATAACCCAATCCTAACTTATTTTCAATATTTTCACACGAGGATATATCTCTTTTTTTTTCGCAAAACTGAACTTTATAATAGCGATTATCTGAAATCAAAACTATTGAATCTCTTATACCACCGTTCTTCGAAGAATCAAAAATGTAAGTATCAGCATTCTTTCCAGCTATCTCAGTGTTTTTTTCAAAAATATCACCTGGTTTAATTTCAATTGAATCCATCATTTGAGAATCGTAAAAAGCAAGAATTTTAGGATTCTTTGAGGTTGCATTCTCCACTTGGTATTTGACATGAATATCTGATTCACACGAAAAAATAGTCAGAATTAGAAAAATAAATGTGATCTTTTTCATTGGTAATTGTTGAAGGATTGAATCACAAAGTTTCTTTGCAAATATGGATAATGATTAAATTTACTCCAAAAAAACCACAAAAAAAAAGACACCCCGAAGGATGTCTTTCAAATATAATGCTGCTAATATATTACTTTGCTGGTGTTGGCGTAGTGGCAGGTGCGGTTACTGGAGCCGTTGCAGGGGCTGTAAGCGGTGCAGTTGGCAATGCAGGTGCAGTAGTTGCTTTTTCTACGTTTACGTCGCTGTCAGTAGTTGCTGAAGATCCAATAGTTTTAGTCAATATTACTGTGCTCAAAGCGGCTACCAACAAGAAAGCAAAAAAGCCCCAAGTCATTTTCTCCAATATATCGCCTGTTTTTTGTACACCAAACATTTGTGTTGAGCTTCCTCCAAACTCTGAAGATATACCGCCACCTTTAGGATTTTGAACCAATATAACGATGATAAGTAATAAAGCCACCAATATCATCAAAACTAGAATAGTTGTTATCATTTTATATAATTTTCTTATTGTTTTCTAAAAGAACCGCAAAGTTAGTATTATTTCGATAGAAACCACAACTTTTACGTAATTCTTGAAATGATTTTGTTAAATAAATTTGGGTATAGGCTTAGTCAAAAAATTTTGAAGAATACTTTTTTGGTCAGTGCCTTGGATAACTAAATCCTTTCGAAACACGGAATTGGAAGTCTTTTCAATAATATTTTCTTTTTGGAAATAGCTATTCAGGTTTAATTTAGCATGCAAAAGAAACTCGTCTCCTTTGCTCCAGAAATCATGCTTGAAAATATCTGGCTGATAATTGAGTAATAAAATAAAAGGCAATTTAAAATTCGGATAAGCTTTGCAAATATTCAATAAAGCATCGATATCCTTTTGATCTCGGAAATCTCTCTTCTCCACCAAGTTATTGAAAAGTACTGCCTCCTTTACCATGATGCCGCCGTAGAATTAAAGATATTGAGAACAAGCTGATCCAATATTTTGGGCACCAAAATGGGCTCGGCCTGAGTAAGTGACTGCTCCTGTGGGAAATCCTGATAAAAAGTAAACTCTTTTTCAAAGTCCTCTTGCTCATTGGTTTTGTTTACAAACTTCACTTCCACCGTTATCGTCAGTCGGTTCATGGCTGCTCTGTCGCCTGCTGTGGCCGAAACCGGCGAAAGTTCGTAGGCAATGATTGAACCCTCCAAGTGTATATCTCCATCTGTATTTTTAAACTTCAGACTCGTGTTTCTTTGATAATATTCCTTGAGTTTTTCGTTGAAAGTCAAACTCATATTTTGTGGTCCACCAGCAGCAGCCATCGAAAAATTCTGAATGGAGAAGGTTTTCAAATCTGCCGACAAAGTAGTGCCTGTGAACGAATATATTTTGCATCCGTTTAATACATAAAGCAGAAATACCAGTAAAACAGCGTTAAAAACACCCTTAATCTTCATCTTCGATATCATATTGCTTGATTTTTCTATATAACGTCCGTTCAGAGATTCCAAGGCTCATGGCTGCATATTTTCTTTTGAAATTATTCTTTTTGAGTGCCTTTATGATCATGTCTTTCTCATTTTTCTCCAAAGAAAGCGACTCTTCTTCCGTTTCGTGGCTAATGTCTTCCACGTTTTCTCGAGATTTCTGATAATCATCAATTTTTATAAAATTCTCACTTAGTGGCTGATTATAAACAGGATACACTGGTTCGGTTTCGGCAATGGAGGGCCGGGTAAATACCACAGGTGCTTCTGAAGCCATAACATCTTTGAATAAATCATGCTTAAGGCTTTCAGATGGAGCATTCAATCCATCGTTTTGCATCAAAGAGTACACCAACTTTTTAAGTTCGGTTATATCCTTTTTCATATCAAAAAGCACTTTATACAATAGCTCTCTTTCTGAATAATCATTTAAACCACCCAAATCTGATGGATTCAACAAAGCTGGCAAGCCTGATTTTTGGCTTTTAGGCAGATATTTCTCTAAAATCTGACTATTGATTACCCGGTCGTTTTCCAGTATCGTTATCTGTTCCGCAATATTTTTCAATTGCCTAATATTTCCAGGAAACCTAAAGCTTCTCAGCATGGCACGGGCTTCTTCTGTGAGATCAACCGGCTGAATGTTATTTCTTTCGGCAAAATCACTGGTAAATTTTATAAAAAGCAATTCAATGTCAAAACCTCTGTCTCTCAATGGAGGCACCACGATAGGCACGGTGTTGAGCCTGTAATATAAATCCTCTCGAAACTCACCTTTTTCAATGGCTGTTTGGAGGTTAACATTGGTGGCAGCCACCACTCTCACATTGGTTTTCTTTACTTTTGACGAACCCACCGGAATATATTCGCCATTTTCCAAAATTCTGAGCAATCTGGCTTGTGTACCCAGTGGCATTTCGGCTATTTCGTCTAAAAAAATCGTACCGCCATTGGTAGTTTCGAAATAGCCTTTTCTTTCCTCAAATGCTCCGGTAAAAGAGCCTTTTACGTGTCCAAACAATTCAGAATCAATGGTACCTTCGGGAATAGCCCCGCAGTTGATGGCTATAAAAGGCCCCAGTTTGCGGTGGCTCAGACCATGAATTATTTTGGAAAAAGATTCTTTACCACTACCACTTTCACCGTTTATAAGGACAGTCAGGTCGGTTGGAGCTACTTGTATGGCTATACTCAATGCAAAATTTAGCGGCGGGGCATTGCCGATGACACCAAACCTGTTTTTTGCATTTTGTATTTCTGCTGAGTTTATCATTTTTAGTCTACAATTTCACCTATGAGCGTACCCGAGGTACAAGAATTTACCAAAACATTCACATAATCGCCTTTCTTATAGGCTTTTCTTGGAAAAACGATGACTTTACTTTGGTCATTTCTTCCTGCAAAGTCCGCTTTTGATTTCTTGGATTCTCCTTCAATCAATACACGAAAAACTTTACCGATAGACATCTGATTTTTTATGGCAGAATGTTGTCTTTGCTTGTCTATAATTTCGTTTACTCGGCGTTTTTTGTCTTCTAGAGAAACATCGTCTTTTAAGTTTTTGGCAGCGGGCGTACCTGGTCTTTCTGAATAAAAAAACATGTATCCATAGTCAAACACTACCTCATCCATGAGGCTCAAGGTTTGTTGATGATCTTCCTCGGTTTCTGTACAAAAGCCCGCTATCATGTCATGCGACACGCCGCAGTCTTCACCCAAAATCTCTCTGATTTTATGAATACGCTCCAAATACCACTCGCGGGTATAGGTTCTGTTCATCAAACCCAATATCCTTGAACTGCCGCTTTGTGCAGGTAAGTGTATGTAATTACAGATATTGTCGTACTTTTTGATGGTGTACAAAACCTCGTCGGTGATATCTTTGGGATGAGACGTCGAAAACCTAACTCTCAATTCGGGGCTGATTAAGGCCACTTTTTCTAATAAATTGGCAAAATTGTACTTCTCAGTTTCGCTCAACCATTTGTAAGAATCGACATTTTGACCCAATAAAGTTACTTCTTTATATCCTTTTTCGAATAGCTCAAGTGCTTCATTATAAATAGAATGTGGATCGCGACTACGCTCTCTTCCTCGCGTATAAGGAACCACACAAAAACTGCACATATTGTCGCATCCACGCATAATGGATATAAAAGCAGAAACACCGTTACTGTCTAATCTTATAGGAGAAATATCTGCATAGGTTTCTTCTCTAGAAAGAAAAACGTTGACCGCTTTGTGCCCACTTTCTACCTCTTCTAATAAATTGGGCAGATCGCGATAAGCATCTGGGCCAACTACCAAATCCACCATTTTTTCTTCCTCCAAAAACTTGGTTTTGAGACGTTCGGCCATACAACCCAACACGCCAATTTTAAGATTTGGATTTGATTTTTTGTTTTTATTGAGCGAAGATAGTCTTGTCCTTACTTTTTGTTCAGCGTTATCGCGGATGGCACAAGTATTAAGCAAAACCAAATCTGCTTCCTCTAAATTTGAGGTGGTAGAATAGCCATTTGTTCTCAATATAGATGCCACCACTTCGCTGTCTGCAAAGTTCATTTGGCAGCCGTAGCTCTCAATATATAATTTTTTTGTTCCAATTACATGTTCGTTTACTGAAACCTTGGCCTCATCAATATTCTCTTCCTCTTTCAATAATATATTTTGGGCAACCATCTAAAATCTGTTTTTTAAAAATTATGCAAAATTAATAATAATATGACAATATGTCAGTATTAAAATTCCTTTAATTATCAGAATTTAAAATGAAATTGTAAATACGTGGGAGGAAAGTAAAAATGAAGCTTAAAATGGATAGCCAATTCCAAAGTTCCAGTTGAGTCCGTATTGTTGTTTCCTTTTCAAAGAAAAATCATCTAGTACAAAACGGCTACCTCTGTCTCTGCTGGGGTCGAAAACCTTTATGCCCCAGTCGAACCTAAACAAGAAATAGGATAAATCCCAACGTAAACCAAAGCCTGTTCCAACGGCAATTTCTTTATAAAATCTTCTAAAATCAAAATTTGCTTTTTCGAATTTGGCGGCAGCTGGTGTTTGGTGCCATTTCCAAACATTGCCTGCATCAATAAAACCTGCTAATTGAACATCACCAGCAAATCGAAGTACTTTTACTCTATACTCAATGCTCGATTCGAGCAAGATATCTCCTGGCTGTGGTATGGTGTTGCCAGCGGCGGTTGTGTCCGGTTTAGAAGATCCTGTTCCAAGAGTCCTAGGAGCCCATGCTCTTACACTGTTGCTTCCTCCAATAAAAAAGTTCTTGTCATAAGGCATCGATCGGTTGTTTCCGTAAGGATTGGCAAGGCCTAAATTAATTCTGTAAGCGTAACTACTCTTGGCGTTTATTCCAATACTTCTTCTGTAGTCGGCATTTAATTTGACAAACCTAAAATACGCTCTTACGCTATCTATTGAGTTTTCAGATTGTTTTAAAGGAAACACTTTCTCTATTAAATTTATTCTCTCTTTGTTATCTAAAAAATTCAAAACTGTGCCGCCAGACTCAATAAACAATCTAAAAAACTTTGAAGATGATAAGGGTTTACTCGGATTTTGATTGTTGTAAACGAAGTTGGAATTCAGCGAAGAAACAAATTGTGGATCAAAAGTAATCTTTAAATTATTGCCTTGTTCTTGAAGATTTAGCAAACTGTTGTAAAACTCTTGTCCAGGTTGATTATTGAAATAAATGGTGTTGATCAAATGTGCATCTAAAACACTCAGATATAAAAAAGCATTTTTTGAAAACTGAATGGAATGGTTGGTATTCAGTTTAAAATTCAATCTTTTTCCCCAAAAAGGCTCTGAATAATTATAA
>JAIPAJ010000088.1 GCA_021740125.1 Leadbetterella sp. | reverse complement strand
TAGCTTTTATAGTAAAGGTTGATACATTCTTTGAGGTTAGTCCAGACGAAGTTATTGACTTTAAAAAGTTCTTAAATTCTTCGCCCAATATTTTTATAAGTTGTTCATTCTGGTTTAATAGAACATCAATTATATTTTTTATTTCACAACTAGGGATCAAATCTAGTTCTTCAAAATCAACTTTAAGATAGTCAAAAGAAATACCCATCAAAAAATACTCATTGGAATTGCCCCTCGTAGTCTTAGGAAATTCAATCCAGATAGACTTAGCATTTAAACCGAAACCGAAAACTGACTTATACATGTCAAAATTTAGATCATTACATGACAAAAGCCTGAGGTCCTTATTTACTGGAAATATTCTAGGGAGACTAAAATTTGGTATATCGGCAACAAGAGTTGTATTATCAAAGTCACTTGCTTTTTCTCTCGATTGGTAGGATATTTTCATGATTGTATATTTTTTTTTGATCAAAACTATAGATATGATTCTAAAAAAAAATAACAGTCCAACACATAAGTACATATCTAACAGTATATTGGTTATTATTTACCGGCAAAGTTTTTAAAACCAATAAATAACAGTATCATAGTAATTGTGAGCTACGAATCAATTTTCTGAAAAGTTAGAATAATTTAAAGAAAAAGCTCAAAAAGACGATCGTCCAACAAAAAATATTGTGATAACAGTTAAAGCGACCCCAGCTCGAAAAAAACATTAACTTTAGATTTTGTCTTAGTAGGCCACTTGCTAGTTGAATCAGCAATAAAACGAAATGATTCTTGAATTGTGAATTATTATTGTATTTTTTAACCATAAGTTTAAAAAATATCTTTTTTTAGAAGTTACCAAATTTCTACTTTTGGTTTCTTCGGAATTGACTGACATTCGCATCTCATAATAGAAATAAACGACAGATCTCATTTGTTAGTGACTTCCTTGGGAGTTTTAGAATGAGGCAAAATATTGGTTTTGAAGGTTTCGTTTTTACTCTAAATATTTACTCCGACTTTTATACCTACACCAAAAAACCATAGCCGATGCATAAGAAAAAGCTACAGCTTTATACAGAACAAAATAATTTCAACTGTAAATTTGCCTTTGGAGCCAAGTACTTTTTCAACCAAAATTTCGATATATAAATAATCAACCATACACTCCTAGTATTTGGCAAAAACTATATTTTGTTTGAAATCTTGCTATACAGTTGGCCATTAAATCTCGAAAAAGTAATTTTCTTATTACTATCCAGAGGTTATCTATTTATTCTTAATCGTCCCAAAAGGTAATGTTACTTAGAAAATCATTTGGTTGTTATTAAAAACCTTTTAGACTTTGGTTGTTTTGGAGAGATTAAACTTCTTTCCTGGGTTGGTTTATATGATGTGGAGCCTTCAAACTGTGCAACGATAAGTTGAAAGAAAATGTGCCTACATTTCTTAGATCAGATTTCCGGAAAATACAGCAAATGGTTCTTAAGGAGAATATAACCAACAACAAATTGTTGAAGAAATCTTTACAAAAACAAAATTGGGAAAAAAAGAACTTCATGTGATGAGAAAAACAGGAAGAATTTGGCACGCATAAGAATTGTTGTTAGGAAATTTGTAAGTTATCAATAATTGCAACAACTTTCAAAACATTACTTCTTTCACAAATGGCAAATAATAACCCCTTACCAAAACCAATTATCCCATTAACTCCTATTCATATTTTTTAGAAAATTTTCAAAAATAACTATCCTTCTACGAGATATAGGAATTTCAGGATTACCCATAATTTTAACGAATATCTGACCGTTTCTTTTCTTTTTTGTTTTGACCAAATCTAAATTAACGATGCATTTGCGGTTTACTCTAAAAAAATTTCCTGGCAAAAAATCTCCTTCAAACTTTTTAAGTGTCTTTCCTACTTTTATAACGTCACCACTCTTTAAATGAATAATCGTCGAGTTTATTATAGCTTCTAAAAACACTATTTCCTTCAATTTTGCAGTTTTAGTTTGATTAAAATATACGATCATATTTGTTTATTTTCATTATTTATGTATCACAAGGTGTAGGCTATTAAAGTTCTTACTATTTATAATCATGTATTTCCTTTTAAATAAATTATGCTTATTTCAGGCATTTAATAATAAAAAAGAGAAGACACAGGTTCCACATTTAAAATAACCCAATGAACTTAAAATAACTCTAAATTCTTTTAGCAAGCTACTAGTTTCAATTCAAAACCAAAATTACTTTTCATCACTTAGTACACATATCTAAAAAACAAGGTTATTTGTTTCTAAATTCGGTCAATTCAACCTGACATTTGGCAAATCCTGAAATATTTAGCCTAAAAATAAAAATGTGCAATAGATTTTCATCTGTTGGTCATCGCAAAATCCTTAGACAGGCTTAGATTATCCAAGTTTATTTATTTTTCAGAAATATGATTATCCAACAACAGAACTTTTGCAAACAAATAAACAGTTTTATTTAAAATGAGATACTTTATTTGAAAAATTTTGAATTTGACTATTTTCAATTAAAAAACTATAAAGTTTGTTAGCACAATAACTTCATGTAAATATTCTGTTTTATTATGGAAATTTATATTCATAAAAAAAATATCTACTATCAGTTCCTGAAGAAAAAAAAGTATTTTAACAAATTCAAACCAAAAAAAGAAGAATTAAAAACTAAATAAAAGAACGGAATTTACTTAAAATAATAATTTACAGTCTTTATTAATATATTTGACTGACTCTTTAGAACTTTTCTATTATTAGAGTTTTAAGGTTGAATTATTTTGTTAAAATATCGATTTCTGCGTAACCTGAATTTGAGTTTTCTTTAATGTTTTTCAAGGCTTTCAGTTTAATAAATCGGGCTTTGGTCTCCTCAAAAATTTTGATTTGCCAGGTGGGATTGTTTTTGATATTGGAAAATTCGCCCTCGCTCATCAGCTTCCAAGTGCTGCCATCGTCTGACACAAAAAACTGATAATGTGAAATTATACTGGCATCTGCCCACCAATTTTGGTCTGAGAGGTAACGAAATCCTACTAAATTTTCCACTTTACCTAAATCGATGGTTAGTTCGGTTGGTGCTTTATGTTTTTGCCAAGAAGTATATTCGTTTCCATCCAAAACCTTCAAGGCATTTTTATCTTGCTCAGCTACGATGGTCCAATTTTTACGAGCAATATCAAAAGATTCCTCAGCTAAAGCACTCCTTAACTTATTTTGAGGATTAAATGAAATGGCTTTAACCTGAATTTTGCCTAAATCAGTAGGTACAGCGGCAGTATACTTGGCTGATTTTGAGCTAGGAATTGTTCCATCTAAAGTATAATAAACCTCAGATTCCGCATCAGTTTGGCTGATTTGAACATCACCATTTTGGTTGCGACTGATCATTGGAGGCGTTAAAATGATAGGAGCTTGGTAAACCTCCATATTACTTATCAGCGGGCATGCCTTTGCATCCGTAATATTTAGCCTGATTTGGGTTGCTATAATAGTTTTAAATCTCAAAATTCGTTTGTATCCAATGGTGGTTTCTATGGCTATTTTTTGCCATTTTCCATTAATATTGGCTTCCAAAGTGAAAGCTTTTACTCGCTGACCCAAATGAATGGGTTCTTGTACCAAAAAACGATTGAAAGAAGTTGGTTTTGTAAAAATTACCGTTAATGAGCCACTTGTAAGATCATCATCTGTAGCCCAATAAGTTTTTGCGTCATTATCAATAGCTTTTTGGGCAGAAAACTGGCTGCTTTTAGCCCGCACATTGCTGGCTTGAATTTTTGTATTTTTTAATATATTTTTCTCGAAAGCTTCTTTTCTTGCCTTCGCAAAATCTAGCACATTTTTTTCGTCTGTTTCATGAATCAAACCATTTGGCATAATTGGGAAATTTAGCAAAAGCGTACCGTTTCTACCTACTGAATTGTAGTAGGTATCCATCAATTGAGGCAGCGTTTTTACTTTTTTGTCCTCTTTAGGATGATAAAACCATTCTGGACGAATAGAAGTATTTACCTCACCAGGCACCCAAGCATTACCATTTTCTACACCATGTCTGAGCATATCTTCTGGCACAGCACCTGTGGCATTCAACAAACTCCAGTTGGTTTCGCCGACATAACCCGACTCTGTACCTACCCAACGCAAATCGGCACGGTCGCCGCCGTCATTCCAAATCACAATATTGGGTTGAAGTTTACGAACTAATTTGTAAGTATTTTGCCAGTCGTAATAGGTTTTAGCATCTATTTTACGGTTTTCATTGGCTCCACCGTAAAATCCATTGCCGCCATTGGCCCCATCAAACCAAACTTCAAAAATTTCACCATAATTGGTCAATAGTTCAGTCAATTGATTCCTGAAATAGGTGATATATTCGGGTTTGCCATAGTCGGGGTGATTTCTGTCCCAAGGGGAAAGATAAACGCCAAATTTTAGCCCGAATTCTTTACATGCATCGGCCAGTTCCTTCACCAAATCGCCTTGCCCATTTTTCCAAGGAGCATTCTTTACGGAATAATCGGTGTATTTTGAAGGCCACAAACAAAAACCACTGTGGTGTTTTGCAGTGAAAATCACACCTTTCATACCTGCTTCTTTGCAGATACGAGCCCATTGTCTCACATCTAATTTATCGGGACTAAATATTTTGGGATCTTCGTTTCCAAAACCCCAAGCCTCGTCGGTATAAGTATTTACTGAGTAATGAATAAAGCCGTAATACTCCATTTGCTGCCATCGTAGTTGATTTTCGGTAGGTATTGGCAAAACTGGCTTTGGAGTTTCATTTTGAGCTTTTGAATTGCTTAACAAAAAGTAAAAAAAAATGAATTTTAAAACCGTACTTTTCATATAAAAGATTTAATTTATCGAAACTTTATCTGCAATATGGAAATAATCGAAATCTGCAAAGCCGCCGATTTCTTTGGTGGCGTAAATGAAAAGGCTGAATCTGTATCCCATAAAATGCGGTAAGGTATAAGGCATTTTCAAAGGCTGACCGATTTTTGTCCATGATTTTCCATCAAGACTATAAAAGAAGTTAGCAAGGTCTGATTGGTCTTTGAAATTACATTCAGCTTTGAAGTAAATGGTGTTTTGTGAAACTGGCACTTTCTCCCTTTCAACAGCTTTGCCAGCTTTGGTACTTACCATGATGATAGATTTTATGCCGTTTTCGTTCTTCAAACCTACAAAACCGTAGTTTTTTTGGAGTAAACCCAATCCAGCAATATCGCCATCTTTCATTTTTGAAACATCAAGTGCTATAGAACCTGTGCTTTCTGGGCCAATTGTGCGTTGTGTAAGTGTATTTTTGGCAGATACGAATGAGGTATCTGTTCTGCCAGTTTTTAAGCGAAGAAAACCTTTTCGTTCTGAAACCGACCAAAGTGAATTATCAGGATTATGATTCCACTGCCAAGCTAATGGTAGAGCTGACTCACCTTTTTTTCGAGTAAATTCATCAGAATTCACAATATTTGGAATTAGACTTTTATTAGCTGGTAAGTTTAGGCTCATAGGTACTTTACCATTTTCACCCAAAATTGGCCAGCCATCTTTCCACTCAACTGGTACCAAATATGGAATACGTCCCACACCACCATTATCACGGAAAAGATAGGAAAACCAACGTCCATCTGGCATGTCGATCAAGCCGCCTTGTGCTACGCCTAAATCTTGCAAGCCAATTTTTCCTTCCCACGGCCCAGTGATTTTATCGGCATGGTGAATTAGCACTGTTCGCATTCCGCCACGTGGCCAAACGATATTTAAAAGGTAATACTTGCCGTCTTTTTTGAAAAGCTGTGAGCCTTCGGCTTGTAACATAATAGGGGCATTGGCAGCCTCAGAAGCGTTTTCAATCAAGGTTTTTTCTTCTGTACCTTCCATTTTTCCACTCAAATCTGGCTTTAATTCCAAAATTTTGAGTTTGCCTGCACCATAAATCATATATACTTTACCATCATCGTCAAAGAAAATGGTATGGTCGTGGTAGGCAGGGGCAAAGGATTTTTCTTCCCAAGGACCTTTGATACTTTTTGAGGTATAAATATGCGTTTTGCCCGAAGTAGCCGCAAAAGTGCTCACGGTAAATTCGCCATTATGATACCGCAAACAACTTGCCCAAGAGCCTCGACCGTAGGTGTTTTGACCATTTGTGAGGTTCATAGCATCGTTTTCTACCAATCTGTCATAACAATAGCTTTCGAGTTTCCAATTCACCAAGTCTTTTGAACTCATAATCGGCAAACCTGGACTCATGTGCATGGTGGTACTACTCATGTAATACATATTACCAACACGAATCATAGACATGTCAGGTACATCTGCATGGATGATTGGGTTCATTGCTTGCCCAAACCCTATCTGACCTATCAATAGCAATAAACAAATATTTAAAAGTCTTTTCATTTCAAAACTGGGTCGTTTCCGTTGTATTTTAAATATTTAAATGATGCTATATTCTCCGATTTTTCACCGTTTGAAGTAGCATACATAGCATATACATTTCCAATAAAACCACCTGAAAATTTGGTTGATAAGTGTTTTCCATCTAAGTTTTCGGCAATCATTTTGTAGTCTTTGCCATTTTCCGAAATCTCGAAATCAACTTTATCGGCTTTTGAAGTTATTTTTAAATTCAATTTTCCATTGCTAATAGCTAGGGTATTTATCAATTCTACATCTTTTTTGCGGTGCACACTTTTGTATAATTCTACCTGATCTTTACCATCTTTGATTGATTTTGCCAAGAAATAATAATGGCTTTCGTCTTGATAAATCACCAAACCTGCCTTCTCCTTTTCATTTTTTGGCGAAAAACTCAATTCGGTTTCGGCTGTTGAATACATGTGTTGCTGGCGTTTTGCTACAAAAGACGGATTACCCAACTCTGAAATTGTTTCTGGCTTTAGGTTTAGTGAAAGACCATTTTTCTTGGAGGTGCTAAATGAAGTTTTGTCAATTGTTCGCAAGTGCATTAGTGAAAGGTCAAGGCCGTTATCGAATTTCATGGTATAAGAAAAATTGCCATTTTGAGGTAAAGCACCTTTCTGTTTAACTTCTTTGATATTGGTTTTGTATTTGTATTCGATGGCTTTTTCGCCGTGCTCAATCATTGGCCAATCGTTCACCCAAGTAAGAGGAGCAATAAACATTTCACGACCAGTGTTGTAATAATCACCTTCGTAAGGGCGAACGGCCAAGAAAATGGAGTACCAATTACCGTCTGGTCCTTCAATAAATTGGGCGTGTCCAGCCGAAGTAATTGGATTTGGACGGTCGGCGGGTAAACCTCTTTGCGTTAATACTGGATTTCCTTCATAAGGCACATACGGCCCCCAAATATCTTTGCTACGCAAGGCCACTTGCGAGTGATTCACCGATGTTCCACCTTCAGCACAGTATAAAATATACCAATCGTTGCGTTTCAAAATATGTGGACCTTCAATCCAAACTGGTTTTTTGGTAATATCTACTCCGCCGTTAATCAATTGCTTTTTCTCGCCAATCGTTTTCAAGTTTTTGTAATCAAACTCATAAATTTGCACTGTACGGTGGCCAGGGTAAAGTGGCTTATTATCAGGGGCATCACTGTTATAAACCACATAAGCTTTATCGGTTGCTTCGTCAAAATAAATCGATGGGTCGATGCCACGAACTTGTGGCATTTTTACAGGGTCGCTCCAGGGGCCGGCCGGGTTAGAGGCTGTTACCACAAAATTTCCGTCGTGGTCAATATCGGTACAGGTTACGTAGTAAATACCTTTGTAATAAGTGATGGCAGGAGCAAAAAGCCCACGGCTCATACGCTCACCCATAAAATCCATTTGTGATGGACGGGTAATTACATTGCCAATTTGTTTCCAGTTTTTCAAATCACGGCTGTGCATAATAGGCAAACCTGGGAAATAAGAAAAAGTAGAATGTACAGAATAATAATCTGCACCAACTTTAACGATGCTTGGGTCGGGATAAAATCCTGTTAAGATGGGGTTTGTAAGGGTTACTTGTGCTGAAGCCATTTTTACAAAACAAACCAATACTATTATGGTACAAATTTTTGATACTGTTTTTAACATTGAAATCTTTGTTTTATTCGTTAATTTTTATTGAGATAAGGTGATAATTTGTCCTTTTAAAGTGGCAATATCGTACAATTTAGTTACTGCCAAAGTTGGTGCTTTTAAAGTTGCTTTTTCTGAAATAACAGGTTTTGCTATTTCATCTAAACTATAAAATTGATTGGAGTTTTGGCCGTTTGCATCTTTTAGTTTTGTGCCATTTGTCTGCTTCAGATCGTTTGGTGTACGTAATCTCAGATTTCCTCCGAGATTAGATTTTACGACCAGTTTCACCAATTTGGCATCTTTCCATTGCATTTCTACGATTTCAAAACCTCCGATTGCTTTCAAGCCCGAAATTTTACCTGAAGGCCAAACATCGGGCAAAGCAGGAAGTAAATGCACTGCACCATCTGAACTCTGCATCAACATTTCTGTAATGCCCGAAGAACAGCCGAAGTTTCCATCAATCTGAAAAGGTGGGTGAGCATCGAAAAGGTTATTGTAAGTACCACCCGCACCACGTTCGTTGCCGATAGGTGTCAGTTGATTTTGAATCAATTTATAAGCATGATTGCCGTCTTGGAGTTTTGCCCACCAGTTTACTTTCCAGCCCATACTCCAGCCCGTCGAAACATCACCCCGGTAAATCAGAGAGTTTTTTGAAGCCTCAAAAAGTTCGGGTGTGCGATAAGCCGAAATCTGATTCGATGGATAAAGTCCATAAAGGTGCGAAATATGGCGGTGTTGGTCTTTAGGGTCGTCGATATCATCGAGCCATTCTTGCAATTGATTATGTTGCCCGATGTGCATTGGCGGTAATTTATTCCTTAATTTTTTGAGAGAATCAACAAAAGCAGCATCTTTTTTAAGAATCTGAGCGGCACTGATTGCCTTGCTGAACACATCGAAAACTATCTGATTATCCATCGTAACGCCCGCATCCAGCGAAGAACCATCGTGTGCCGCAGGAGCGTTTTCAGGAGAATTTCCAGGATTTACGACTAACCAATTGTTTTTTTGTGGGTGTGGAATCAAGAAATCAGCATAAAATTGTGCAGCTCCTTTGAGTGCAGGATATGCCGAAGCCAAAAATGCTTGGTCGCCCGTGTACAGATAATGTTCCCACAAATGCTGGCTTACCCAGCCACCACCAGCTGTCCACATTCCCCAAAATGCTCCATCAATCGCACCCGTAGCTCGCCAAATATCCGTATTGTGGTGAGCCATCCAACCTCTTGCACCGTACATATCTTTGGCAGTTTTCTGACCAGTCACCGAAAGTTCTTGCACCATTTTCAAGAAAGGCTCGTGCAGCTCCGAAAGGTTGGTCTTTTCGGCAGGCCAATAATTCATTTCGGCGTTGATGTTGATGGTATATTTACTATCCCAAGGAGGGTTGATTCGATGATTCCAAATCCCTTGCAAATTGGCAGGTTGTCCACCAGGTTGTGAGGAAGAAATGAGCAAATACCGCCCAAATTGATAATAAAGAGCCACCATTTGAGGGTCATTGGTATTTCTGAAATTTCTTAGTCGTTCGTCAGTCGAGAGTTTTACGGCATCGGTTTCACCTAAATCAATTTTTACTCTATTAAATAACCTTTGATAAGCTAAAGTGTGCGAGTTTAGTAACGAATTGTACGTTTTAGGGTAGGCTTTGTTTAAATATTCGGCGGCACGTTTGTTTTCGTCACCACTTAAATCTTGATAATCGATAAAATTAGTAGCTATTGAAATGAAAATTGTAGCAGAATTTGCTCCTTTCACTATCAAAGAGGTATCGGTTGATTGAAGAGTGCCACCATCTAATTTTATTCGAGTAATTCCCTTAAACTCGACCATTCCTTTTACGCTTTCGTGGTCACTTGTTGTTCCCGAAATGGTTAAATCTTTGGTTGGTGTGGTTGCGATCGTTTTTCTTTTTTGTGGAGAAGAAATATTGGCACTAAATGACAAACTTCCAGTTTTACTGGCAGAAATTTTCATAATAATTACTCTATCAGCCAATGAAGCAAAGGCTTCACGGATATAAACCACATCGCCTACTTGATAGGTAGTTTTTGAGATGGCTTTTTCAATGTCTAATTCTCTGTAATAGTTCGTAAAGTTTTCATGTCCATCAAAGACTAAGTTAAGATTCCCAACTGGTTCAAATTTCTGGCCGTGTGACGTTTTGGTGATAATGGCTTGATTAGCCAGTTTTTCGGCCTCTTTGTGGTTGCCTTCAAAAATCAATTTTCTGATTTCGGCTAAATTCTCAAGAGCTTTAGGATTATCGTTTCGGTTGGGGCTGCCACTCCAGACTGTGTGTTCGTTGAGTTGAATTATTTCCTTTTCTACATTTCCATAAATCATTGCACCCAATCGGCCATTACCTATTGGTAAAGCATTTTCCCAGGTATTGCCTGATGGCTGCTTATACCAAAGTTTTAGAGGAGTTTTTTGAGAAAACCCAAGTTGGAAAATTAGCATCAATACTAAAATCGAAAATTTTTTCATAACGAAATTTGAAAAAACATTTAAAGGATTATTTCTATCTATGTTAATAGTGATTTTTTAAAACAAAAAACGTGTCATTTTAACACATTTTTTTCTAAAAAAAACACTTTTTAATTCTCAATGAGAAAATAGCTTATAACTATCAAAGGATAAATATACTACTAAAAGGTTGAGTTTAAACTAATTTTTTATGCTTTTAATTATATTTAATATGATTATATCTGGTATAAATTTAAAAGATTTTTTAAGATTTCAAAAGGAAATAAAAAAAATCTAATGTCCTACAAACGAGGACACTAGACTGATACTATTCTATTTATTTCTCAAACTAAAAGACTTTTCTTAAGCCAAAATTCTCTATAAATTTTGTGAATAAATAAACTTTAATTTAGATTACACTACCATTCTCATAATTCTAAATTGCAGAATTGGGATTTACTCCCATGAAAAAAAATCAAAAACTATTTCCCCAGTTATTAGGATATTCTATAGTTTAATGGGTAGTTTTTTTTCATTTTTGAATATGGTTAAATATTGAAATAATACAACAAAATACATGACAAATGATTTTTTGACAGTTTGTCTTTTGGTCATTCTATGATATATTTGTTTAAATCTATATTTAATGATTTGGAATTTCCAATAAAAAGTGTCTTTTTGACACGTATTTGAAAACGAATAGCTATCTATATCCTTTCCGCAATGGTTACCGATAGCTATCAACATTAATATTTATTTTAATAATCAAACTAAATATTGAAAAATTAAAATAAATGAGGAAAATTTAGTCTGAAGGAATGAAATAATCTTTCTTGAAATAGTTCAATAACCATATGAAGAAATGCATTAAATGTGATAATGTAGATGGCTTAAAGCGGGCAGGGTTTATAAGAGGCAAACAAAGATACTATTGCAGACATTGTGCCATTCACTTTGTTTATCCTGACTCAGAAGCAAAACCAAAAAAGAACAGCCATGCCACTATTCAAGATGTGGCGAAATATCTCGGTGTGTCCATTTCTACGGTTTCTAGGGCCTTAAACGATAAAACTGATATAAATCCAGAAACAAAAAAAGCGATACTTGAAGCCGCCAAAGAATTGGATTACCATCCAAATCTCTTGGCAAAAAGTCTTCACGATGGCAAAACCAATATTATCGGGGTCATTCTTCCTGACGTGGTTCATCCCTTTTTCGCAAGAGTGTTGGCAGGTATTCAAAACATTGCGAACAAGTCACAATACAATATTATTGTTTGCCATTCAGACGAAAAGAATGAAACTGAAATTAAGAATATTGAAAATCTCATTTCATTCAAAGTTGATGGTATTCTGATGAGTCATACCAAAAATATGTTAGATTCAAATCATGTTAAAAACGCCATAAAAAAAGGAATACCTGTTGTCCAGTTTGATAGAGTATTTGACGAATTGGAAATTCCAAAAGTCGTGAGCCAAGACGTAAAAGGTAGTTTTGATTTGGTGGAACATTTGCTTAACCAAGGCTGCCGCAAAATTGCCATCATGTTGGGACCTAAAGATTTGGATATTTCTAACCAAAGACTAGCAGGTTACTTGGCGGCTCTTCAACACTTTGGTATGGAAATAAATCCAGCTTATATCGTTTATTCTGACATTTCTGAAAATGATAGCAAAGAAGCCTTTAATTATTTCATTAATTTAGAAAATCCGCCTGATGCTATTTTTACAGTATTTTACAGCCACTCAATAGAGATGATGTCGATCGCAAAATCGGCAGGAATAAAAATTCCTGAAGCATTGGCTTTTGTGTCTTATGGTGACGATTCCCTTGTTGAATTTTTTGAGCCCTCTCTTACAGTTTTTAATCAATTTCCGATTTCAATGGGCGAAACTTCTATGAATATTTTATTGGATATTATTAAATTTAAGACAGAATTATCAGGAAAAACACACGTGTTGGAGGGTAAATTAATCATTAGAAATTCATCGCTGAGAAAATCTTCTAATTGAATTTCTAAAAGCTTATTTCATAATTGGACTTGAATTATTCATTATTTCAATTTGGCTCTCATTTTTAAAAAGAAAAAAAGACAACATTTTTTTTCTAAAATTTGATTACTAAGTATATATTATGGAGATTTAGTAATTAATTCAGATAAGTTAAAATTTTTAAATATATTACTTATAATTAGACATTTACGAAATTATTAGTAAAATCAGTTTATGAAATATTAAAAAAAACTAATAATAATTTATGTAAAAATATAATTATTCAAACATTAAGTGTTAAATTGACGCTTATTTTCTGAACAAGAAAAAAACCTTATTGATAAACCTTTGATAATTAAACAATGAAACCTTCAAATTTCAAATACCAACTGCTATTTATTTGTTCTATTGGCCTATTTTCTGCCACTTTTGCTCAAAATCAGCCCACTTCACTTAAAGAAGCATTCAAGAATGACTTTCTTGTTGGTACAGCTCTTGGAGCTGAGCATATTCTCGAAAAAGATGCAAAAGCCAATCAGCTCATTAAAAAAGAATTTAATGCAATTACACCCGAAAATCACATGAAATCGATGAACATTCACCCTGAGTGGAACAGATACGATTTCTTTTTGGGAGATAAATTTATTGAATATGGGCAGAAAAACAATATGTATATCGTTGGTCATACCCTTGTTTGGCATTCACAAATGCCTCGTTTTGTTGGAAAAATAAAGTCCGCAGATTCGTTGAAATTGTTTATGACGGATCATATAAACACTGTGGCAGGTAGATATGCGGGAAAAATCAACAGTTGGGATGTGGTAAATGAAGCCATTGAAGACGATGGTACTTTTCGTAAGTCTATTTTTTATAATTTACTGGGTGAAGACTTTATCAAAATGGCCTTTGATTTAGCGGCAAAAGCAGACCCGAAAGCGGAATTGTATTATAATGATTACAACAATGAGCAACCTACCAAACGCAAGGCAACTATAGAAATGATCAAAAAACTGAAAGCATCCGGCACAAAAATAGACGGTGTGGGAATTCAGGGGCATTGGAGCATCAACAGTTTGAACACTAAAAATATTGAAGATGCGATTATAGAATACGCTGCTTTGGGTTTAAAAGTAGCTTTTACGGAGCTGGATCTTATCGTTTTGCCTAATCCTTGGGATTTAAAGGGAGCAGATGTCAATCAGAATTTCGAGAATAGTCCGAAAATGAATCCTTATCCAAAAGAATTGCCAGATTCGGTTCAAACTACTTTGGCTCAGAAATATGAGGAGCTTTTTAAAGTCTTTTTAAAACATCAAGACAAAATTGACAGAATTACTTTTTGGGG
>JAIPAJ010000087.1 GCA_021740125.1 Leadbetterella sp. | reverse complement strand
CTTTTTTATCAAGATTTTGACGAAAATGGCAAAATTGACCCCATCTTGGCCTATTATACACAAGGTAAAAATTACCCCGCCTACAGCCGTGATGAAATCTCAGATCAAATAGTTAGCCTTAAAAAGAAATACATAAGCCACGAAGCTTATTCTACCGCCACAATAGACGAAGTCTTGGCAGAATTTAAAGATAAAGAAATAAAAAAACTTGAAATAACTACCTTGGAATCCGTATATCTCAAGAATGACAAAGGTACTTTCACAATACAGACCTTGCCTATCCAAGCCCAGTTTGCACCCATTTATGCCATCGAAAACACAGACATCAATGAAGATGGATTTCAGGATTTGATTTTTGGAGGAAACCAATCGAAAGGCCGGGTAAGACTCGGAAATATTGATGCCAATTATGTGCAAGTTTTTATAAATGACAAAAAAGGCAATTTTACTTATCATTCGAGTTTGGGTGTAAAAGGTGACGTCAAAGACTTAAAAATAATTAATAATCAATTGATTGTGGCAATTAACAGCCAAAAAACTAGGGTTTTTAAAAAGAACATCACATTATAAAAACAAAATCTTTTTTTCATTGTATTTGAACATTATTCAAGTTTTTCAAAAATATTGAACCAGTGATTGTGTTTAAAATTGCAAACCTGAAAAACTTAGAAATTGAGACAAAAGAAAAAAAATATTTTATCAACTTCCAGCATTTGAAAAAATAGCATACTTTTATTTAATAATTAAACCCTATAAACCTTACATGAAAAACTACTTACTTTTCTTGTGTCTTTTTGCTTTTTCTCTTTCAAGTTTTGGTCAAAAAAAAACTAAGGCAAGCGGCCCCATTTTACCCCAGATTGAGGTTAATAATTTTGATGCCGATTTATATAAAGGATTAAAATGGCGTAATATAGGACCCTTTCGAGGTGGAAGAAGCGTTACTGCAACCGGTGTCAGGCAAAATCCCTTGGTTTATTATTTTGGCAGTACCGGAGGAGGCATTTGGAAGACGGAAGATGCAGGTATTTCATGGAAAAACATTTCAGATGGGCAAATAAAAACTGGCTCGGTAGGCGTTATTTCGGTTGCTGAATCTGACCCAAACGTTTTATATGTGGGTATGGGCGAACATGCTGTAAGAGGAGTTATGACTTCACATGGCGATGGAATTTACAAATCTACTGATGCAGGAAAAACATGGAAAAATATAGGCTTAACACCAACCAAACATATTTCGGCGGTAAGAATTCATCCACAAAATCCCGATGAAGTATACGTGGCAGCTCAAGGTGCTCTTCATGGGCCAAACGAAGATAGAGGTATTTATAAAACAACCGATGGAGAAAAAACCTGGAAAAAGGTTTTTTATGTAAATGCTAACACGGGTTGTGCAGATTTAAGCATGGACATGAATAATCCCAGAATACTATATACATCTATGTGGGAGCACCGTAGATACCCGTGGAAGGTAGAAAGTGGAGGGCCTGGAAGTGCAATATACAAATCTGACGATGGCGGTGAAACATGGAAAAAATTAAACGACGGATTGCCTAAAGCATTTGGTAAATCTGCTATATCTGTGTCAAGAGCAAACTCTAATCGGGTCTTTGCCAATATTGAAGCGGAGGGAGATAAAGCAGGCGTTTATAGAAGCGATGACGCTGGCAAAACTTGGACTCAAACTTCTAAACAAAGGATTACCATTGCAAGGGCTTGGTATTATATTGAAATTTTTGCTGACCCAATAAACCCTGAGGTTGTATATGTGATGAATGCACCATTTTTAAAGTCAATTGATGGAGGTCGAAATTTTGCACCTGTTGCTGTTCCCCATGGGGACAATCATGATGTTTGGATAAATCCAAACAACAATCAAAACATGATAAATGCCAACGATGGAGGGGCTAATATATCTTTTAATGGTGGGAGAAGCTGGAGTTCCCAACAAAATCAACCTACTGCACAATTTTATAGGGTGATCACAGATAAAAAATTCCCCTACAATGTTTATGGTGGCCAGCAAGACAACACCTCTTTGGGTATTGCTTCAAGGACCACCAGTGGTGGAATTGGATGGCAAGATTGGTTTATTGGCCCAGGCTGTGAGTCTGCCTACATATCTTTTGATAATCCAGCCGAGCCACAATATATATATGGTGGATGCTATCAAGGAAATATTGAAGTTTTAGATATAAAAACTGGAGCTACAAAAGATGTAATGGCTTATCCACATATTGGTTTGGGAGTAAAACCCAATACCCAAAAATATAGATTTAATTGGAATGCTCCTATTGTAGCGTCTCCTTTTGAGAATGGCACCATTTATCACGGGGGTAATGTGGTATTAAAAAGTAGTGACAACGGAATATCTTGGAACGAAATAAGTGGTGACTTAACAAGAAATGAAAAAAGTAAACAAGAGGACGGAGGAGGCCCATACACAAGTGAAGGGGCTGGAGGTGAAGTGTACAATACCTTGCAATACATTGCAGTTTCCCCTCACAAACCAGGTGTATTGTGGACTGGTAGCGACTGCGGTCTAGTGCATGTAACCCAAGATGATGGAAAAAGCTGGCAAAACGTCACGCCAAAAGACTTGGATGAATGCTTAATTCATAGCATTGAGGTCTCGCCTCACAGTGCCTCCACTGCATACATTGTAGCCACTAAATACAGATTTAATGACTTCACACCAATCATTTATCGAACCACAGACTTTGGACAAACCTGGACAAAAATCATAAAAGGAATTGAAACCAACGATTTTGCCAAAGTGGTTCGTGAAGACCAAAAAATAAAAGGTCTTTTGTATTGTGGCACCGAACTTGGATTTTATGTATCTTTCAATAATGGTGACAATTGGCAGAAGTTGCAATTAAACTTGCCTGTAGTACCCATCACAGACTTAGCCATACAAGATAATGATTTAATAGCTGCAACCGCTGGTAGAGCTTTTTGGATTTTAGATGATTTATCGCCAATTCAACAAGCGGGAAGTTTAGACAAAAATTCTAAAACACGAATCTTCAAGCCTAAGAATACCGTAAAACTCGACGCACCGGCAGTTCCAGAACCAATTCCAGGATTGGGACAAAACCCTTCGACCGGTGTAATTTTAGATTATTTCCTCCCAGAAAACATGGATAGCTCGAAAGTAGTAATCGAAATAACCGATTTGAGTGGAAAGGCTATAAGAACTTTGGACAATCAAAAGGATAAATTATTTGTAAAATATGAAGGCGGACCAGCCGAAAAGCAAGTGATTCCAAGCAAAAAAGGCTTGAATAGAACATTCTGGGACTTAAGAAAGGAAAGTGTAGTTGGAATCAGTAAAGTATTCGTAAATGGTGATTACAGAGGCTCATTGGTTGCTCCTAATACCTTCAAAATTAAGTTAATCGCTGGAAAAGACACTTCTTTGACCGAAGCTATAATACTACCTGATCCGAGGTTAAAAGCTACAGCTGCTGATTTTGAAGCACAAGAAAAATTTCTTTCTCAAATTGAGTCAAATGTTGCAGAAATTCATCAATCGGTGATAAATATGCGAAAAGTCAAAGCTCAATTGGAAAGCTATATGGCACTTTTGAAAGAGAAAAAAGAATTCACGGAAATATTGGACCAAGGAAAGGAAATTTTGAAAAAAATTAATGATTGGGAGAATAACGTAATATCATCAAAGCAAGAGACTTTTCAGGATGTTATTAATTTTCCTAATAGACTCAATGCAGAATTTTTAGATTTAAAATCTCGAGCTGATAGTCACAATCCAGCTTTAACCCTCGGAACAAAAACAAGATTAGATGATTTACAGAATGTATGGAACAAGCAAAAGGATAGCCTGGATAAAATAATTAAAGAGGAGATAGTAAGGTTTAATGATTTGTATAAACAAAAAGCCTTGCCAGCATTAATCATCGAAAAATAAAACATTTTATGAATTATTGGTTTTTAGACCGTTTAATATCAATGAAAATAAATTTCTGTATAATATTTTTGGTAGCCTTTTCTTATGGATTAAATGCTAGGGCAGGCTGGTTATCCAATGAAGAATTTTTTTATAGTTCAAAAGAAAAAGACTCCTTATTCTTATCCAAAGAGCAGTTTAGAACTGAAATGAGAACAGAATTAGAAAATATTTTATCTTATTGGATAAGAAATTCTATAGACCAAGAAAACGGAGGCTTTATAGGAAAAATAGATGGCAATGATGTGAAATATCCAAAAGCTGACAAAGGCTTGGTTTTGAATAGCAGAATCTTATGGACTTTTTCTGCGGCTTTTATGCATAATCCAAAGCCCGAGTACAAAATGATGGCCCAAAGAGCCTATTCATATTTAATGAAATATTTCTGGGATAAGAAAAATGGAGGTGGCTATTGGTCGGTGGATTATCTTGGAAACCCAAAGGAGAAACACAAGCAGATATATGGCCAAGGTTTTATGCTTTATGGGCTTTCGGAATATTACCGAGCATTTGGCGATAAGGCCGCTCTAAACTCTGCCATCGAACTCTTCAAACTCATAGAAAAACATGGATTTGACAAAAAAAATGGGGGTTATTTTGAAGTTGCAACAGAAAATTGGCAGCTGACCGATGACAAAGTGATAACACAAGGTAAAACAGATCAAAAAAAATCAATGAATACCCACCTGCACATCATTGAGCCTTATACCAACCTTTACAGAGTTTGGAAAGATCCATTCCTTAAAAAGCAACTATATGGACTCTTGAACAATTTTATAGAACATATCATTGACAAAAAAACTCAAACTCAAATTCTCTTTTTAACGGATGATTGGCAGCCACGCTCTGAAATAATCTCATACGGCCATGACATAGAAGCCTCTTGGTTATTACTCGAATCGGCAGAAGTATTACATGATAAACGATGGATAGCGAAAATAAAACCTTTTTCTATAGGCTTGAGTGATGCTGCCCAAAAAGGCATTGACGCAGACGGAGGAATGTTTTATGAAACAGAAAATGAGCACCTAAAAACTCAAAAAGACTGGTGGCCACAAGCTGAGGCCATGGTAGGTTTTTACAACAGTTATCAAATAACCAAAGACCAAAATTACTTTTACCAAGCTATAAAATCTTGGAATTTCATAAAGAAAAACCTTGTTTCAAAGACTGGGGAATGGTACTGGGGTGTAAATGCCAATGGCGAGGCCCTCACAAATATGGATAAAGTAGGAATGTGGAAATGCCCTTACCACAACGCAAGGGCATGTATGGAAATGATTAGACGCTTGAAATAAAAGACATTAATTCAGTTTCACAGCAGTACCTGAGGCCGAAACCATCAGCATTCCACTGTTTTTTCCCACAGTTTCGTAATCAAGGTCGATACCTACTATGGCATCTGCACCATATCGACGAGCACGATCAATCATTTCAGACATGGCGGTGTCTTTAGCCTCTCTAAGCACTCGCTCATAAGATCCTGATCTACCACCTACGATGTCTCTGATACCCGCTAAAAAATCTTTGAAAATATTGGCTCCGATAATAGTTTCGCCTGTAACGATGGCCTTATATTCCACAATTGTTCGACCTTCAATGCTGGGAGTAGTAGTAAGTAACATGCTTATATTTTGTTTTTTGTCCAAAAATAGAGGCAACTTTGATTATGATGCTATAGAAAATTTATGATTGGCTATTTTGATATTACAGATGGTGAAAAATGATGAATCACCTCATTTTTGCTCTCTTAGCCAAAAAAGATGACAGTATTTGGTCAAAACCTTGTTCGATATCTACTTCTATATAATCAATTTTGTATTGGCCACACTTAATTTTAAGCTCGTGATGAAAATCCTCCAAAACAGCCATGTATTTTTCCTTAACTTGAGAAGGCTGAATCTTCACTTTTTCGCCAGATTCTAAATCCACAAATTCATAAGGCCTTTCCTCAAAATCAAAGTCCAGCTCTGTTTTTTTGTCGGTAACGTGAAATAACAAAACCTCATGTTTATTGTGTTTAAGGTGCTGCATGGCCGAAAAAATCTTGTCCATATCGTCCATGTTTTCAAACATATCGCTGAGAATAACCACCAATGACCTAGTATGTATTTTATCTGCAATTTCATGTAAAGTTTCAACAACTGAGGTTTTTTGCAATTCGTGCTTACGGTTTAATACTTTCTCCAATTCTTGATAAATCTTCATGATGTGTGTAGTCGTAGACTTGCACTCGGTGTGTGTTTCAATTTTATCAGAAAATGTAACCAAACTTACGGCATCACGTTGACGTTGAAGCATATTGGCCAATGTTCCAGCTGCCAAAACTGAGAAGTTGAGCTTACCATTATTCTTGATTGGATAATACATTGAGGAGGAAACATCTACTAAAAGGTGACATCTGAGATTGGTTTCTTCTTCGAAACGCTTAACAAAAAGCTTGTCAGTTTTCCCGAAAACCTTCCAGTCTATGTGTCGGGTACTTTCGCCAGAATTGTACAACCTATGCTCTGCAAACTCCACAGAAAATCCATGAAATGGTGATTTATGAAGGCCTGTAATAAATCCTTCTACCAGTTGTTTTGATAAAAAATCAAGATTGCCGTATTCCCTTATTTTAGATAAATCTAATTTCTGCATTTTAATTCTTCTTTTTCTTGGCTGAAGTTTCGGGCAAATAAGGCACATTCAATTGCGTGCTATCTTTTGCAAAGATTTCTTGAAAATTATCCTCCGTACTTCCGTCCCTAAATAACATGATTTCTCCATCAATTCCTACTATTTTCGCATTGACATTCATGATTCCTTTCTGAAGAAGTCCAATTGTTTTGGCAGCTTCGTAAGTCAAGTCCAATACTCTACCTTTTGTGAAAGGTCCTCTGTCATTTACTCTTACTACGATCCATTGCTTGGTTATGGGGTTCTCGACCTCAATCATAGTACCAAAGGGAAAAAACTTATGTGCACAAGTAAAATCCCTATTGTTTAAACGTTCGCCACTAGCAGTTTTTCTTCCACTAAATTTTTTCCCATAATACGAGCTCTTACCTTTGAATTCCTTCCCGATTTCAACCTTTTGTGCTTTTAGATTTACTGATAAAAGCAAGAAAAAAAAAGTGAATGAAATGTAATTTAGAATACTATTTTTCCTCAAATCCATATTTGCAAAATGAATAGATTTATTTAGATTTTATTGTCTTAGAGCGATACTTTTGAATAATCTTATCCACAAAGTACAAAATTTTATTTATTTATTTATGTTTTTTCAGGTATTTTGACACTATTTTTAGTTGATTTTTTTTTATTTGAGCCAATAAAAACCTATTTTTGGAAATCAAACAACCCATAATAAAACTACAAGTGGAAAGAGAAGAGCAAGAAAAGATTTATTCCAAGAGAATAAAGGCAGGAAAAAGAACGTATTTTTTTGATGTTAGAGCTACTCGCTCCAACGACTACTACCTCACAGTAACAGAAAGCCGAAGATTTCTAAAAGATGGTGAATTCGTGTTCGAAAAAAGTAAATTGTTTATTTACAAAGAAGACTTTGATAAAGTAGTAGAAGCACTACAAGAAACTGTAGATCATATAAAGTCAGAATTGATGCCTCATGTAGATTTTACTCAATTTAGAAATTCAGAAGAAGAGCATTTTGACAGACCAAAAAAAAATGATGACGATTTGCTCAGTTCCAATTTCAAGTGGGATTAAAGCATTTCCCCATTCTCAATAATGATATTCCCTTTTTGTTTCCTTTTTGCGAAGTTTACCATCGCTATGGCAACTGATTTAGCCTGAATCGCTTTATAGTTTTTTGGAATTGCCCATGAAAATAGCTTCATTATAACTTGACCAATACGTTCTCCCGTTCTGACCTCTGACCTGTCACCTAACAACATTGATGGCCTGAAAATACCGAGACTACCAAAATTGATGTTTTTTAAAGCATTTTCTATATCGCCTTTTACATTATTATAGAAAATTTTAGATTGTGGATTTGATCCCATGGCAGTAACAATGGCAAATTTCTCCACACCTTTTTCTTTAGCTATTTTGGCTGTCAATAAAGGATATTCATAGTCCACTTTCCTGAAAGCTTCTTTGCTTCCTGCCTTTTTTATGGTTGTACCCAAGCAACAAAAAACTACATCTTGCTTTTCAAATAATACTGCTGGTAAACTTCCAAAGTCAACCTCCATTTCTAGTACTTTGGAACTAACCAAATTTGTCTTTTTTCTGACCAAAGCAGTGATCTTAGTAAAAGAAGGATCTTTTTCAAGCAGTTTTAACAATTCAGAACCAATAAGTCCAGTTGAACCTATTACGATAACTTTCATAATATTTTATGCTTTTAAAATGGCTAGAACCTCATCCAAAAACTCTCTTGAATTACTAAGACGGGGCACTTTGTGCTGACCACCCAATTTCCCTTTACTTTCCATCCATTTATAAAAAACCCCAGTTTTAACAAAATGTACTAGCGGTTTTCCCAATGCAATATCATTCTGACGTTTAGCATCATAGTCAGAATTTACTTCTCTTAACTTCTTATCCAAAATTTCTATAAAGCGTTCCTGATTCTTTGGAATTTTAGAGCATTCAATTATCCATTCATGCCCACCTTTAGCGTCACTCTCCATATAAATTGGGCCCGCTGTATACTCTTTTAAATCTACCTGGGCATCATTAGCGGCTTCTGTAAGTGCCTGATCAGCATTTTCTACCATCAGCTCTTCTCCAAACGCATTGATAAAATGCTTGGTACGACCTGTAATTTTTATTCTGAATGGATATTTTGAGGTAAACTTAACCGTATCTCCGATCTTGTACCTCCACAAACCGCCATTGGTAGAAATTACCATTGCATAGCTTTTCTCCAACTCTACCTCGTCTAATGTGAGCGATTTTGGAAATTCATTCTCCCATTCTTCCACAGGAAGAAACTCATAGAATACTCCATAATCTAACATCAGTAGCATTTGATCTTGTAATGCAAAATCATCCTGAATAGCAAAAAAGCCTTCAGAAGCATTATAACTTTCAAAATAATTAACTTTGTTGCTTGGAAAAAGTCTGTCACTAAATAATGACCTATATGGGGTAAAAGAAACCGCACCATGAAAGAAAACTTCAAAATTAGGCCAAACCTCCAAGGCATTTTTTGCACCCATACGTTCCATGATACTTTCAATCAATACTACGGCCCAAGTTGGCACACCAAATATTCCTGTAACGTTTTCCTTGGAGCAAATATCTATCATAAGCTCCATTTTATCCTCCCATTTTTCTAATAAGGCAATCTCTGGAGGTGGAATCCGGAACATCTCAGCCCATTTGGGCATATTGCGGGTAATTATTGCCGAAATATCACCTGTCATGGAGGGTGTATTGAAGGGATTTGGATGTAATGAACCACCGATGGATACACTTTTCCCTTCAAACAGTTGTGAATCTATTTTATTATCAAAATAAAGAGTAAGCAAATCCTTACCTCCTCTGTAATTACATTCTTCAAGCGATTCTTCAGAAACAGGAATAAACTTGCTACGGGCATTTGTAGTGCCTGAAGATTTAGAGAACCAGTTGATTTCTGAAGGCCAAATAATATTCTTTTCACCTCTCATTACCCGCTCAATCCATGGATAATGCTCTTCATAAGTCACTACTGGCACCCTTTCCTGAAAATCTTTGATAGAAGTGATGCTTGAAAAACCATATTTTAGACCAAATTCAGTAAACTTGGCTCGGTCAATCAAACTAAAAAATTGCTCGCTCTGGGTCTCTACCGGAAACATTTTGAAATGCTCTATACGAGACTTGCGTCTTTTGATAAAAAATCCTACTACCTCTGTAATTAAGCTCAAAATAAAACTTATTTTTTGATGTATTTTATGGCTCTGTTTGGATAATCAGTAATTAATCCATCACAGCCATATGCATATATTTTGTCCATTTCTGCTTCGGTATTTACTGTCCATGGAATTACTTTAATACCTAAACTATGCAAATACTCCACCTTTTCATGAGACAAAACTCTGAAATTTGGACTCCAAATATCGGGTTTAAATCTGAGTTTTTCAAGATTGAAATCAATTTCGTTATTATCTTCGGATTCGATAAGCACAGAAATACTGTATTTTCTTTTATTCTCTCGTCTCAAATCTAAATACCGCAATACATTAAAATCAAAGCTTTGAAAAGTAATTTTATTGATATTCAAAGCATTATATATTTCTAACAATAATAAATCAACAAATTCTTCAGCAGTCGGTTGTGTTTTATGATATTCATCAACAAGGCTTTTTATTTCTATATTATAAGAAACTGGCCGGCTATTTCGAGTAGATTGATAATCAGAAACGACTTGAAAGACCTCAGAAAGAAGCGGTTTATGTGATTTAAATTTGTATTGTTCTGGAAAATCGGGATTTCCTTTTTGACCTACATCATACTTTCTGATTTCATCGTAGTCCATCTCAAACAAATTAGTATCTTGATTGGATTTTAATATTTTCCCGTTTGGAGCTGTAGAAATGTACGGATTAAAATGAGGCTCATGTGAAACCACCAATTTTCGATCTTTCGAAACCACCACATCGAGTTCTAAAGTATCAACCCCTAAATCAATGGCTTTAATAAATCCAGCAATGGTATTTTCTGGCATAAGACCTCTACAACCTCTATGACCTTGTATCTCGATTTGTCTCGGAATGGCATCCATAAATACGAAGTATTATAAAACGCCTAACTAAAATCTAAAATCCAACTTTACTCCGCCATTGAAGTTTCTGGGTGGAGATGGATTGTAAAACCGATTACCGAAGGCATTGAAATCATAACCAGAAGAATAATCTTCTTCGAAAAGATTGTCTATTCCTACGTAAACTTTCAAACCAACTTTGCCAAAGTTCTGAGAAAATCCACCACGAATTTGTGACAAAATCACATCCTCAGAAAATACCGTGTTGGCGTCATTCAAAGGCATTTTCGATAGATAATTCATATCATAATTTATAAAAAAACCCTTTTGTTGTATAATATCTAATTTCAAAAAACCATTATACTTTGACACGCCAGGCAATTCTTTATTACTAAAATCATTGGTGCCAGACTTGAATGTTTTATAAACGAAGTCGTTGTAAACTAAATTTAAACCTAAATTAGCCGCTTTTATAAATTTGGAGGTATTAGATCTAACCAATCCAAAATGGTTAGAAAATTCAATTCCGTTTTGCAATATTGCCCCTGTATTTAAAAAGTACTCATTTCCTCCAGATGTAAGATTTCTTACTAAGCCATTTTTAATGTTTTGCTGAAAAAATACAAGCTCAGAATTCCAAAACCCGGTCGAAACATGCTTATAGCCGAGTTCTTTATTAAGTCCTTTTTCTGCTTTTAAGAGTTCAAAATTCGGTGAATTTTGAACTGAAGAAACCAATTCTTGTGCAGTTGGAGATGAAAAACCATTACTAAAATTTATAAAAATAGAATTTTTATCACCAAAACTTTTCAATAATGATATTCTTGGAGAAAAAGGCACAACAGGTTTATCAGAAATATCAATTTTACTAATAGATGCTAGAATCGGTATTCTTAAAAAATCATAATTTTGAGCATTAAAGCTAATACCAGAAGTTAAAACAAAATCATTGGGTAGCGTCCATTGACCTTGTAAAAAAATGGAATTTTGACTCGACCCTATTTCATCTGTATACCTTGCTGCTGCTTTTTCTCCAAAATTATTATCAAAGACATCGAAAATAGAAAAGGTCTGTAAGCCTTCAGTACCTAACCAAAGCCTAGCTTGATTAAACTTTTTGGACAATACCAATCGATAACCTTCTGTATGCTCTTTTCTCTCTTCGAAATTGGTAATAAAAGGATTCTCCAAATTATTTGTGGTAAAAAAAATAGCTGAATTTAAAGCCCAATTATTTTTCAAATCCCATTCATCTGAAACCCCAAAAACGCCAATTTTTTGCCTTATTCCAGCCTTTTGTTCTGCGGCACCAGGAGTTGCTGGCGTCTTTGGCCTTGCAGCTTTTCGATTGGCTTCCATTTGGGCTAAGGTTAAGCCGCCTGGGGTAAGATAATCTATATCTGAAAGAAGGCCAAATAAACTAATGGTATGCTTTGCAAGAAAGAAGGTATTACTTAAGTTAAGTGTCTTTCTGTCCAATGCTGAATGGTCTCTGTAACCTTCAGAAATATTACTGGAAAAATTCAAAAACAAGTTGTTTTTAGAACTACCGTTTTGATAAGAAATTAAGGTATTTCTTGTACCAAAACTACCAACATGAATGCCCGAACTTATATGATGACCCGGCAAAGCATTTTTTGTTTGGAGACTAATCACACCGCCAATACCTGCCCCGTAGATACTTCCTGACGGACCTTTCAGTATTTCAATATTCCCTATACTATTGATATCCAACTGATTGAAATAGCTTTGACCATTTCCATCAGAAATCGGTATGTTGTTCCAATAGACTTTTACGTTTCTTACCCCAAAAGGTGAACGCAAAGAACTACCTCTTATCGCAATTCTATAACTTCCTGGTGAACGTTCCTCGAGGCGAACTCCAGCTTGTGCATTTAAGACCTCTACCGGATTCGTATTACCAAATCTTTCAATGTCTTTGAAAGAAATTTTGTTTACCGAAGCTCCTGTTTTTAATATACTTTGATTGGTTTCAAATCCCTTAACCACCGTTTCATCAAGCAAAATCGTGGAGTCTGCTTGTGAATAGACATCTAAAAAACTTAAAAATAAAAAAGCATAGCCGATTATTTTGCTGTATGCTTTTCCCATTCTTTATAGCTAAGATTATATTGATCTAAAACATCCTGCGGTACGCCGTCCCATTTGTTGGGGGTATTGCCCAAGTAACCAAGGTCTTTCACACCCATTTCTGATGTAAAAAAACCTGTCGCTGTAAGATTTCTCATTAAATTAAAAAAGCTTACGCCTTGCGAATGCTCCTTTTTCGCTTTATTGGGAAACGCCACCAAATCCACAATTTTAAGTCTGTCAGCTGCACTAAGAGCGACAAATTTTTTAGAAAACATCTTTTTTGATTCGTTGTCTAACCACATCAAACCACCTCTCATGGGTGTTTGGTGGTGTGGCATGTCCTTCACAATGAATTCAATAAATGCGGGCACTCCAGCTTGGCTTGCACTGCCCGAAGTTTTATCTGCTGGAATTATAATATCTGCTAATACTGTAATGGTTGCCATTTCAGCTGCCGTAAAAAACTTGGAGGCTTTTAGCTTATTATCGTGAATTATTTCGTCACGAAGCTTTCCGCCTTGTGCCTCAGGTATTTCTTTTACTGGGCTGGTTTTTGGCTTTACTTGCCCGATAGCTTCTCCACTAACTATCACACCTGCAGTACCTAATCCAATATTCTTTAAAATATCTCTCCTATTCATTTTTTAATGTTTTTAGACGTAAGAATGATTATAAACTCTTGGCTTTAACTTCTTTCATAATAAACTCCGAAGCTCTTAGTGACAAGGCCAAAATTGTCCAAGTAGGGTTTTTGTCGGCTTGAGATACAAAAGGCCCTCCATCTACTACAAACAAATTTTTGACATCATGGGCTTGACAGTTTTTGTTCAATGCCGACTTGGACGGATCATTGCCCATCCTTACAGTTCCTACCTCATGGATGATTCTACCAGGTGCTGCTAATCCATAATTGGTATCAGCTCCTGGCTTTGTTCCGTTAGCTATTCCGCCTAAGGCATGGATAATCTCTTCAAAAGTATCTTGCATGTGTTTGGCTTGCTTTATTTCATGCTCGCTCCATTTGTAGTTAAATCTCAACACAGGAATTCCGTATTTATCCACTACGTTAGGATCTATTTCGCAATAGTTATCTTCACGAGCAATTGCCTCCCCTCTGCCTGACATGCCGATATCAGTTCCATAGAAAAATCTATAATCGTCTTTCAATGAAGCTCCATAGCCACCTGCATCTTTCATTTTGCCCGATCGATCAGGATATTTTCCGTTTACATTTTCCATTCCAAAACCAAACCCATAGCCTG
>JAIPAJ010000086.1 GCA_021740125.1 Leadbetterella sp. | reverse complement strand
CCATAGAATCTAAGCCTTTGGTGTACAATGTTGATCAGTCACTGAGTCCATCGGTTAATAATTTGGAGGATAATTATTGTTCTGGGAAACTAAATACGCTTTTCGCAACATCTCCTATCTGCGATTTCCCCGAATTTTACTATAAAACTTATAGCGGACCTACGGTAGGTTTTGACGGATTTGAACAGTCGGGATCAGATATTTCAGTAACGATGACTGAAGCAGTCGGGCTTATAGATTCCTTGGAGGTAAGCATTACCTGGCAAAAAAAAGATGGCGGAGGAGTCAATTCCTGTGGAATTGCTGATGGTGGAGGCATACCCTATAATGAAGAAATAGGCTTTAAATTGTTGTCGCCTGCTGGGCATTTATATGATTTATTGTTAGAAGGCACTTATGCTAGAGGATTAACCAGCAGTGGTGTGGTTACCATGGTTTTTAAAAACAATGGACCTAATGTAGGTATTATACCAGTCTCAGGAAGTTTTTCTCCAGAAACCTCCTTTTCCTCCATGATTGGTGAAATTCCAAACGGTGTTTGGAAATTATTGCCTTTGGATAATTCGCTTTTGGACCCTTTGTGCGTGTCAGGTTTTGGTGTTAAAGTTTTTACAAATGCTCGAATGGCTGTCCAAACAACCACCTGGTGGGATGCAAGTATTGGTGGAAATATGCTTTCAAATTCTGAGGAATTGGTTAGAAGTAATTTGCCACTTGGCTTTAATTATTTTTATGCCCAATCTCAATGTACAGGACTGTGTCCATCGCCTAGACAAAAGGCAGAAATATTGGTAAATAGCACGCCTGAGATTTATGGATTTCCGTTCGAGAATGTTTCCATTACCATTCCTCAAGCAGAGGAAATTGCCAATTCTTCCGATATACAGTTTTCGAAAAACACCCAAAATCAATTTTCAGTGACCGGACAAAATGAAAATAATCAGTTATTCTCATATCAGATTTCGGTCAATGCTCCACATATTTCTCCTGTAAGTATTTGTGATTCTGTTGATTATGTGTTGATTGCCACGGGTTGCTCTGGTCCGGTTTTGTGGAGTACAAGTGAAATAAATGCTGGAATTATTATTCGAAATTTGAAATCAAACCTGAATATAACTGCGGTTTGTTACCAAAACTGGAATTGCCCTGTACCTTCACCTACAAACTTCAAATTCATTAGGGCAACAGAAGATAAATTGGTGAATGGAGTTCTTTTGGCAAATTCTAACCAAAATATTTTTGCCAAAGATTTAATTTCAGTGCAGAAAATTCAGCCTGTTTCAAATGTCATTTATCGGGCTTCAGAAAGTATCCTTTTAAGCCCAGGTTTTGTGGCCGAAAAAGGCAATGTTTTCCAAGCTCAGATTGGGAATTGCTTTTAATCTCTACTTTTGTGGGCATTCTATGCCTCAAATAATTGACTTAAATTTTTATTTTTTTAGATTTAATTGTGTTTTACTTGTTTGGTGTATCTATCTCGTCTTAAATTTGCCAAATTTTTTTATTTAAAATTCTTAATTTAAACCGTTATTATATGAATTCAATTGTTTATTTGGTTCCATTATTCGGGGTCATTGGATTGTTGTACACAGCTTGGAAGTTCAGTTGGGTATCTCGCCAAGAAGCTGGAGACGAAAACATGCAGAGATTGTCTGGTTACATTGCAGATGGTGCCATAGCTTTCTTAAAAGCAGAATGGAGAGTATTAGCCATGTTTGCTATTCCTACAGCCATCGTATTGGCTTGGTTGGGTATGGACAAAGGCACGCCAGAAAATCCAATTCATTCTTCCCCAATAATAGCCATAGCATTTTTGATAGGAGCTATTTTTTCTGCCTTCGCAGGTTATGTAGGTATGAAAGTAGCAACCAAAGCCAACGTTAGAACGGCTCACGCTGCTCGTACTTCATTAGCTAAAGCTCTAAATGTTTCATTTACGGGCGGTTCCGTAATGGGTATGGGTGTTGCTGGTTTGGCTATTTTAGGTTTAGGCGGTTTGTTTATAGCTTTTTACAATATTTTTGCTCAAGGCCAAGGATTAACTTCTGAAGGTATGAGACAAGCTATCGAGGTATTGGCTGGTTTCTCTTTGGGTGCTGAGTCTATTGCATTGTTTGCTCGTGTGGGTGGTGGTATCTATACCAAAGCTGCTGACGTGGGTGCCGACTTGGTAGGTAAAGTGGAGGCAGGAATTCCAGAAGACGACGTTAGAAACCCAGCAACAATTGCAGATAATGTAGGGGATAACGTGGGTGACGTTGCGGGTATGGGAGCTGACTTGTTCGGTTCTTATGTGGCTACTATTTTGGCTACGATGGTTTTGGGACAAGAAATCAGTGTTACTGATAATTACGGTGGTTTTTCACCAGTTTTACTTCCAATGCTTATTGCTGGTGTAGGTTTGTTGGCTTCAATGGTAAGTACCTTCTTTGTAAGAGTTAAAAACGAAACAGATTCAGTTCAGAACGCTTTGAACTTAGGAAACTGGTTGTCAATTGTTATCACATTGGTAGCTTCTTATTTCTTAGTGAAAGAAATTTTGCCAGAAACACTTAATTTGAGAGGATTTGAATTCACTTCAATGGATGTATTTTATGCCATTGTTGTAGGTTTAATAGTAGGTACTTTGATGTCTATCATCACAGAATATTATACTGCAATGGGCAAAAGACCAGTTGATTCGATTGTTCAAAAATCAGGAACTGGTCATGCTACAAACATCATTGGTGGTTTGGCAGTAGGTATGGAATCTACCGTATTGCCTATTTTGGTATTGGCTGCTGGTATTATTTTCTCTTATGCTTTTGCAGGTATTTATGGTGTTTCTATCGCAGCAGCAGGTATGATGGCTACAACAGCTATGCAGTTAGCAATTGATGCTTTCGGTCCAATTGCTGACAACGCTGGCGGTATTGCTGAGATGTCTCAATTGCCACCTGAAGTTCGTGAAAGAACGGATAATTTGGATGCTGTAGGCAACACAACAGCTGCCACAGGTAAAGGATTCGCTATTGCTTCGGCGGCTCTAACTTCATTGGCTTTATTTGCCGCCTTTGTGGGTATTTCAGGTATTTCTGCTATAGATATTTACAAGGCTCCTGTTTTGGCTGGTTTATTTGTGGGTGGTATGATTCCATTTATATTCAGTGCATTGTGTATTTCTGCTGTGGGTAAAGCAGCCATGGAAATGGTGAACGAAGTTCGTCGTCAGTTTAGAGAAATTCCTGGAATTATGGAATACAAAGCTCAGCCAGAATATGAAAAATGCGTGGAGATTTCTACAAAAGCATCTATCAAACAAATGATACTACCAGGAGCTATCGCTCTTTTGGTGCCAGTTTTGGTAGGCTTTGGTTTTAAAGGAGTTTTTGAAACTACAAGTTCAGCTGAGATTCTTGGAGGTTTATTGGCTGGGGTTACGGTTTCTGGCGTTTTGATGGGAATTTTCCAATCAAATGCTGGTGGAGCTTGGGACAACGCTAAAAAATCTTTTGAGAAAGGTGTATTGATAGACGGGAAAACGTACAAGAAAGGTTCAGAGCCACACAAAGCAGCTGTTACAGGTGATACAGTGGGTGATCCATTCAAAGATACTTCTGGACCATCTATGAACATTTTGATTAAATTGATGTCAATCGTTTCTTTAGTTATTGCTCCTTACATAGCTGTACACAAAAGCACAGTAGTGCTTGGTGAGGCAGCTACCGAGGTTGTTGCCACTGAAACTTTATCAAAAGAACTTTCCACGGGTGTTAATCTTTCATTTGCACAAGGTGGTATTGAAGACCAATTGATCAAGTTTATCGAAAATCCAGATTCGGTAGCGGGTAAAGAAAACTGGTTCAATTTCGTGAACTTGAATTTTGAAACTGGTAGTGATAAATTGGATTCAACTTCACTTTCAGAAGTAAACAATATCTCTGAAATTTTGAAGGCATTTCCAACAGTAGCCATCAAATTGGGTGGTTATACTGACAATGTAGGTGCTGCAGCATCTAATTTGGAGTTATCATCGAAAAGAGCCTCCGCTGTGAAAGCAGCTTTGGTAGCCTTGGGTACGGATGCAGCAAGATTGGAATCTGAAGGATATGGAGACAAACATCCTGTGGCATCTAACGATACAGAAGAAGGAAGATCTCAAAATCGTAGAATTGCGGTTTCAGTTAGAAAAAAATAATTTTCGAAGAAAATAAGAAAAATAGCCGCTCAATTTTGGGTGGCTATTTTTTTAACCCTTTAACATGAACCTAGATTTCTCTATTTTACAATGGGTTTTTATGGTCTTGGCGGCCTTTATTATCGGTTTCTCTAAAGCTGGTATAAAGGGACTGGATGTCCTCAACGTACTCCTTATGGCAGTTGTATTTGGTGGCAAAGCTTCTACTGGGGTTATTTTACCCCTTTTATGCTTTGCTGATATCTTGGCTGTCATTATTTATAAAAGACATGTGGAATGGAAATATTTTTGGAAACTCATACCTGCCATGGTTGTGGGGGTTTTATGTGGTGTTTGGTTTGGAAAAGGAATCGACGAGCAACTATTTAAAAGAGTCATTTCCATTATAATCGTTTTGACGGTAGTAATAATGGTATATTCTGAAAGATCGAAGAATACAAGTTTCCCAAATAAAGTATGGTTTAGTACAGGCATGGGCCTCTTGGCCGGTTTTGTAACGATGATGGGCAATTTGGCCGGAGCAATTTCGAATATTTATTTTTTGGCTTTAAAACTGGATAAAAACACCTTCATCGGGACCGCCGCCTGGATATTTTTGGTAATTAATTTTTTCAAATTACCTTTTCAAATTATTTTTTGGAACAACGTGAACACACAAACTCTTCTACTCGACCTTATTGTTTTACCAGCATTAGTGATAGGTTTTTATGTAGGACTTAAACTCGTGGGTAAGGTTAACGATGTTCATTTTAGAAAGCTCGTGATGGCTATAACATTTTTAGGAGCTATACTGATACTATTTAAATAGTTTAGTCGCAAATCATCTATAATTAAGGCTCTATCCTCTTTTTTTTGTAATTTAGCATCGAATACAAAAAATATGGAAGTAGGGAAATACAATACATTACAGATATTAAGGGGTACAAGCGTGGGCATGTATTTGGGCGATAAAGAGGGCGGTGATGTGCTTTTGCCACACAAATACATTCCTGAAAATGCCCAAATAGGCGAAAATATCGAGGTCTTTATTTACAGAGACTCCGAAGATAGGCTTATCGCTACCACATTGAAGCCATTAATCCTGCTCAATCAGTTTGCGATTCTTGAAGTGGTAGCAGCTACTCAGTTTGGTGCTTTCCTAGACTGGGGCTTGGAAAAAGACCTTTTTGTGCCATTCAAAGAACAAAATCATAAGTTACAAAAAGGACAGTATGTGCCAGTTTATTTATACCTCGACGACCAAACCGACCGAGTAGTGGCCTCAGCTAAAGTGAATAAATACTTCAAAAATTTGGATGGCGTAGATTTGGATGAAGGTCAAGAAGTAGATTTGTTGGTGTTTGAAAAGACCGAATTGGGTCATAATGTAATCGTAAATAACCTTTACAAAGGTTTGGTTTATGAAAATGAAACATTCCGTAGATTGGCTTGGGGCGATACCACCAAAGGCTATGTGAAATTGATAAGAGATGAAGGCAAGATTGATATTTCTTTACAGCCTTTAGGTTTCTTAAAAACCTTAGAGCCTAATCAAAAGGCTATACTTGATAAGCTTCAACAGTCGGGTGGTACGCTGAATTTGAGCGACAGCTCTGATCCCATCGAAATACAAGAAGTTTTAGAAATGAGTAAAAAGGCCTTCAAAAAGGCTATTGGTGTACTTTATAAAGACAAAAAGATACTTATAAAAGACGATTCTATAGTTTTAAATCAAACATCTTCTGACAAATGAAACGGTTTACACTCCTATATATTCTTTTAAATATTAATTTCATAGGTTTTTCTCAAAAAATAGACAAAACTGAAGCTGATCTGATAAAACTGGTGGAGGCCAATTACAGCGAGACCTTCAAATTATTAGAAGAAGTCGTCAATATCAATTCTGGCACACTCAATAAAGCAGGCGTGAAGCAAGTTGGAGAAATTTTCAAGAGAGAGTTTGACAAAATAGGTTTTCAGACTGAATGGGTTTCTTTGCCAGATTCAATGAACAGAGCGGGACATTTTGTGGCCACTAGAAAAGGAAACAATGGTAAAAAACTATTTTTGATAGGCCATTTGGATACGGTTTTCGAGAAATCGATGGAGTTTTCCCCTTTTACGATTGTGAATGATTCCACGGCTTCTGGTCAAGGTGTGAACGACATGAAGGGTGGAGATGTGATGATTTTGGCATCTTTAAAAGCTCTTTATCAGCTCAATTTATTGGAAGACAGACACATAACGGTATATTTTACAGGAGATGAAGAAGAGTCAGGAAAACCAACCTCGGTTTCAAGAGCAGACTTTATAGAAAGAGCTAAAGCTTGCGATGTCGCTCTGGGCTATGAAACTACGGCTGGTTTTGGAATAGCTACCACGGCTAGGAGAGGAGCAAGCGGCTGGACACTCATCGTTACGGGTAAACAAGCCCATTCCTCTGGGGTTTTTAGCGATAATGTGGGATACGGTTCTATTTATGAAACTGCTAGAATTCTCAACGAATTCAGAGAAACTTTGAGCAAGGAAAAGCATTTGACCTTTAATCCCGGGCAGATAATAGGAGGTTCGTTTGTGAATTATGACGAAACCGAAGCCAAAGGCATTTCATTGGGCAAAACCAATATTGTGGCAAAAAGAACGATTGTAACAGGTGATTTGAGGTTTTTGACAGAAAACCAAAAAATAGTAGCCCGACAGAAAATGCAAGAGATTGTTAAGAAAAACCTCAAACAAACCTCTGCTCAAATTAGATTTAAAGATGGTATACCCTCTATGCCACCTACCGAAGGCAATAGAAACATTATGAAAATACTGAGCCAAGTGAGCATCGACCTAGGAATGGGAGCCGTAAAAGAAGGTGACCCCGGCTCAAGAGGTGCAGGAGATATCAGTTATGTGGCAGATTATTTGGACTGTCTTGATGGCCTTGGTGCCTCAGGCTCAGGTGCACATACACCTACTGAAACCATGAACATCAAAGAATATCCAAAACTGATAAAACGTAGTACTTTGTTGATTTATAGGCTTTTGAAGTGATGAAAGCTCTCCGGTGGTTTCAACATCGTTGGGGTGATATCCAAGTTTTACTCGATAAATTAATTCTTTTGAATATCCGAATTTAAGTGGGATGGTTATAGAATAAAGATGGTTCAAAACCCCATTTTGTCACATTAGATGTTATAGATCGGGGCGGTCAGACGTTCGCAATGTATTTTTAAAAGCACTTATCGAAATCAAATAATCGAATCATTAGAGTTTTGTAAGAATAAAAAATGTAGTTTTATTTGTGTATGTAAATTATTATCGGGTGTGCTGCCCTCTGTGGTAATATACTGTTAATAATTCGAAGACTCCCCATTCTATTATTAGCCTAAATTATCATATAACATACTAAAATTTTAATCATCCACGCTATTATTAAAACGAATTACATTCTGGTTGAAGAAAAAAAATACAGTCAAAAATATTAAATCGTATATTGTCAAAAAATTTATTTATTTTCCATAACTCTATGAAAATAATCGTTACTTACATCACTTTTTTCTTCTTGTTTAATACAATTGCTTTCGGACAAACAAATGTTCCACAATATTCAAAAACTGATTTTTATATCAAATTAAAAACAGTAAGTAAGAAAACAGACACCAAAAGTAAACAAGTCAATGTTACAGAGGAACTTCCTTTTTTGTTAACTGTTTCTACGCGAATAAAAAGTATTGAGCGTCCTTTTTATAGTTCTTCCGATAAAGTTTTACAATCAACTTACCGAGTTTCAATAGCAGATAGTACCCAAAGTTTACAGTTTGTTGGAGATCTTAAAAATAGGGCTGACATAGAATACATTGAACCCGTTCCTGTTTTTAAGCTAATTTATATCCCAAATGACCCAAATTATAGTTCACAATATCATTTAGGGAAGTTAAAAGCTCCAGAAGCGTGGGATATTACTAAAGGAAATGTTTCTATCACAGTTGCTATTGTTGACGATGCCGTAGAAATTAATCACCCAGACTTGGCTGAAAACGTTGTTCCTGGCTGGGACATGGTAGATAACGACAATGACCCAACGCCCCCTTCATTATCTTATGACCACGGAACTCACGTGGCGGGTATTGTTGGTGCTGTTTCAGACAATGGTATCGGTATTGCTTCTATTGGCTTAAATAAAGCGAAAATAATGGGTATTCGTGCATCTAACTCTCCGGGCTATATTACGCATGGTTTTGAAGGGGTAACGTGGGCGGCTACACACGGAGCAAAGATTATTAATATGTCATGGGGTGGAGCAGGTTATTCGCTTACAGGTCAACAAGTAATGAACGATGCTGCCAGTTTGGGTGCTATTCTAGTGGCAGCAGCTGGTAATTCTTCAACAAACAGTCTTCATTATCCATCGGCTTATAATAATGTTGTGGCTGTTGCAAGTACAACCAACACAGATGCGTTAAGCTATTTCTCAAATTACGGTTCGTGGGTTGATATTTGTGCACCAGGTTCGTCTATATACAGTACCGTTCCTTTTGGTTCATACGATACCTATTCAGGAACATCAATGGCCTCTCCTTTAACGGCTGGTGCTTTGGCGTTTATTTGGTCGGTAATGCCAACGTTAAATAACAATCAGATTATAGACGTAATGAAAACGACGGCTGATAATATTAATGCCCAAAATTCAAGTTATGTTGGTCAGTTAGGGTCTGGAAGAATCAATTTATTACGTGCCGTCACGTGTTCTGGTTTTACAGCTTCGGTTACACCTCTTGGCAGTATTACACTTTGCAATAGTAGTAGTTCACAAGTGTTAACAGCGGCGGTGGTATCTGATGCAACGTATAAGTGGTATAACGGAAATACCCAAATTACAGGAGCGGAATCTTCAACCTATACGGCAACGGCAACAGGGAATTATTTTGTAGCTATCACTGCCAACGGTTGTACCCAGAGTTCTAACGTGGTATCTATTCAGGCTATGCCTCTTAGTGGCTTTACAATAACAAGCCCAAGAACGCCTGCTACCTTATGTAATGATTCTTTTACCTTGACTGCTCCGCTGGTTTCGGGTGTAACTTACAGCTGGACTAAAGACGGGGTAGTTATTCCGAATCTATCGACCAATAGTTATGTGGTTGATAGAATAGGTTCTTATAGCGTAACCATAATGAAGGAAGGTTGTACGAGTGTTGTTTCGTCAGCTACGACGGTTACAGGTCTTGATTTGGTATTAACTCCGACGGGTAATGTTGTATTATGTACAGGAGAAAGCCAAGTGCTTTCTCTTCCAAGTAATTCATCAGCTCTTTTTCAATGGAAAAATGGAACAAGTTTTGTAGGTAATAATACCAATACATTAACTGTAAATCAATCAGGAAGTTATTATGCAATTGTAACAACATCTGCGTGTGGAAGTACCAATACACAAACGGTTAATGTTGGCGTAATTCCTACAACAATTAATATCACCACTACAACGTCACCTATTATTTGTGTAAACTCAACTGTAACAATTAATGCACCCGTTATTTCAGGGGTAAAATATCATTGGCAAAGAAATGGTGTAAATGTTGGTATTAATCAAGCTACGTTAACGGCAACGCAAGGTGGAGAATACAGAGTTATCGTTTCAAAAATCGATAGTTCATGTGCTGTCGCTTCGCAGGTTTTGACGATTGAAGAAATGAATACCTCATTAACCTTAACTCCATCAAGTCCCGTAGCACTTTGTAATGGCGAAAGCGTTGTAATAAGAAGTAATCCTTTGACGGGTGTTAACTATTCATGGAAAAAAAATGGAGTTACTATTGGTTCGGGTGCAGATTCGTTGCAAGTAAACGAAAGTGGTTTGTATAAATTAGAAGCCACACGCTATGGTTGTTCCATCGAATCAACGCCTATTTCGGTTAATATTATTCCTTCTGTTTTGCCAATTACTTCTGCAACTTCTACTTTGCTTTGCGAGGGTGGAAGTGTTTTGTTAGAAACTACATCTTTACAAGGTATGACCTACGTTTGGAAAAAAGATAACCTAACATTGCCGAGCAGTAATAACAACAGATACACAGTAACAAGTGCAGGGAAATACGTTGTTTCGGTACAACACCCCATTAGTAGTTGTATAGTTTCGTCAGATACCTTATATATAAAACTCATTGAAAATACATTGGGTATTATTCCTAATGAAATTCGTGCCATTTGTCTGGGTGATAGCCTTTTACTTTCAAGCACAACTATTGTTGGTGGAATTTATAATTGGCAAAAAAACTCAGAGAATATTTCAGGGGCAACATCATCAACCTATACGGCAAAAACTTCGGGTATTTATCGCCTTAAAGCCACTGTTGTAGGGTGTGTGTTTTATTCAAACCCTGATACTTTAAATGTATTTTCGGAAACAAGCTCGCCTCCAAATTCTCCTATCAATGTTACTGTTTGCGAGGGACAACCAATTTCAGCATTATCAGTAAGTACAGCCACTTGCCCAATTGGAGGAACAAGCCTAGTAAACTACACAGGTGGAACAGTCGGTTATGACGGAGATTATCAAAGTGGTCCAAATCCAACAGTTACTATTAGTGACTTAGTCGGTAGTTTAACGGCAGTTGAAATTGGGGTTACATGGGAAAAGAAAGACGGTGATTACTCAAATTCATGTGGAGTGGCACATCGTGGAGGAAGTCCTTGGTTGAGCGAAATGAGTATCCGTATTAAAAGCCCTAATGGTACCTTAGTAACACTGATACCTTCGGGTTTCTATGGAGGAAATTACGCTGGCGTTATTACTCAAACTTTTAAAGTAGGCGGTGCCGCACTTAGCAGTTTACCTGCATCGGGCACTTTTTCGCCTTATCAGTCGTTCAACAGCTTGCTTGGTTCAAACCCAACAGGCGTGTGGGAGTTAGTAGGAAATGATAATGGAGGTGCCGACCCACTTTGTATTTCAGGTTTTTCGGTTAAGGTAACAACTGGTGTAGGTTCTTCGCCTACACCTACCGTAACGTGGTGGGATGGAAGCACCGCAAAAACAGGTAAATTAGCAAGCGGTACAAGTTATGTGCCCAACAAAACCTTGCCCGGTACTTATACATTTTATGCCCAATCAGAGTGCCAAAGCAGCTGTCCAAGTACACGTATCCCTGTTATGTTAACCATCACTGCGAAACCAACAACACCAACAATCATTGGTAAGGTAAATTCAGATACAACAGCTTCGCCAATAACCATTTGCTCGGGTCAATCGGCTGTTTTGAGTGGTAGCTGTGCGGCCGGAATACTTACGTGGTCGAATGGACAAACAGAGGATTTGATAACTATTTCGCCTACGGAGGCAACCACCTTCACCGCCACATGTGTAACGCCATCAGGGACGTGCCAAGTATCAGATGCTTCAAACGAAATCACGGTTGTGCCTGCTGCCTTGCCGCTTGTTATTACGCAGCCCATCCTATCGGGAACGACGCAAATCTTCTCGGGAGCTACAATTTTGGGTAAAAGTATGGTATCAACCCAATCTAGAATTGATTATAGAGCACAAAATAGCGTAACCTTAGAGCCAGGCTTTAGTACAAAGGCAACGAGTAATTCGGTATTTAATGCCTATGTTGGTAATTGTATAAATTAATTTTGAAATACAATCGGCTACCCTAAAAAACATTAATTTCGTTCTTCGGGATGTTCCGATAGTCAATGGAGTACGGGAGTACGAACATTGCAGGCGAAGCTCGGTCTATGCTAAATAGTTTAGGATTTTCAATCTGTAGGTGATAGCTCAAAACAAAAAAAAGAAAATTAGAAGCCTAGCTTTGGGAAGCAAAAAGAGAGAAAAACTAGATAAAATTCTATATTTTATAAACCTCGAAAGCGAATCTTTTAAGCCAAGAAACGTAATTTGTTGGTACTGGCTAGATAACCGAAAATCTTATTGGAATTGGAGATAATTGCTGTAAAAGAAAAAAAAATGTTTGTTGAAAAAATGAATAGAAATAGTATGGGTTTAGTTTGGATAAATGCCTTAACAAGCCGGATTGCCAAATTATACTTGTAAATTTATCTTGCCCATTTAAATCTTTTGAAATGACAATAAAAGAACTTACAGATTATTTAGAAAAGATAGCTCCACTGAGTTATCAGGAAGAGTATGACAATTGCGGCCTAATTGTGGGTGATGCTAATGCAGAAATTACCAATGTTTTGGTAAGCTTGGATGTGACTTTGGAGGTTATGGAGGAGGCTATTGTTAAGAAATGCAATCTTATTATAGCCCACCATCCACTGATTTTCAGAGGTTTGAAAAAACTCAATGGCAAAAACTACATAGAAAAATCTGTAATAAAGGCCATTAAAAATGATATTGCTATTTATGCCATTCATACCAATTTGGACAATGTTACGAATGGCGTTAATTTCAAAATAGCTGAAAAACTTAATCTTCAAAATGTGAGTATTCTGAAACCTAAGTCAAATACTTTGATGAAACTCACAGTTTTTTGTCCAAAAGAAAACACGCCCAGACTTCAGGATGCTTTTTATGCAGTTGGAGCTGGTCAAATTGGTAATTATTCCAATTGTAGTTTCAAAGTGGATGGAATCCAGAGTTTCAAGCCGAATGCTTTTGCCAATCCTGTAGTTGGGAAAAAAGGACAATATGAGGAAGTAGAGGAAAATCGTTTGGAAGTGGTTTTTCCTGCTTACCTGAAAGACAAGATTTTACAAACCATGCGGGCCCATCATGTGTATGAAGAAGTGGCTCATTTTTTACACAAAATAGAAAACGATAACCAAGGTGTGGGTTCCGGGGCCATCGGGGATTTACCGGAGTCTATGACTAAATCTGAGTTTTTAGCATACCTGAAAAAGAGTATGAAATTGAATGTTATTCGTTTTACCGAAACAAAAACTGAAAAAATTAAGAAAGTGGCGGTGTGTGGTGGAGTTGGAAGTTTTCTTTTAGCTGATGCCAAAAGGCAAGGTGCTGATGCTTTTGTAACGGGAGATTATAAGTATCATGAGTTTTTTGATGCCGAAAATGAGATAATGATAGCAGATATTGGACATTTTGAGAGCGAAGTATACACAAAAGATTTAATTGTAGAAATAATTTCAAAAAAATTCACTAATTTTGCGTCCTATTTATCGGAAATAGATACGAATCCAATTAAATATTATCATTAAAAGAGGTGTTCTTTTTACATTCTTAAGTATATGGAGATTACAATAGCAGACAAGCTGGTTACACTTTTGGAATTACAAGAAATTGATTCAAGATTAGATCAATTGAGAAAACTTCGTGGCGATTTGCCAGAAGAGGTTAAAGACCTTGAGGACGAGGTGATTGGAATCGAAACCAGAATTGGTAAATTTCAGGTGGAGATAAATGCACTCAAAGAAGAAATCGAGCGTCATGTTCAGAATAAAAAAGATGCGGAGAAGCTTATAATCAAATATAAGGATCAGCAAATGAATGTGCGTAACAACCGTGAGTTTGATGCTATTTCTAAAGAATTGGAATTGCAAGAATTGGAAATTCAATTATCTGAGAAAAGAATCAAAGAGGCTGAATACAAAATAAGCGTTAAAGAAAAAGAAATTGAGGATACCAATGGCTCAAAAGATAAAAGATCAGAGGTTTTGGAGCAAAAGCGTCAAGAGCTTGATAAATTGGTTTCTGATAGTCAAGACGAAGAGGAGAAATTGATTAAGCAATCTGAGAAGCAATCTAAAAAGGTTGAAGACAGACTTCTGAAAGCTTATGTAAGAATAAGAGGAGGTGCTAAGAACGGTTTGGCGGTAGTAGCAGTTGATAGAGGTGCATGTGGAGGTTGTTTCAATGTGGTTCCACCACAACGTCAGGCTGACATTATGGATAAGCAAAAAATTATCATTTGTGAGCATTGTGGAAGAATATTGGCCCACGCCGATATGATCAAAGTACACAGAAAGAAGAAATAATAAAAACAGAA
>JAIPAJ010000085.1 GCA_021740125.1 Leadbetterella sp. | reverse complement strand
ACACCTTAAAAGCCCTGATTTCTTCGATGCAGCTAAGTTTTCAGCAGTAACTTTCAAAAGCACTAAAATCAAAAAAGGAAAAGGTCAGAATTATACGATTTCTGGAAACTTAACTATCCATGGCGTAACAAAGCCAATGGTTTTAACGGCAATTATAAAAGGACCTGTTGAAAACCCAAGAAGCAAAAAACAAATGATGGGAATTACAGCATCAGGAAAAGTAAATCGTATTGCTTTTGGTGTTGGAACTTCGGGTGCTACATTGAGCGACGACGTAACCATCAAAGTGTCCGGAGAGTTTACAAAAGACTGATATAAAGACATCAACAATAAAAAAGGTGAGCCAACGCTCTCCTTTTTTTATGCTTTCCAAACTAAAATATTATTCTTTCCAGTCAATCAATGTGGGCAATGCGTCCACATCAAAGACTGGAATATTCAAATGCTTTTTTACAGCAAGTCTTTCACCATATGCATTATCTATAAAAATCACACGCTCGGTTTCTTTTATAAATTTGTATTTCTCATCTTCCATTTTTAGGTGAATAATCTCATCAAAAATTGCTTTATGAATAGCGAGATTCTCTAAAGTTTGGAAAATATCAGATTTGTGCTTTGTGATTAATTTTAATATTCTGCCTTTCGTTTTTTGATGATATAGAAACATCATTACATTGGCGTTTACCTTGTCGTTTTTGGTAATCGTATCATCAAAATCAATGTAAATTGTATCGAATTCGAAATAGGCAATGTATCTGCTCAAAAGTGCTCTTTCTCCTTCAAGTATATAATCATTTGAAAAAACTTGCACGTCATAATCTAAATAATCATACACTGTAAGCATAGGAAAGTTAACGCCTAAGCCTCGAAAGACATTCATGTTGCCCGCAATTTTATTAGAGGCCTCAAGCAATTTGTATTTTCCATTTGCATCCCGTTTTAATTGGAAGTACCATGAGCCTCGAATGCCAATCTGGTCGGATACAATTTTCCCAATGGCTTTTATCTCATCGGTAGCATCCACAGTAATGCTATTTACACAAACGCCATCAAACACTCTCTTTCTTATTCTTGGCCCTACAAACTGCAAATTTCCGTGACGGTCTGTAAAACAATCAATCGTTAATTCTTCCCCTGGCAAAAACTCCGTAATTACATAATTTTCAGGATCTTTTAATTCGTCAAATTGTTTTCGTTCACGCAGAATAAAGGCTCCTTTGCTTCCCTGCCCTTCATCAAGTTTTACATAAACTGGATATTCTTTAACCTCAGAAATAGACGGATAAACAGTAGGGCAAAAATCAAAATCCCTGAATAAATCATAAATTTTCTTTTTGCTACGACAAATTTCGGCTTGTTTGAGGCCAGGAACTGCTATTTTTGTATTTATTTTATCTGCATTCTTGGCCATAAACACCAACACAGTATCGTGAGTGGGCATTATTAGGTCTATCGACTCATTTGCAATGAGTATATTTAACTCCTCAATAAAGTTTGGCTCAGAAATATTTGGAAATCCACCGTAATAATTCTCATAAACCATCCTTCCATGATCCTCTCTTCCAGAAGCCCCTACTAGTCTGAAATTCATAACGTCCTTTAAAGCTATATGGATTTCTAATGCACTTTCTGCACCGCAAGGAAACACCAAAACGTTGGTTTTCTTATTCATATTCAATTTCTAATTACATCAAATTCATTCAACCAAAGTTTTATTTGGTCTTTACCATTAAACATCATTAAGTCCAAAATCGACAACCAAGGCACAAAGCTTTCATTAAATTGCTGATAAACAATGGGCTTTGATTTAATAAAACTCAATTCTAGATTGTTATTCTCAAAATTCATTCTGTTATAAAGTTCTAGACCGCCTATTGGATTGACATAATGGGTAGCATTTATCACCTTACACAATGCCATTACTTTTGACTCTCCTCGCAAAGTTTCATGATCAATAGCTAAGCTAGAAGAAATAGTGAAAGCAGTTGTTATCTCAAGCCAGTTACAAAGTGTTTTCAGAGAATTAAATGAAAACTCAAAAAGGTTGGTATTTTTAAAACTAAAAATTTCCTCAATAAGAGGAAAAGCCACCTCAAAATTTGGAGCTTTGCGGTAATTTTCTTTAATTTTTCTTAAAATCTTATCTTTCTCGGACTCCCAGCCTTCACTTAAAAACCTATCTCTAACATCTAAATAGTCTGAATCTTTTTTTAAAGGAAGCGTAAAATACTCATCTTTGCCATTCTGAAGTAATCTATTTCTATGAAACCAACCTTTCTTAGAAAACTGAATATTATCATAAATAATGAACTCATCAACAGCATTAATCAACTGAAAATAACCAATATAAGGCAAAAAATACGGTTGCATGACGGCAACTCTTTTCATACTTACTCTAATTTATTCTCTTTTGGCAATAAACAGCTAATCTTAAAAACAAAAAGTGATAGAATTGAAGAATTCAAATCTACCACTTTCTTAATCATTATCTCACATTATAACATCGCGACCTTCTGTCTCAACTCTTCCAATATCACTTCTTTCATAAGAAGTTTTCTTTTCTGAGTCTTCAGATTTGATTGCATCATTTGATCCATTTCATAACCTGAACTCTGTCCATCATAACTGTGAATCAAATCTTCCAAATCTGTTCTTGCACGCTTCACGATACTTTCCATTTCTCTGTATTTCGTGAGGTCTTTTTGCTTATCACTCAAGAAATTGAAAGTTGGATACTTACGGGCAATTACTTTAAACAAGTAACTTAATTCAAATATTTTATCACACGCAGCCCTGAATCGCTCAGCCACATTTCTGTCGGCCAAATGAGCAGGAACTCTAATGGTTTTCCATTCATTCAATAGATACTTAGCCCTGTTTGTGGCAGAAATCATATCTTCCGATTCAGCAAGTTTCTCAACTTCCTTCACCATCTTCATTTGAGCCTCAATTCTAGGGTCAACTCTACGTTTTGGCACAATACCTTTAGACCTGCAATATCTATCATAGAAAAGCGAGGTAGGTTTCTTGAAGTTTTTGTAAAGTACTTTCAATACTTTAGGTGGAATATCTCCAATGATTTTCCACTCAGTCTGCATGTTTTTAAGATCCAAAAACGCCTCGTCCCAATCAGTACGGCTTTGTAGCTCCTCGCCTTTTCTAATAAGTTCATTGTACTTGAAGATTCTTTCATCGATAATTCGATTTTGCTCTTCAAAAAATACTTTACGAGCTTGGTAGAAAGTATCCAAAATAGATTTGAAATCCTCTTCTATTTTGTCATTAAGTTCTTTCTCAACTGGTCCAGTTCTAATCCACTTAGTTCTTATTTCTTGCAAAATATCAGCAGTGTCCTTCCAATCCTCACTGTGCTCATAAGGTCTGGCTTCTTCTATTAGAGCTCGTTTGATTTCGAGGTTAGAAGACTGATTTTCTCCAATTAAAGATGTGAGACTAGCTTCCAAAACATCAAGCTTCTCTAATAATGGAATAAAATTTCCTATTCCGTCAAAGTTCAATAGTCTTTTACGAAGTTGAATAAGTTTAGTAAGGTAAGAACCTTTATTTTGAGCCTCTTCGATTTCTGTCTCGAGATGATTTACCTTAGATACGGCTATGTCGTATCGATTAACGAAGTACTGAAAAGCTTCCTCTTCTGTTCTTTTAACTTCTCCAATCTGTCGGTCGGGCATACCCATATACCCTTTTAAAAATACCTTACTATCAAGGATGTAAGCGTATTCGTTTTCTAATGTAACGCCTTTCATAATTTAAGGAGTGGCTACTTTTTATTTTGTAAAATTGGTTTTAAAAATGTAAAAATCGCAGTTTTTTTGCATATTACAAAGTAAGGTAACGATATTTGTGCAAAAAATTAATATTGCAGTTTTAATATTTACTAAAAATTTGATATGAGTGAACAAATAATCTTTTCGATGGCTGGTGTGAGCAAAATCATTCCACCCCAAAGGCAAGTATTAAAAAATATATATCTTTCGTTTTTTTATGGTGCCAAAATTGGCGTTTTGGGTCTTAATGGCTCGGGTAAATCAACGCTTCTGAGAGTAATTGCTGGCATAGACAAAAACATCAATGGCGAAGTCGTTTTTTCGCCAGGTTATTCAGTAGGAATGTTGGAGCAAGAGCCGCAACTTGACCCAAACAAAACTGTAAAAGAAATCGTAGAAGAAGGCGTACAAGAAGTTGTAAATCTTCTCAAAGAATTCGAAGAAATAAATGAAGCTTTTGCTGATCCAGATGCAGATTTTGACAAGCTAATGGAACGCCAAGGCGATGTGCAAGAAAAACTCGATGCAGCAGATGCCTGGGAGCTTGACAGTCGCTTGGAAAGAGCCATGGATGCACTTCGTTGTCCACCGAGTGAGTCAAAGATCAGTACACTATCTGGAGGTGAAAAAAGACGAGTTGCATTGTGCCGATTACTCTTACAACAACCTGATGTACTGCTACTTGACGAACCAACCAACCACTTGGATGCCGAGTCAGTTTTGTGGCTAGAGCAATACCTTAACCAATACAAAGGAACCGTTATTGCCGTTACCCACGATAGATATTTTTTGGACAATGTAGCAGGTTGGATTTTAGAACTGGACCGTGGTGAAGGTATCCCTTGGAAGGGTAATTATTCGTCGTGGTTGGAGCAAAAACAGAACAGATTGGCTCAGGAAGAAAAGTCGCAATCGAAGAGACAAAAATCTTTGGAACGAGAACTTGAGTGGGTAAAAATGAGTCCAAAAGGTAGGTCTGCAAAAGGTAAAGCAAGGTTGAATGCTTACGATAATTTGTTGAACCAAGATGTAAAGGAGAAAGAAGAAAAACTTGAGTTGTTTATCCCACCAGGACCAAGGCTGGGTAACAAAGTCATTGAAGCGACAGGCATAAAAATGGGCTTTGAAGACAGGTTGCTTTATGAAAATTTAAACTTCTCATTGCCTCCGGCTGGAATTGTCGGAATTATTGGGCCGAATGGTGCTGGTAAAACTACCCTTTTCAAGCTCATTACAGGTCAATTAAAACCATTAGAGGGTACTTTTGACGTGGGTGATACTGTAAAATTGGCCTATGTTGATCAAGAACACGATCAATTAGATGCCAATAAAACAGTTTATGAATTGATTTCTGACGGAAACGACTGGATAATGTTGGGCAACAAACAAGTGAACGCCCGAGCTTATGTGAGCAAATTTAACTTTGGAGGTTCAGACCAAGAAAAGAAAATTGGTATACTTTCTGGAGGTGAAAGAAACAGAGTTCACCTGGCCATGATGCTCAAAGAAGGTGGCAATCTTTTGCTCTTAGACGAACCTACCAATGACTTGGATATCAATACCTTAAGAGCTTTAGAAGAGGCTCTTGAAAACTTTGCAGGTTGTGCAGTAGTCATCTCTCACGATAGGTGGTTTTTGGATAGAATTGCTACACATATTTTGGCTTTTGAAGGTGATTCTAATGTGGTTTGGTTTGAAGGAAACTTCTCCGAATATGAAGAAAATCACCGCAAACGCATGGGTAATGACCTCACTCCTAAAAGAATTAAGTACCGTAAACTTCAATAACAATGCACCACTGTTGGTTTAATGGAAAATTAACCGAGGCGTATGCCACGCAAATAAACATCAATGACCTCGGCCTGATGCGAGGCTATGGGCTTTTTGATTATTTCAGAACTTACAACCAAAAGCCATTTCAGTGGGATTGGTATTGGGAACGCTACGAACGCTCGGCCAAATTGCTTAAAATACCGAATCCAATTTCCAAAGAAGAAGCACATGAAGTTGTTCTTTCTTTGATAAAAATGCATGGAGAAGGTGAAGTTGCGATTAGATTTTTGTTGACGGGTGGATATACTTTTGACTCCGTGACGTCTGCAAAACCCAATTTGATGATTATTTCGGAGTCATTACATTTTTCCTCGCCAAAAGACTATGAAACAGGCATAAAAGTAATATCCTACGAATATATTAGAGATTTACCCACAATAAAAAGCATTGACTATAAGCACTATATGATTCTACAAAGTGAGCTAAAAGCCAACAATGCGGCTGATGTACTATTCCATAAAAATGGCGAAATAAGTGAGCTCAGCCGCAGCAACGTTTTTATACTGAATGGCAATAAACTCATCACGCCAGATAAAAACATTTTGGAAGGAATTACCCGAAGGACCGTTTTGGAATTGGCTAAAAATGATTTTGAAATAGAGCTTCGTTCAGTGGGTTTTCAAGAAACCATCGATGCTGAGGAAGTTTTTACTACAAGCACAACCAAACGTGTTTTATCGATTTCTAAAATCGATGAGAACATTATTGGAAACGGTGCTATTGGGCCTAAAACGAAGTTTTTGTTGGACAAAATAAATAATCTAGTAGAGAACTGGTAAATAGCCAAACATCATCCTTCTTTTAATATAATTTCCCACAAAAAGCCTTATTGTATTTTTAAAAATACATTTTTACATGCTTTTTGTATTTTATAAAATACACTATTGAATTCTTTTTGTATTTTACAAAATACATTTTTATCAGTATTTTGTATCTTTTAAAATACATTTTGGAATAGTTAATTGGTTCTGACCACCGATCTTCCATTACAGTTTGCGATCAAATGGACTTTCGAAGTAGGAGGAAGAAACAAAACCCAAAAACACATTTCAGGTATTTCTAATGCGTTTTTGGCTTTGGACGAGATTGAATATGGTTATGGGAATAGTATTCCACTTTGGTTATTGGGGTTTATGAATTAGTGAGCACTTTATTTAAATGAAAAAAGCCCATATCTTGATAGGCTTTTAATATTCTGTTCAAAAATCACCTCCTCGGCCCCACAGAGTCATAAACATTCACTTTTGACCATAGATAAGCGTATTCTTCAATGAATTTTAGGTGAATGGGGTGTGCTTGATATACTTCTTCTTCTTCTAGATTATCAAAGAAACACATCCACGAAATGGCGTAGTCTCTTACTATTACTGAGCGGGTCGTTGAGGCAGGCTCCCCGATATGAAATTGTCTGATAGTGGGTACTTTTGATAGTTTCAATAAGCCTTCAGTAAGTTTTGCACGGTTTTCTGGAGAATCCTGCTTGAGGTAAAAATATACATGATGTATAAACAATTCTTTTGATTTGACTGTATTGGCTAATGTTGCCGTGGCTGGCAAAGTGCTTAAAAGGGCCGCTTTTTTGATAAATTCTCTTCTGTTTTTCATAATAATACTTTGAATAAATGGTTTTTGAAATAAGCAATTTTTGACAAAAAAATCCCCATCATCTAAGAAAATCAGAAATGATGGGGAAATATATTATTTATGAAAGATTAATACAATCCCTCACAACGATTGATACAGTTCAAGTCTTCAAAGGCCACTTTTAGTCTTGCTACCATGGTTTCTTCGCCTTTACGCAACCACACACGTGGATCATAATATTTTTTGTTTGGAGAGTCAGCACCTTCAGGGTTGCCCAACTGCGATTGAAGATATCCTTCTTTCTCTTTGTAATACTTCAAAATACCTTCCCAAGTACTCCATTGCATGTCGGTATCAATGTTCATTTTTACAGCACCGTATTCTATCGCCTCTCTGATTTCGGCACGGCTCGAGCCTGATCCACCATGGAATACAAAGTTTACTGGCAATTCACCCGTTCCGTATTTCTCGATGATGTAATCTTGCGAGTTTTTCAAGATAATGGGTTGCAATGAAACGTTACCTGGCTTGTAAACACCATGAACATTACCAAATGCCGCTGCGATAGTGAAGTTTGGAGAAATTTTACCCAATTCTTCGTAAGCATAAGCTACTTCTGAAGGTTGTGTGTACAATTTTGAGCTATCTACATCTGAGTTATCTACACCATCTTCTTCACCGCCCGTAACACCCAATTCAATTTCCAAAGTCATGCCCATTTTAGACATTCTTTCTAGATATTTAGCACAAATCTCGATGTTTTCTTCGATTGGCTCTTCAGAAAGGTCAATCATGTGTGAGCTAAACAATGGGCTACCTGTAGCCGCAAAGTGCTTCTCACTTGCGTCTAAAAGTCCGTCTATCCAAGGCAACAATTTCTTAGCACAGTGGTCAGTATGTAAAACAACTGGCACACCATAATGCTCAGCCATTTGGTGAATATGCAAAGCTCCTGAGATAGAACCCGCAATGGCAGCTTTTTGACCTTCGTTAGAAAGGCTTTTTCCTCCATAAAATATACCTCCACCATTCGAAAACTGAATGATAACTGGAGAATTTACGGCTTTGGCCGTTTCTAATACTGCATTGATAGAGTTAGTTCCTACAACGTTCACCGCAGGAAGGGCATAATTATTTTCGTTAGCATGACGCAACAATTGGTTGAGTGCTTCGCCTGTAACTACGCCCGGTTTGATCAAAGATTGGCTCATAAATAAATTTTTAGAATTAAATTAAGTTTTTCTTGTATTTTCTGTCTGCTGAAGTAGGTAAACTGCTTATAGTGACACAAAAGTACAAAATTTATACTTTATCCTATCAAAAAAACACAAGATTCTGAGAATTGAAACTTCCGGATTTTGCAAAATGATACACTTCAAAATCACTATTTCAGACTTAGAAAGTATTTTCTTTCGTGATCTTCCATTTTTTCGATGGTATATCTCAGGGCCGTTCGTGGTATTGTTTTGATGTGTTTAATCAAAAAATCTTCCACTTCTACACTTCCACCTTTACTCCAAATTTCACGCAACATCCAGCCGACTGCTTTGTGTATCAAATCATGTTTGTGGTTGAGAAACATTTCGGCAAATTTAAAAGTTAGAGCAAAATCACCTTGTCGGATATAGTAATGTGTCGAAATAATGGCAATTCGTTCTGACCAAAGATGGCCAGTTTTTGCCAAATTTTCTAAAGAAGTATTGTCTTTTGTTTCAAAATAATAGGGCCCAAGGATATACATAGAAGAGCAATCAACCAAGTCCCAATTGTTTATATAAGGTATATTTCGAAGGTAAAGAGCCACACAAGTTGCTTTTTCCTCAAGTTTTTTCAATTTCTTATATTTCAAAACCATTAAAGTCAGGGCTGTAAATCTCACTTCGTGAATTTCGTCTTTCAAAAGCATTTCAATGTCCTCCAGGTTTACCAAATCCCTATAATGCTTACAAATTGGGTGAATTTCGGGATTGGTCAAACCTATAAAAACATCCCCTTCGGCATATTCACCTTTGCCGTTTTTAAAGTACTTGGCTTTAGCGGCGGCTTTCTCTGGATTTGATAGAAAAAGCAGGTCGTTTTTGACAGATTGGTACATAAAACAAGTATTTTAGAACTCTTTAAGGTATTTTTTGTTGAATAATTAATCGTAAAAATCAGAATTTAAATGTCAAAAACAAAAATAGGAATAATTGTAGGAACGAACAGAAAAGATTCTAGAACTGAAGAAATAGCTATTTATTACTCCAAAAAGATAACCGAGGCTGGTTTTGCAACCAGTTTTATTAATTTAATAGATTTGCCTAAAGACTTTGCATTTTCTGCACTCTATGATAATGGCGGAAAGAACCCTGAATTTCAAAAAATACAAGCCAAAATAGATGAGTGCCAAAAACTGGTCTTTGTTTTACCAGAATACAATGGATCCTATCCTGGTGTTTTAAAAACATTTGTCGATGGATTGAGACACCCAGACAGTTTGGCTTTTAAAAAAGTAGCTTTAGTAGGTGTTTCATCGGGTGTTTTAGGCAATGCCGTTGGACTCAGTCATTTTGACGATGTTTTGAGCTACCTCAACGCCAATGTTATGGGTCTCAGAATAAAGCTTGGAAACATCAACCAGCACTTTTCTGATGGTGTTTTCACCAATCCCATCTATCATAATTTTACCGAAAAACAGATTAAAAATTTCCTAGAATTTTAATTTCGTCTATTTCTTTGGTAATAGCATCAATTTATATTTAGATTAATGGATTTTTATTCTAAATTTGAAATCCAATAACCTTATTTTACAAAAATGAAAAAACAAAACCTCATTCCTGCCCTTTGTCTTACGCTCATTTCGACATTTGCAATAGGTCAAAATAAATATCCCAATACGCCGCCAGAAGTATCTCCAATGCCTATGAAGCCAGAGATGACGGAGATTTGGGAACCTGAAGTGCGTGTAGTAACTCCAGCCAAAAAGTTAGGTGATGCACCTTCAGACGCCATCATTCTTTTTGATGGAAAAAATCTAGACCAATGGGTTAGCCAAAAAGATATAACAAAACCAGCACCTTGGAAAATAGTGGACAATGACCACATGGAAGTTGTGCCGCAAAGTGGTGGAATTCAAACGAAATTGAAGTTTGGAGATTGCCAAATTCATATCGAATTCAGTGCTCCAGACATTGTAGAAAGTGCAGGACAAGGACGTGGAAACAGTGGGTTGTTCCTTCAGAACAGATACGAATTACAGATTTTGGATAACTATAATAATAGAACTTACGCAAACGGCCAAGCGGGAAGTATCTATAAGGATGTACCGCCGTTGGTAAATGCTATGCGTAGCCCATTGGAGTGGAATTCTTACGATGTTATTTACACCGCAGTGAGATTCAAAGCAGATGGAAGAGTGGATGCTCCTGCTAGAATTACGGTATTACACAATGGCGTATTGGTACAAAACAATACCACCATAGCAGGTCTAACCAATTACATTGGCCTACACATGTACCCTGCCGCTCATGGCGACGATGTGATTTCACTTCAAGACCATGGAAATAAAACTCAGTTCAGAAATATCTGGATTAGAAAATTGTAATTTCAAGACTCAAAATACTTAAGGGAGAGCTAAAACTCTCCCTTTTTTTATTATGCTCGACCTCAAAACCGAATATAAACGCTGCTGTGAACAGGTAAAAGCTTATGAACCCTCAGAAGCTAAAGAGATAGTTTATATGGTTTTTAGTGAACGCTTGGGCGTTACCAAAAATGACTTAATCGCTTCAAAATCAATCTCTGAAGAACAATTATCAGGAATGGATGACATCATAAAACGTGTCAATACCTTTGAACCTATTCAGTATATTTTAGGCAAGACATGGTTTTATGAACACGAATTTTTTGTAAATGAAAACGTACTTATTCCTAGGCCAGAAACCGAGGAATTAGTCCAAAAGGCCATAAGTCTTTCGCCAAAATCTGTTCTGGATTTAGGAACTGGTAGCGGTTGTATTGCTATAAGTACGGCATTGGGTTTAAATCATTCCAAAGTTTTTGCAATTGATATCTCTGAAAATGCACTAGACGTTGCAAAAAAAAATAATGAAAATCTGAAAGCAAATGTAAACATCCAAAAAGCAGATATTCTAAATTTTGAAAGTCCGTTTGGTGAACAGAAGTTTGATTTAATCCTGAGCAATCCGCCCTATGTAAAAGAAAATGAAATGCCCGAAATGCGTTCGAATGTCTTAAACTTTGAACCTCATTTGGCACTTTTTGTAAGCAATGACGACCCATTGATTTTTTACAAAAAAACTGCAGAAATAGGGCAAGCTTTCTTGGAAGATAAAGGCTATGTTTTAGTAGAAATAAATAGTTATTTGGGACAAGAAACTTGTGATGTATTCACAAACGCTGGATATTCGAAGGTTGAATTAATTCAAGATATTTTTGAGAAAGACCGTATGGTTTTGGCAAAAAAATGAGCGTTTTTCAATTCAAATTCGCCCATTTAAATATATTTAGCTAAATTCACAACTTTGAAAACCTACTCCATGAATAAAATAGATTCTTTATATAAAAAAATAGACGATGTACTGGCCGAAGTTCACAAAGTGGTCATCGGACAAGAATATCTTATCAATAGATTGCTGATTGGTTTGTTTACAGACGGTCATATTTTGCTTGAAGGTGTTCCAGGATTGGCCAAAACCAAGACAGTAAACACACTGGCAAAAGTATTGGACTTAGGCTTTAGAAGAGTACAATTCACCCCCGACTTATTGCCTTCTGATTTGGTCGGAACCATGATTTATAACCAAAAATCCGGTGATTTTGAAGTAAAAAAAGGGCCAATATTCGCAAACTTAATTCTGGCAGATGAAGTAAACCGTGCCCCAGCGAAGGTGCAGTCGGCATTGTTAGAAGCCATGGCAGAGAAACAGATTACTATCGGCGAGGAATCGTTTCAGTTAGACCCTCCATTCTTGGTAATGGCTACCCAAAACCCTGTGGAGCAGGAAGGCACTTATCCCCTACCCGAAGCCCAAGTGGATAGATTTATGATGAAGGTCTATGTTGATTATCTCGATAAAAAATCTGAGTTAGAGATGATTCGCAAGATTGCCAATATGGATTTTAAAGAAAATGTAAAGTCGGTTTTGGGCAAAAACGATATTCTCGAAATCAAGAAAATCATTAACGGTATCACGATTTCGGATATGTTGGAACGCTATATTGTCGAGCTGGTTTTTGCCACCAGAAATCCAGAAGATTATGGTCTGAAAGAAGAAGCGAGATATATTCAGTATGGCGTTTCGCCTAGAGCAGGAATTGCCGTTCACAAAGCCGCAAAAGCCTTAGCTTTCTTTGACAAACGTGACTATGTGCTACCTGAAGACATTAAAGCCGTTGTAAGTGATGTATTCAACCACCGCATCATTCTTAACTACGAAGCCGAAGCCGACGGGATCAATACCCGACAAATTGTGGAGGCGATATTGAAAAAGGTGGCTATTGGGGGATGAGGGGATTGACGATTGAATCGATTTTTCTTTGACTCAATTCATTTCGAACTTAGTCCTCACCGAACTAATAAAATAATTTTCAATTAGTTACACTCTTTAATCCAAAAAGAATTGGAGCAAAAACTTAAGTTTATTGAAGATTTATTGAAAACGATTGAGATTCAAATAAATATTGTTTCAAATTCTAAATATTTTGATGCAAATAGTAAATACTGGATGAATTTTACTGCCGAAGAATTGATTCAAAGACTAAATACGGAGAAATTCACTTTAACTCAACTCAAATCAATTTCTTCCGGTTTATTAATATATTGGAAAGAAAGTATCTCAATGGATACCGAATTATTCTGGTGCGAGTTAACAAAACACAATATTCGATTTGAAAGAAAAGATGAATTAAATTTTGCCTTAAAAAAAGGAAGATTTAGGAGAGTTGATATTGGAATGCTTGCAAGAAGGAATTGGGGAATAATGAAAAATCAAGATTCCATAAAGTGTAGATTTTCTGAAATTGAAATAAAAAAAATTGAAGTAATAATTAGTAATGATGAAAAAAACAGGTTTGAAATCTTGACTAAATGCTTAGAAAAAAGTAAAATTCCGCAAAACAAGTACTTGAAATTTGGTGAATGCTGGGCATACTTTTCAAACTGCAATCTTTGGGAACAATATTTTACCAAAGAAGAAAAAGACAAATTACTTGATATTTGGCGGAGTTTCAATGCAAATTAAATATTTTGATTAAATCTCAATTTGAGGTTATTAGTAATTCACCTTTGTAGTGGCTCAATTCTTTAATAAAATCTTGAAAATCTTCATTAAATTTATTTCCCATCAGCTATTCTTTCGCATGGAGAAAACGGTCCTATCCATACGTGGAGGATTGTTAATATCAAAATTATAAACAATTGAATTCAAATAAAAAGATGCTTAAAGTCTTTCTTTAACAGTACTTGTCTGCCAAAAATCTTTAATTCTTTGCTCATTGTCTTCAAATTTACCAGCCCAAGATACCTTTCTATCCAACTTCAAAGTCAATTGAGTTTTATCAAATATACAAATTTAGATTGATTCGATTTATGATTCATTCAACAAAACCGCCACTTCCTTAGCGAAATAGCTTAAAATAATATCTGCTCCGGCACGCTTCATACTTAAAAGCATTTCCAACATGGATTTGTCCCCATCTATCCAGCCATTTTGAGCGGCAGCTTTAATCATGGCGTATTCTCCGGAAACGTTGTAGGCCGATATTGGGATATTGAAGTTTTCTTTCAAAGCTTTAATGACATCCAAATAGCTAAATGCAGGTTTTACCATCATGATGTCCGCTCCTTCAGCAAAGTCTAATTCTGCTTCTAGAAGTGCCTTCTTTACATTGGCTGGATTTATTTGGTAGGTTTTCTTGTCTCCGAATTTCGGAGC
>JAIPAJ010000084.1 GCA_021740125.1 Leadbetterella sp. | reverse complement strand
CCTTCTAAGGCCAGAAAATAAAGTTTACATTAAATAAAGGGAGATTTCAATTTAATATTCGAAAAATAATTTGGAAATAAAATATTTTATTATACATTTGACACGATTTCGAGTTTTTTCTTCGTTTGTCTGAATGGTTTTCTTTTATGATTTATCGTTTTGCTACGTCGTTTTAGCTCTTTTTTCTTAATTTTTTAATTTTTATTTAAATGAACATTTTCGTAGCAAAATTGAATTACGACACATCAGATGACACTTTATTAGCAGCATTTGAAGAATTTGGAACTGTAGATACAGCAAAAATTATTTTTGACAAATTTACAGGACGCTCTAAAGGATTTGGTTTCGTTGAAATGCCGAACGACAGCGAGGCTAAAAACGCAATCAGCTCTTTGAACGAAACAGAATTAGACGGACGTACTATTGTAGTTAAAGTAGCTGAACCAAAAGGCGAAAGACCACAAAGAAGAGAAAGATATTAATTGCTGTAATGCATTATGAAAAAGCCTTCCCATGGAAGGCTTTTTTTATGTTTAATAATTACCCTAAAGCCATTTATCATAGCCATCTGGTAGTTTCCACTTTGATTTTGGCTCAAAATATTTCCAAAGCGAAGAAGAAATACTTCTTGCTGCTCGGTATCCTTCATTATTTTTGTTCCATTTCGTATCCGTCTGATTTTTGGTGATCATACAGAAAACATAATCGCCATGCGGAGCGTGTACCAACATCACCTCTGATTTAGACCTGTCCACAGCTCCTGATTTATAAGCAGTTTTGATATTTTCTGGAATTTGTGATAGTCCTTCCCCGTCCCAATATTGATTCCCTAAAGTTTTATACATTCTGTAAGAAGCATCTTGGGTAAAAATCTCTCCTTTTCTTAACATTTTCATAAGGCTTGCCATTTCTTTTGGAGTTGTTTGTCCCCAGCCATAGGTTTTTTGAAAAGCACTTCTGCCAGGCGTTCGAGAATTCACATGTGTGTTTTGCATACCGAGTGAATCCATTAACTGATTAATCCTTTGTCCTTTCACCAAACCTTGTAACCATAAACTTGCCGTATTGTCAGATACCGACTCCATTAAATATATAAGCTCAGAAACAGGTATTTGGGTACTGTCTTGAAAAGAGCCCACTAGCCCATCGTCATATTTCAGTGAATCTTTGTAAGTCAAGATCTGATCATATTTGAGTTTTCCATTCAAAATATGGGAAAATGTTCCGATCATGATAGGGATTTTTATCATGCTCGCAGTGGGAAATATCGTGTCCGCATTTACCGCGGCAAACTTTCCAGTTTTTAAGTTTTCTACATAAACACCTATCACGCCATTGAAACCATAAGTGGCATCTTCTATAATTTTTTGAAGTTTTGGGTCATTCCTAAGCTTTTGAGATTTTACCGAAAACGATGTGAACAGAACAAAAAATAGGATAATTATTTTTTTCATTGATGAAAACATTAAAATTGATTTCTTAAAATTATAAAAAACATTCTAAAGCATTCATCGATAAAAAATTTAAGTTTGGCTTATAGGCAGATTTGGCGTAATTTTGCGGAAAATTTAAAATAATATGGCACTTAGGGCAGGAATAGTAGGATTACCAAATGTAGGAAAATCAACCTTGTTTAACGCGGTTTCGAGCAGTGCTAAAGCACAGGCGAGTAACTACAGATTTTGTACGATTGACCCCAATGTGGGTTTGGTAGATGTTCCTGACACAAGGTTAGACCAACTTTCTGAGATAGTTAAACCCAACAAAGTGGTTCCGACCCAAATAGAAATTGTGGATATAGCGGGCCTTGTGAAAGGTGCGAGCCGTGGCGAAGGACTTGGAAACAAATTCTTAGGTAATATCAGAGAAGTAGATGCCATCATTCATGTGGTACGTTGTTTTGAAGACGAAAACGTACTGAGAGAAGAAGGAGAAATAAACCCAGTGAGCGACAAAGAAATTATCGATATAGAGCTGCAATTCAAGGACTTAGACAGTGTTGATAAGAAAATACAAAAAACTCAAAAACAAGCTCGAGTGGGAGGTGATACGCAAGCTAAAATTGAGTTAGATGTTTTGGAAAGAGTAAAAGCTTGGCTGGAACAAGGAAAAAACGTAAGAATGATGGGCCTTACCAAAGAAGAAATGGTGGCCATTGACGACCTGTTTTTGTTGACTGTAAAGCCTACCATGTATGTTGCCAATGTAGACGAGGCCTCTATGCACACAGGAAACAAATATTCTGATGCACTTAAAAAAGTAGCAGACGAAGAAGGGGCTGAATTGGTGGTTTTGAACAACTCTATAGAAGCTCAAATAGCAGAAATGGAAGATCCAGATGATAAGGCTCTGTTTTTTGAGGAATACAAAATGGAAGAACCAGGTTTGAATAGATTAATCAGATCGGCATATAAATTACTAAACTTAGCCACATATTTCACAGCAGGTGTTCAAGAAGTGAGAGCTTGGACCATTGGTAAAGGATGGAAAGCACCACAGGCCGCAAGTGTTATTCATACGGACTTTGAAAAAGGTTTTATCAAAGCCGAGGTTATTGCCTTTGACGATAGAATTAAATACGGAACAGAAGCAGCCTGTCGTGAAGCGGGAAGACTTAGAATTGAAGGAAAAGAATACATTGTTCAAGACGGCGATGTAATGCACTTTAGATTTAATGTGTAGTTTTTGTGATTGGTTATCGGGTAATTAGCGAATTAGACTTCATAAAACTTGAATCAACTTACAATACTTAAACCTATAAATTACTTAGGATCATAGATATTAAAAGTCAAACTTACGAGTTTGACTTTTTTTGTTTTGGAAAAAAAGTTTTGAAAGAATTTTGAAAGAAAAAATTTCGTCATTATTTTTAGTTGCTAAATCATATAAATCTGAAAACAACTTTTACTTTATTACTGATTCTTCTTTCTATTATATCCGCAAAAGCACAATATACTTATTTGGGAGCGGGTGCTTATGGGAGAGCAAATTCCTTGGTTGCAGTACCTGATTTATCTTCAATTTATCAAAATCCAGCGGGTATTGGTTACTTAGACTACCACTTTGCTGCCGTAGCTATTCATAAAATACTTCCTGTCGAAGGATTATTAACGGTCGGTGCATGGGGAAATATAAAATCAAACATTGTCAATATTGGTTTTTCAGCTGACAATTTTGGAGACGAATACTATCATGAAACCCGAATTGGACTTGCTGCAGCCAAAAAAATGGACAAAGTTTCAATGGGGATAAAGTTCTCATTACTTAATAATGCCATAAAGGAAATGAGCAGCAAACAAACACTATTAAGCGAATTTGGAATTTTAGCCACACCTTCAAAGTTTTTTAGTGTCGGTTTGCATGTAGTGAATTTTACCCGAGCAAAACTCTACGCAGCACAAAGTTTGCCTACTTTTGTTAATTTTGGGATAGGATTAAATCCTTCAAAAAACATCAATATTAGCGGTCAAATAGACTATCCAATTGGCGAAAAACCACTTTTTAAATTAGGAATGTCTTATCAAATAAAAAACCACTTGAGCCTTTCTACAGGAGTAAATCCAAACCTTAACGCAGTACATTTTGGGGTATCATTTGATGTGAAAAACTACCGTTTTGCCTATGCTGTTAGTTCGCACCCCAATGTGGGTTTATCCAATCACATAACTTTAGCCTTTTTGTGGAATGAGAAAAAATAGAATAAATTGCCTACTTATTTTGTTGTTTATAAACACATTAAAAGTATGGGGACAACCCATAAATCGACCGGAGATAAATTTGTATGATTTTATCTTAAAAATAGCTCCAATTCAAACAGAAGATGCTAATTATGAGGATGTTTATGAGAATCTCTTTACAATATATCAAAATCCTTTAGACCTCAATAAAGCCGATATTGCTGACTTGAGAGCTTTGTTTTTCCTTAGCGAAAATCAAATAAATGCGATTATTCATCACAAAAATAAATTCGGTAATTTCCTGAGCATATATGAGTTACAGGCAATAGAGGGCTTGTCAATGGACGATATAAGAGCTATTCTGCCTTTTGTACAGGTAAAAAACGGTATCGGAACAACTCGATTCTCCAACTTCACCAAGAAAGCAGTTGAACATTATTTGGTAATTAGGGCCGACCAAACTCTCGAACCCATTGCTGGGCTAAAAGAAGACAAATTTGTAGGCTCGGCACAGAGATATTATACGCGGTATAGGATGAGTCACAACAAGGATTTTAGCATCGGTTTTGTATCTGAGAAAGATGTTGGTGAAAAGAATTTTATGGACTATTACAATTTTCATGTGCAAGTACAGAACAGAGGAATTATAAAAAACTTGGTGGTGGGAGATTACTTGATGCAATTTGGTCAAGGCATGATATTTTCGGCTGGGTTTGCCGCAGGAAAGGGTAGCGAACCTGTTTATACCACCCGAAGAAGTAATGTGGGTATAAGGCCATATAATTCTGTAGTAGAAAATGGAAGTTTCAGGGGAATGGCCAATACGATAAAAAATAGAAACTTTGAGATAACGACCATGGCCGCCTTCAATAAAAGGGATGCTTCGGTTGATCTAAACGAAGAAACTCAGGACGATTTTTTCAGCTCAATTCTGTCTGCAGGTTTTCATCGAACTGAAACCGAAATTGCAAATAAAAACGCTATGAGTGAGACCAATTTAGGGGGAAATATTTTATATAAATTGGATCATCTACAAATTGGTTTTTCTGTGCTGCACACCTATTTTGATAAGTCTTTCCAAAAAAGAGCCTTACTTTATAATAGATTCGAATTTACTGGGAGCCAAAATACCGTAATGGGTCCAAATATTTCACTTTCGTGGCAAAACTTTAATTTCTTTGGCGAAGCGGCAAGAAGTACTTCAGGCGGATTCGGTTACATAAGTGGTTTAGTGGGAAGTCTTGGTCCAAAAGTTGAGTGGGCGTTGAATTTGAGAAATTATCAACCCAATTTTCATACTTTTTATGGTTTTTCGTTTGCAGAAGGAAGCCGAACAATTAACGAAAAAGGTATTTACAATGGGTTGAAATATATTATCAAAAAAGGTTTAGAAGTTTCCGCATTTTATGATTCATATAATTTCCCTTGGCTCAAATATCGGGTGGATGCACCTTCTTCTGGTCAGGATTATCAGTTTCGAATTATTTATAAGCCCAATAAGATTTTCAGTCAATACCTAGCCTTTCACAAAGAAACGAAAGAGAGAAATTCGTCTGACAGCAAGGCGGTTACACATGAACTTTTACAAACAAATAGAAACAATTGGGTGCTAGGAACAGACTACATTCATCATACATGGCTTAGACTACAAACTAAACTACAATACAATGGTTTTAAGATAGAAAACACTTCAAAATCTGATGGTTATGCAGTAATTCAGGACATAGAAACAAAATTCAAAAAGTGTCAAATAAAAGGACGAATAGCTTATTTTAGTACCGATTCTTATGATAGCCGAATTTATGCCTACGAGAATGACGTACTTTATGCGGTGTCGTTTCCGGCATATTATGGTAAAGGTTGGCGATATTATTTGATTGGAAAAATGCCAATTGGTCGTAATTTAGATGCTTGGATTCGGATAGCTCAAACAAACGTAAGCGATAGAACCACAATAGGAAGCAGTACGAGTGAAATCGAAGGCAACAAAAAGACGGATTTGAAAGTACAATTGAAATATAATTTTTAGAAAATGAGCAAGTTAGTTATTGAAAACGAAAACATTAAAGCAACCATAAATCCTTTGGGAGCAGAATTGGTAAGCCTTTTGAAATTAGATGACAACACCGAATACATGTGGGATGCCAACCCAGCATTTTGGGGAAAGACTTCTCCAGTATTGTTTCCGATAGTCGGTGGATTAAAAAATGACACTTATTTTTATGAAGGAAATGAATATAGCCTTCCGAGGCATGGTTTTGCTAGAACGATGCAATTTGAAGTAGAATCTCAAAGCGAAAGTTCAGCCGTTTTTCTTTTAAAAAATAGCTTAGAAACCGAGAAAGTTTATCCGTTTGAATTTGAACTAAGATTGATTTACTCTCTTAATGCGAACAAATTAGACTTAAAATATCATATTACAAATCCTGATTCAAAAGCACTTTTGTTTTCCATTGGCGGTCATCCTGCTTTCAAATGTCCCATAGAAAATGAGTTAAATTACGAAGATTATTTCTTGGAATTTAATGAGAAGGAAGATTTGGAACGCTGGCCATTAAACTCTCAAGGTTTGGTTTTAGATATACCAATTGAAATTTCTAAAAACACAAATAAGTTAATGCTAACCAAAGAACTTTTTTATGAGGACGCACTGGTTTTCAAGTATTTAAAATCAGATTACGTTACATTGAAATCTCAAAATAGCTCAAAACAACTAAAGTTTGAATTTAAAAATTTCCCTTATTTAGGCATTTGGGCGGCTAAAGATGCTGATTTTGTGTGTATCGAACCTTGGTGCGGAATTGCGGATTCAGCAGATACTAATCAGAATTTTGAGACAAAAGAAGGAATAATTTCTTTGGCATCAAAAAGCATTTTTGAAAGGAGTTTTTCTATTGAAATTTCTTGATAAATCACTGAATTTCAACACTTAAATTAAACTCGATATTTACCTCATCTTTGATTTTTATAAACTTTATAGGGCTTTTAGGTTGTATTTCGTAGTCATTCATAGAAATTACTTTTGTGGCATGAATTGTGAAGTTTTTTGCGTTTATTTTTTTCAAAGTCACATGCAAAGTTTGTGGTTTGGTTTTGCCTGAAATACTAATGAGTGTTTTAATACAATAATTGTAAGCTTTGTTTACTTGTAATTCTTGTTCTTGATGATTTGGAATAGCTGAGAGCATTTCGACATTAATAAAAGGATGTTTTTCAGCTTTTAATGAAGTCGCTATATCGTTGTTTATGAATTTGTTATTACAATCTAAGCTTTTGATTTTTACGTTAAAATTGGCTTTGTCGAAATCTATTTGTCTTGTAGAATTATTGAAATGGGCAATCAATTGTGCATTTTCGAAGGTATCATCACAAGCACAATTAAAATCTTTTACTGAGGTTTTTCCTTTCAATACCATCATACTACCTTTTTTGATTTGATAGTGTATCAATGAAGGATTTGCGAAGGAAAATAATAAGAAAACAATCAATAATCTGAGTAACATTTGCTTAATTTTTTGGAGAAAAGAGGCCTCAATAATTTTTGAGACCTCTTTTGCTATTTTTGAAATTAAAATCCTACAATTGCCTGAACAACAACTCCTTTGAAGCCAGCACCTGCTAATATATTTGCGGTTGGATAATCGTTATATTTCTGATTTACATATTCTGCTTTCATTAGAATATTGTTAGTCACAAACCATCCAGCGGCTATGGCAGTGCGGTCGATACTTTGTTCATCCAAAACTTTAGAAATCATTTGACCAGACACTTTATTGTATTTTGCACCTACAAAAAGGTTCTCGTTTTTACCAAGTCTGTAAACAGCCTCTACTGCTAACTGGTTGGCTTTTCTTTTTTCAAAATTTGCTACTTCCTCTGCGTAAGATCCACCTTTTGAGTTTTCTAAAGTACCGAATACCTCCAAACCATGCACTTTTGCAAATAAGTTAAACTGAACTGAAGCAACTTGGTTTGTAAATCCTGGGTTTACTCTACCTGAAAAGGCATTGCCTGTTGTGGTTGCTGCTTCGGCTTCAGTCACATAGAAGTAATTACTACCTGTCCTGTCGCCTCCATAAAGTGTACTGCGTCCATCGCTTTGGTTGTAGTAAAATGATCCTGAAGCTCTTACTCTAATTTTCTCTTGAACTTTTTTGTCATAGGCCAATTTTCCATAAACGGAAGGACTCCTTTTGTATGTTTCTGTGGTGCTTCCCGGCATAAGTGGCTCTTGGAAACCACCATTAATGAGGCCGTTAGACAAAGCTACCATTCCCAATAATCCATTTTTTTGTAAATAAACTTCAGCGGCAACCTCAGTTGCGAAAGCATCCATTATATAGTTTTCTATGAATGGATTATAAAGAGCATGTCCTCCATCGCTTCTCCTAAAGTGCATATCGCCATAGTTTATTTCCATGTGGCCCACTTTTACAGTTGCTAGTTTCATGATTTTATCCCAAAATTCGCCTTTAAAAGGCACTTTGTCCATTTGAATGTAACCACCTTTTACCCATGATTCGTTGTGGTGACGAGCTGAAAGATAAGTAGTTAGATTAAGCCTAATACCATCGGCCAGCTGAACATCAGTGTATAAATTGGCTTGTGCAATAGCAAAACCTGATGCCAAACGTGGATACAATTTTACAGCTCCAGAGTTTTCATGTGATAGGCTTTGAAATGGCTGAGTAAAACCAGCACCAATTCTTACTTTCAAACCATCGAATTTAGTATCAAGCACCTTTGGTGTTTCAAAAACGTTGATACCAGTTTTATCATAAGCACGAAGGTTATCTATTTGGGCTTGTTGTCCAAGAGTAACTAGCGGTAATGAAAATAAGCCTAAAATAGCGACATTTCTCATTTGTGTAATTAAAGTTCTCATATGTTTACGTTGTTTATTTTTTTAAGAATTACGTCAAAAATTATTTCAATTTCATCGTCAACTTTTATAGCTCCTGCCATAAATGATGGTGGTTTTATTCCGTGATTAGACATTAATATTTTTCTACTTCCTTTTATTTGAACATCTCCATTACTTAGATTTGTAATTTTCAATATCAACTCTGTAGGTTTACTTACACCCCCAATAGTTAGGTTTCCGTTGACTTTTATCGTTGAAAAATCACCTTTGCTTTCTGCAGATAAAGTACTAAGATAATCATAAGTAATTTGTGGGTACTTTTCAGATTTAAGGGTTTTGTGGGTTCGCTCGTCCATCAAATCAGAGTCTTGATGCGATTTCATGGAAGTCACTTCCATTTTTACCAATGCACTGTTAATTTTTTTAAAATCACCATCTACAATTGAAAAATCACCGGCGAAGGTTGATTTAGTAACGTTAGAAGACCACTTGTGCATGGTAGAGTTGCCCGAAACCGTAATCTTAAAAGACTTGGCACTCATTTTTGATTGACTGTACGCCAGATTCCCAACCCAAAGAGCAGGAATAAATAACATCAGAATAGTTTTGATTTTCATTTTCTTTGATTTTTGATGATACAAAGATTCATCAAAACCAAATGACAGCCTATGACCAAAACACCAGCCTGAGGAGATTAGAATCACATCGTTTTGTGACAAAAGTCACATAAGGAGATAGAAAAAATCAAGCATTTATTGGCTTTTTCAGCATTCCCATAGTCAGGTCAAATAGATTATTGAAGAAGTTATATTTTTTATAAATATCAGTCAATAATGAAAATTTAGGACTTTGAGATAAAACTATACAAAGAAGTGAAACCTTTTTAGAATAATAAAAGAGACCTTAAAACAATTGGCCTACTATATAGTTTTTTTTAAAAAAGTAATAAATGAGTAACATATTAATAATAGGCGGATCTTCGGGAATAGGTTTATCAACCACTGAGTTGTTGATAAATAAAAATGAGCAAGTTTATGCCACCTTCAATCAATCTGAAAACAAAATCAAAGGTGCTTCCTACTTTAAGTTAGATGTAAACCAAGAAGAATGGGATTTATCAACTTTGCCGGAAGTAATAGACGGTTTAGTATATTGTCCAGGCAAAATAAACTTGAAGCCCTTTGCAAGACTTAAAGCAGATGATTTTTTGGAAGATTATAAACTCCAAGTTATTGGAGCCATCAAAGCCATACAATCGGTTCTTCCCAAATTAAAGAAGTCAAATTCTGCCTCTATTGTATTGTTTTCTACGGTTGCGGTGCAAACTGGCTTTTCCTTTCACAGTATAGTTTCTAGCTCGAAAGGTGCCATTGAAGGTCTAACGCGTGCTTTAGCGGCCGAATTATCTCCTTCCATAAGAGTAAATTGTATAGCTCCTTCTATAACAGACACGCCTTTGGCTGGAAATCTACTCAACACACCAGAAAAAAAAGAAAGTAATGCACAAAGACATCCATTAAAAAAAGTTGGAGAGGCCAAGGATATTGCCAATGCCGTTGCCTTTCTTCTTTCGCAAGAATCTTCGTGGATGACGGGACAAATTATGCACATTGATGGTGGACTTTCAAACTTAAGAGTGTAAGTGATTGATAGAAAGGCAGTAAATATTGTTTGGTTAAAACGTGATCTTCGGGTGCAAGACCATGCCGCATTTGATGCCGCCGACAAGTTAGAATTGCCTATTTTACCGATATTTATACTAGAACCCAGTCAATTAGCCTATCCTGATTGCTCCGAGAGACATCTTTTGTTTCAGTATCACTCTATTTTAGGAATTAATGAGTTTCTGAGTCCATCCAACATCAAAGTTGAGATTTTTCAATCTGAAGCCATTCCTGCATTTGAGTTTTTAACTGAAAAATTTGAGATAAAAAATATTTTCAGCTATCAAGAAAGCGGCATTATGCTCACATTCAAAAGAGATTTGGCAGTCAAGGAGTATCTGAAAGAAAAGGAAATTCTTTGGACAGAATTTCAAAGAGATGGCATAATAAGAGGTGCAAAAAACAGAATTGACTGGGATAAAAATTGGTATTCGACGATGCACAGCAAAATGATAAAGAATACTTATCATTTGCAAGAAAAAATAGAATTTGATAATCCTTTTCCGCTTTCTGAAGGCCTAAAGGAAAGTCTGAAAATATACCCAAAAAGTTTTCAACCAGCTGGAGAGAGAAATGGACTTCGTTACTTGGATTCGTTTGCCAATGAACGTGGAAGAAATTATTCTAGGCATATTTCAAAACCTACTGAAAGTAGGACTTCCTGCATTCGCATTTCTCCTTATTTGGCATGGGGAAATTTGTCGGTGAAAATGGCTTATCAATATCTATATGTGGCCCAAGCTCAAAAAAAATATAAGAGACCTATACAAAATGCCATGGTAAGACTTCGATGGCGAGATCATTTTTCACAGAAATTTGAAGTTCAATGTCAGTATGAAAGTGATTGTCTGAATCCAAATTATGAAAAAATAGATTGGTCAGAAAACGAAGAACACATAAAAGCCTGGGAAGATGGTAAAACCGGACTTCCGTTGGTTGACGCTTGTATGAGATGCTTGCACGAAACCGGCTGGATAAACTTCAGGATGAGAGCCATGGTGGTATCGGTGCTTTGCCATCATTTATTTATCGACTGGCGATTAGGAACTTATCATTTGGCAAGACTATTTCTCGACTATGAGCCAGGAATTCACTATCCGCAATTTCAGATGCAAGCAGGTACCACTGGCATCAATACTGTCAGAATTTATAACCCTATAAAGCAATCGGAAGAACATGATCCAGAAGGTCTTTTTATAAAAAAATGGGTACCTCAACTGAGAAATGTACCTACAAAGTATATTCATGAGCCATGGAAAATGCCAGCATTAGAAATGCAGCTTGCCAATTGCGAAATCGGGAAAGATTACCCTGCTCCTATTGTAGATTTTGATGCTGAAATCAAGAAAAACAGACCGCTTATTTGGGGTCATAAAAAAAGTAAAGAAACCAAAATATTTAATCCTAAAATACTAGAATTGCATGTCAGACCACAAAATAATTAGAACTGAAGATTTGGAGCAAATGGAAACGAGGTATCGTGCTTCGTTTGTGAATTCGCTGGGAGGATTCAAAAGTGTAGTGCTAATTGGCACCAAAAACAAAGAAGGTCAAGAAAATCTTGCCATTTTTAACTCTTTGATACACATCGGAGCCAATCCAGCACTTTGTGCATTTATCGTGAGGCCAGATGTTTCGCCGAGACATACTTTAGAAAATATAATCGAAACTGGTTTTTACAGCATCAACCACCTCAACATTGATATCTATAAGTCTGGACATCAAACTTCTGCACGGTATCCGAGAGAAAGCTCAGAGTATGAGGCAACTGGTTTGAAAACTGAATACATCAGTGGATTCTTCTCCCCTTTTGTGGCCGAAAGTAAGGTAAAATTTGGATGTGAGTTTGTGCAAAGGATAAACATCGAACTCAATGGAACGAGCCTGATCATTGGCAAAATAGTTCAAATTTCTGCTCCAGAAAATTGTATATCAGAAGATGGCTTTGTGGACATAGAAAAAGCTGGAAGTTTGACTGTGAGCGGCTTAGATAGTTATCATTCTACTTCAAGAATTGCGAGACTTTCCTATGCTAAACCCAATAAATTCCCAGAAGAGATTTGAAAAAACAACATTTGCCCTCAAAGATTTGCCCAATCTGTAGAAGGCCATTCGATTGGAGAAAAAAATGGGAAAAAGTGTGGGACGAGGTAAAATATTGCAGCGAAAAATGCAGAAAAAACAAATCAAAAATCGGGGAAATTGATAGATGAAAACAGCAGCACTTATATTTCCACATCAGTTATTTGAGAACGGAGAAATCCTTTCAGAAAACGCTGATTTTTATATAGTTGAAGAATTTTTATTTTTCAAACAGTATAATTTTCATAAACAAAAATTATGGTTTCATAGGGCTAGTATGAAATCTTACGAAGGCTATCTGAAGTCATTAAGCAAAAACGTTTTTTATATTGATTCTACCTCTGAAAAAAGCGACATTAGACTTCTTATCCTAGGCTTAATTGATGAAGGTTATGAGCAGATAATTTATACCGACCCTACAGATGATTGGCTAGAAAAGCGAATCAAGAAAGTTTCAAAAACAATTATACTTAAAAAATTAGAGTCGCCGATGTTCCTTAATTCTATTATAGAAAACAAGGAGTTTTTCGATGCTAAAAAACGAATGTTCCAAGCTGATTTTTATATTTATCAAAGAAAGAAAACTGGAATTTTGGTAGATACACATCAAAATCCGATTGGAGAAAAGTGGAGCTTTGACGACGAAAACCGAAAAAAGTATCCAAGCTCCAAAACCCCGCCTTATGTACAGTTTCCAGAATTCGAAGATATTCAAAAAGAGGCATCAGATTATATGAATAGCTCATTTCTAGAAAATTTAGGCCAAATCAACCCTTCATTTAATATTCCTACAGATTTCATATCGGCCAAAACATGGTTAGATGAATTTCTTGAAACCAGATTTCAAACTTTTGGCGATTATGAGGATGCCATTGTTAAAAATCAGGTGATATTAAATCATAGTCTGTTATCTCCACTAATAAACACAGGCTTACTAACAGTAGATTATGTTTTAGATAAAACTTTAGATTTTGCTAAAAAGAACGAAATTCCTATCAATTCTTTGGAAGGTTTTGTAAGGCAGATAATTGGCTGGAGAGAATACATAAGGGCAGTTTATGAACTTAAAGGAGTAGAAGAGAGAACGAAAAATTTTTGGAAATTTAAACGTAAAATACCAGCCTCATTTTACGATGGGACAACAGGAATTTTACCCATTGACACTACCATAAAAAAAATCCTGCAAACGGGGTATTGTCATCATATAGAACGATTGATGGTACTTGGAAACTTCATGTTGCTCTGTGAGTTTGATCCTGACGAAGTGTACAGGTGGTTTATGGAGTTATTTCTAGATGCCTACGATTGGGTAATGGTGCCCAATGTTTATGGCATGAGCCAATTTGCTGATGGTGGCTTGATGTCCACCAAGCCTTATATCAGTGGCAGTAATTATATCTTGAAAATGAGTGATTATCAAAAAGGCCCATGGCAAGAAACTTGGGACGGCCTTTATTGGCGATTCATCCATCAGCACCGAGGATTTTTTAGTAAAAATCCTCGGCTTAACATGATGGTGAATATTTTTGACAAAATGGACGATCTAAAACAAGCCGCACATCTTAGAAATGCGGAGGAGTTCTTGGGGAAACTATAATTTACCACCCTATACCATAATCTTCACCATGGTTGCTGCTGCCTCCCCAAAAAGTACCATGTTTCCAATCTAAATATATTGCGTTTATTGGGCCACTTGTACGTGGCTGAAAATCAAGCGTATATCCTTTGCTTTTCAACTCGGCTCTTGTCCAATCTGGCATAGCATCGTTGAGCGTCAAGGCTCCAGGCTTTTTCTCATGTTTGCCAAAAGAAGAATACATTTGATAGGTTTTGAAGCTTGGTGCTTCGCAAGCTTCTTGTACTGTC
>JAIPAJ010000083.1 GCA_021740125.1 Leadbetterella sp. | reverse complement strand
TCAATTATGGTGGAATTTTAGTGGAACTAGTTTTCTAAACATGCAGGATTACCCAAGTGATACGATAAAATATAAGGCTGCTTGTAAAGTAAATGAATGTTATAATTATTCAAATGAAATATTAGTTAAAGTATTAAATAATTGCCTGTCAAATCTTAACGCTAACTCCCCCGCTTACAACTTGAGCAATTCCACTGGGAGGTTATATTTTAATTCTTCTAATACCATTCAAGCCACAAATATTATATCGCCTACCAACAATGTGCAATATAATGCTGCCAATGCTATAATTCTTAGTCCAGGCTTTACTGTCGATTCTGGCGTGATTTTTTCCGCTCAAATCCAAAATTGTCCTAATTGACAGATAGGTTTGTGACAATTTGTCATTAATATTTGACAAAAAAACCCTTGGCATATTCATTGTGAATTATGTATCGTAATTATTTTTAATTAAATACACTGACAGAAAATCATGGGAAAAATTATTGGAATAGATTTAGGAACTACCAACTCTTGTGTGGCCGTAATGGAGGGGAACGAACCGGTAGTAATAGCCAATAGCGAGGGAGCTAGAACTACTCCTTCTATTGTAGCGTTTTTAGATAACGGCGAGAAGAAGGTAGGTGCCCCAGCTAAAAGACAAGCAATTACCAACCCAAAGAACACCATCGCATCGGTGAAGCGTTTTATGGGGAAAAAACATAGTGAAGTAAGTTCTGAACTTAAAACCATAGCTTACGATATAGAAAAAGGAGCAAATGACACTCCAAGAGTAAAAATCGGTGATCGTCAATATACTCCTCAGGAAATTTCTGCATTTATTCTTCAAAAAATGAAGGCTACCGCTGAAGATTATTTAGGACAAACTGTAACTGAGGCCGTTATTACTGTTCCTGCATATTTCAACGATGCTGAGCGTCAAGCTACCAAAGAAGCTGGTTTGATAGCTGGTTTGGATGTAAAGAGAATCATCAACGAGCCTACTGCTGCGGCCTTGGCTTATGGACTGGACAAACAGGGTAAAGACATGACAGTAGTTGTGTTTGACTTAGGTGGAGGTACGTTTGACGTATCTATTCTTGACCTTGGTGATGGCGTTTTTGAAGTAAAATCTACTGATGGTGATACGCATTTAGGTGGTGATGACTTTGATCAAGTGATTATCGAATGGTTAGCAGCAGAATTCAAAGCTGACGAAGGTGTAGATTTGATGCATGATGCCATGGCTCTTCAAAGATTGAAGGAAGCCGCCGAAAGAGCAAAAGTGGAGCTTTCAAGTTCTACTCAAGCGGAAATCAACTTGCCATACATATTCCCTGTTGATGGTGTGCCTAAGCACTTGGTAAGATCACTTACAAGAGCCAAGTTTGAGCAATTGGCCGACAGTCTTTTCAAAAGAATGATGGAGCCTTGCAAAAGAGCTATGAAAAATTCAGGAATATCGAATAGCCAAATATCAGAAGTAATTTTGGTGGGAGGTTCGACTCGTATTCCTAAAGTTCAAGAAGAAGTAGAGGCATTCTTTGGTAAAAAACCCTCAAAAGGAGTTAACCCTGACGAGGCTGTGGCTATCGGAGCGGCTATACAAGGTGGTGTATTGACTGGAGAAGTTAAAGATATATTGTTGTTAGACGTAATTCCACTTTCATTGGGCATCGAAACTATGGGTGGCGTGTTCACGAAAATGATTGAAGCTAATACCACAATACCTACCAACAAAGTAGAGGTTTTCTCAACAGCGGCAGATAATCAGCCTTCAGTAGAATTGCACGTGTTGCAAGGAGAAAGACCATTGGCCAACCAAAACCGTACTTTGGGAAGATTCCATTTGGATGGTTTGCCACCAGCCATGAGAGGAGTTCCTCAAATCGAAGTAGCTTTTGACGTGGATGCCAACGGTATCTTGAACGTTACTGCGAAAGACAAAGGTACCGGCAAAGAGCAAAAAATCAGAATTGAGGCTTCAAGTGGACTTTCAGATGCTGAAATTCAGAGAATGAGAGATGAGGCTAAAGCCAACGAAGAAGCAGATAAAAAAGAAAAAGAAACGATAGAGAAAGTAAATGCTGCCGATTCGATGATTTTCCAAACAGAAAAACAATTGAAAGAATTTGGTGATAAACTTTCAGAAGGTAACAAAACTGCCATTGAAGGTGCTTTGACAGAATTGAGAGCTGCTCATGGAACTCGCGATTTGGCTGCAATTGATGCCTCAATGGAGAAAATCAATACAGCATGGCAAGCTGCAAGTCAGGAGATTTATAATGCCCAACAAGCTGATGGAGGTGCACAAGGCCCTGCAGCTGGTGGTGCTGCTGAGTCTACTTCTGCTGAAGAGAATGTAACAGATGTTAACTTCGAAGAAGTAAAGTAAATTTGTATTAATGAAATACAGAAAAGTCTGGACTTTAGGTAGTTCAGACTTTTTTTACAACCTTTTTTTAGCCATTTGCGTATATGAGATATGAATCTACCTTGAGAAAATTTTTCATAAGGATTTAGGATTTATTTTAAGATGTATGGGTTTAGTCCAAAAAGCACCTTATGTTTTAGGGTGCTTTTTTTGTGGTTCAATTTTGTAAATTTACTAAAAATAAAAAAAACACAAACCCTAAGGGATTTGTGTTCTTCGAAGAAATAAAAATTAGAAAATTAATTTTTCAATTTTATTAATGATAAAAATTCCTCTCTTTTCAAAGCATTTTTAAAAGCACCTTCAAAGAAAGAAGTTACGGTAGAACTGCTTTGGTCAGCAATTCCTCTTGATGATACGCAGAAATGATCGGCGTCCACCACAACCGCAATGTCATCCGTTTTCAAGGCTTCTTTCAAAGCATTTCCTATTTGAATGGTCATTCTTTCTTGTACTTGTGGCCTTCTGGCATAATGATTCACTAATCTATGTAATTTCGAAAGCCCGATGACGTTTCCAGACGAAATATAACCGATATGAACTTTTCCGACTATGGGCACAAAGTGGTGTTCGCAATTGGAATAAAAACTAATATCACGCTCAACCAATATTTCGTCATATTTGTAATTATTATCAAATAAGGTAATGGAAGGCATGTTTTCTGGATTAAGTCCTGAAAATAACTCCTTCACGTACATTTTTGCTACTCTTTTGGGTGTTCCTTTTAGGCTATCATCGTTAAGGTCTAAACCCAATGTGTGCATTATTTCTTTGAAATGATCCGCGATAATGTCCATTTTTTGTTCATCAGACATTATAAAAGCATCCTCCCTAAGTGGAGTAGAGATGTTAGTCATGATGTGATCATCGCCAAATTCTTGGTCCTCGATAGCCTTAAGCTGGGTATTCAACATAGTTTCTTTCTGTTTCAAATAATGTTATTTTCAAATCAAATTTTTCATCTATCTTCTGACGAAGAATATCATAAATCACTACAACTATATTTTCAGCTGTAGGGTTTAAATATTTAAAATATTCTATATCAAGATTTAGATTTTTGTGGTCAAATTTATCAAGAATATTTTCTTTGATAATGTCGCTAAGTACTTTTAAGTCAAATACATATCCAGTTTTTTGATCTGGATATCCAGTGAGTTTTACGAGTAAATCGTAATTATGCCCATGGTAGTTTGGGTTATTACATTTACCAAAAATCTCTTGGTTTTTCTCATCGCTCCATTCAGGATTAAATAACCTATGGGCTGCGTTGAAATGTTCTTTTCTAATTACTGAAATTTTATTCAAAATAAGTTTTTTTTAGTCTTGTACAAAGTTTGTGTACTACACAATCAAAAACATACAGGTTGGTTTTGATAATTGACTAACGATTGAAAGTTTAATATTGTTCAAATAAAAAATAAATATTACATTAGTAAAAAATTTTAAAAATTATATGGACCGCAGAAATTTTCTTACTACTAGCCTTGCTACATCAGCTATACCATTTTTGAAAGTCAATTCCGCTCAAAAGGATAAAAAAGTAAAACTGGCTTTTATTGGAGTGGGTTTGCGAGGTAGAAACCATGTGGACCAAGCAGTTTATAGAGAGGATGTTGAAATAACCGCTATCTGCGATACTGACCCAGATGCCATCAAACGCACTTTGGACATTACCCAAAAAGCCAATCGTAAAGATCCAGCTGTTTATGGCAAAACTGACCACGATTTTATAAATATGCTCAAAAGAGAGGATATTGACGGCGTGGTGATAGCTACACCTTGGGAATGGCACGTGCCCATGAGCGTGGAGTCTATGAAAGCTGGAAAATATACTGCTGTGGAAGTTTCTGCCACAGTGACACTCCAAGAGTCGTGGGATCTGGTAGATACTTATGAGAAAACTGGCTCTCATTGCATGATTTTGGAGAACGTATGCTACCGCAGAGATGTGATGTCGGTTTTGAATATGATCCGCAAAGGGATGTTTGGCGAGATGCTTTACGCACATTGTGGCTATCAACACGACCTTAGAGAAGTGAAATTCAATGATGGAAAGCGTTTTTATGGGGGTGGGGTAGAATTTGGTGAAAAGGCCATTTCTGAAGCCAAATGGCGAACGCAGCATTCGGTGGATAGAAATGGAGATATTTATCCCACACACGGACTTGGTCCAGTAGCTCATTGGTTGGACATCAATAGAGGAAATAAATTTAATTACCTAACTTCAACAGCTACTAAGGCAAGAGGTTTGCATAAGCATATTGTAGATAAAGGAGGAGCCGATCATCCAAACGCCAAGGTCAATTTCAAGTTGGGAGATGTGGTAACTACCACCATTCAGTGCGAAAATGGCGAAAATATAGTGATTATGCATGATTGCAACTCTCCTAGGCCTTATTCGCTTGGATTTAGGGCACAAGGCACAGAGGGTATATGGATGGATGATAATAAGTCAATTTATATTCAAGGCAAAAGCCCAAAAGCACATGCTTGGGAGCCATTTAAGCCTTATCAAGAAGAACATGATCATCCCGTTTGGAAAACACACGCACAAACAGCCGAAAAAGCAGGTCATGGCGGAATAGACTTTTTTGTTTTAAGGGCATTTATAGAATCGGTTAAAAATAAAGTTGCTCCACCTATAGATGTATATGATGCAGCAGCATGGAGTGCTATTAGTCCTTTGTCTGAGCTTTCAATAGCCCGTGGAAGCTCACCAGTGGAGATTCCAGATTTTACGAGGGGTAAGTGGAAAACCAACCAAAGGATTTTTGGTTTGACAGAGAATTATTAAGTTTGAGTAAATCATTTTGCCTATTTTGGGGTTACATGATATATAACAATTTATCAATTGAAAAGCAAAGTAGCAGTTATTACAGGTGGAACATCGGGAATAGGAAAAGCCACAGTTGAAAAATTAGTGACTTTTGGTACTTCAGTCGTGCTTTTGGCCAGAGATACGCAAAAAGCCGAAATTATCAAAAAAGAGATTCTTAAAACTTTTCCAAATGGAAAGATTGAAATTTTTGCTGGCGATTTAACGGATTTGAAGTCTGTAAAGGCTGCTTCAGTAGAGATAAAAGCGAGTCATCCCAAAATAGACATTTTGATAAACAATGCAGGAGGAGTTTATTCAGAATTTGAAAAAACTGCCGATGGTTTTGAGCTTGGATTTCAGGTAAACCACTTGGCTCACTTTCTTTTGACTCAATTGCTTTTAGAAAACTTGCTAAATAGTGAAGAATCCAGAGTTATTAATTTGTCTTCAGAAGCACACCGAATGGGAAAATTTAGTATAGGAAATCTTAACGCAGAGAAAAAATTTAGTACTTGGAAGCAATACGGAGCCACAAAATTGATGAATATCTTATTTACAAAAGCTTTGGCCAACAAATACGGTGAAAAAGGACTATTGGCTTTTGCGGTACATCCTGGAGTAGTAAAGTCGGGTTTTGGAGCCAACAATACTGGTTTTTTGAAATATTTCAATAAAATGCCATTCTTAATAACTCCAGAAAAAGGAGCTGAAACGAGCGTGTATTTGGCGACTCAAACAAAAGAGAAGCTTTCAAATGGTGGATATTATAAAAGATGCCAAATTTCGTATTCTTCACTTGAAAGCCAAGATGTGGTTTCTCAAGATCAACTTTGGGATATTTCTATGAAAATGATTAAAGACTATTTATAAATTAATTATCTTGCCATCAATTGAGCTGGTATCGGGTTTAGACAAAAAAAGTTTTTGAATACTGAAAACGGAATACGCATTAAGTTTTCCGTTTTTTGTTTTCATCATGATTTTAGAGTTCGATTTGAAAAGATAATTTGACGTGCTTGTTTCTATTCTGATCAGCTTCGAATTCTTTTCTTCTAAATTTTCTATCGCCATACTTTTTACCAATAATGATTCTGTAGGCTTGAGCTTATAATTGACGCCTTTTGATGACTCATTTATAGAATAACTATTTACGAATGCACGCTTATTTAGGTCAGCCTCTACAAAAAGACTGAGTTCTTTTGCCCAATCTATGTCTTTGGTAGATTTGGTCTCTTTCTGATTGCCGATTTGCCAAACTTTTGTTACCTCCGGCTTCTTGATTTCTAGTTCCGCAATGATAGATTCAGAAAACCCTTTCAAGTCAAAGTATTTCTTGTTGGTTATTTTCTTTTCTTGTTTACATGAAACAAAAAATAGAGAGATTAAAAGAATTTTCTTTGTCATATATCAATGGTGAATGTCTTCAATTCTGAATAAGTGAAAAGGTAAAATATTGGGGTCTAGGGAAACAAAATTGTTAGCACCTTGCCAAGTATATTTTGCACCAGTTATGAGGTCATGTACCAAATAACTCTCCGAATCGTGCTTACCAAGTTTATGGAGCGGCAAATTCAAAATACCCGATTGTGTGGTATATCCTTCTATATTAACCACAAAAAGCAGCCTATTCCCATTTTCGTGGGTTTTTAAATATGCCAACATATTATCATTCGAAATTTCACAAAATTCGATATTATTGGTATGATGAAGAGCTGAATTTTGCTTTCTAATACGGTTAACTTCGGCGTAAATGTGTGTAATCTTATTCCGTTTTTCCCAATCCCAGTATTTAATCTCATATTTTTCTGAGTTTTTATATTCTTCTTTTGGTGAGTTGGCATCATGATACAAGTATTCATATGAAGGTCCAAAAACGCCATAATTGCTTGATAGTGTGGCTGCCATAAAATACTTAATCAAAAACATCGGCTCATGTCCCGACTGTAAAATGTAAGGATTAATGTCATGTGTATTGGGCCAGAAATTTGGTCTAAAATAATCCCTCATGTCAGATTTTGTCAATTCAGTTATATATTCTATCAGCTCGGCCTTAGAATTTCGCCATGTATAATAGGTATAAGACTGGGTGAAACCCACTTTGGCCAACTGTTGCATCACTTTGGGTTTTGTAAAAGCTTCTGACAAAAATATCATTTCGGGATAAATCGCACGTGTTTCAGCAATTACCCATTCCCAAAAACCAAAAGATTTGGTATGGGGATTGTCCACTCTTATGATTTTTACACCCCATTCAGCCCAAGTAAATATCACTTTTTTCAATTCTATCCAAAGATTTTGCCAGTCGTCACTTTCAAAATCTATCGGATAAATATCTTGGTATTTTTTTGGCGGATTCTCGGCATATTTTATTGTGCCATCTGGCAATATTTTGAACCAGTCTGGATGCTCAGTGACCCAAGGGTGATCTGGTGAACACTGAATGGCCAAATCCATGGCCAACTCCATGTCATATTTTTTACATTCCTCTACAAGATGCTTGAATTCCTCCAATGTACCTAGCTCAGTATGAATTGCGGTGTGGCCACCATCCGCCGACCCTATACCATATGGCACTCCTGGCTCATCTGGCAGGCATTCTGTAGAATTGTTCTTACCTTTTCTGAAGGTTCGTCCGATTGGGTGTATAGGCGGCAAGTAAAGTACATCAAAGCCCAGTTCTTGAATTCTCGGTAATAAGTTTTCAACATCTTTAAAATTTCCGTGTTTACCCAATTCTTTGGTGGCTGAGCGAGGGAAAATAGAGTACCAAGCCGAAAATTCCGCTTTTACACGGTCAGTAAATATTAACCTTTCCTCTGACCAACAGGTATTTTCTTTGATAGGGTATTTGTCAATCCATAGGTGCATTTGTTCGCTCCTACAAATCCAAGTGGCTTCTTCGTACTTTTCTGTGTTTTTAAAAATACCTATCGCTTTCTTAATGTCTTCTTTGTCTTGACCTTTTGCAGATTTTGCAATAATATTTAAAAAATCTATACCTACTAAAAGCTCAACTTCGAGTTTCAAGCCAGCCTTTATTTTTTCGTCAACTTCGTGCTGCCATGTGGCAAAGTGGTCAACCCATGCTTCGATTTTGAAAGTGTAATAGCCGATTTTTTCTGTAACAAATTCTCCACCAAATCTATCATTCACTTGAGCAAACATTGGTTTCTCAGTCCAAGACTTTTCTGATTCGTGTTTAAACCAAAGCCGATATCCAAGGTAATCATGACCATCAATAAGTATGTCGGCTGATATTTGAACTTTCTGACCTTGAATGTTTTTGGTAGAGTATTTTCCTCCATTAATTTCTGGTTTGATGTTTTCTATTACGGCCCTTATTTTGCCACCAGAAGGGAGGGAAATTTTGGTTTTTGTCATAAGTGTATAATTTCGTCCCTCAAAAATATTACTATTGTTTCAATTTGACCTTGATTTTGATTAATAATTTGCATTTTTGTCAAATCAAATCCTTTTAGATTACGTTTAAGAAATTAAAAATCTGATTTATATGAAATACCTTTTGATACTTTTTCTTTTTGCAGCATTTATTGCCAATGGACAATCTCTTAAAGGGGCTTGGCAAAATATTGAAGCTGGCAAAACCACAACCATTATAGCTACAGATACTTATCTCACAGTAAATATATATGAACTTGAGACTAAGAAATTTATAGAATCTTGGGGTGGGAAATATACCGTTGGTGTTACTAATGAAGCTTTTATGGAAATTGAATTTCATTCCCAAAATCCAGCAGTGGTGAATTCTTCACAGTCTTACAATATAAATCTCAAGAAAAAAAGTTTGGAATTCAATGACAAAAAGTTTCAAAAACTTGATTTTGCCAAAGAAAACGCTCTTTCTGGACTTTGGCGAATAACTGCCAGAGCAAACGAAATAGGTGAAATGTCAGAAATGAAACCTGGCCCGAGAAAGACACTGAAAATCATGGCCGGCGGGTATTTTCAATGGTTTGCCATAAATACCCAAACACGTGAATTCTCTGGAACAGGTGGAGGCAGATATACGCTAGTGAACGGAAAGTATAGCGAGAAAATAGAGTTTTTTTCTAGAGATAACAACAGGGTAGGAGCTGAGCTAAGTTTCGATGCTTCAGTGAATGGCAAAGCGTGGACGCATACAGGAAAAAGCTCAAAAGGGGATCCAATCAAAGAAATTTGGACCTTGCAAGATTAAATTCTTACGTAAATTCCCTTTTCGGAGCTTTTGTATTTGGCACCCAATTCAGGAATATTTTTAAAAATGGCAGGTATTACATTTTCACCATCGATGATAAAATCAGGCATGTCTTTCCTGAAATTATTGTAGATATTGGAAAGACTCATGTAGTTGTTTGGGTTTTTAAAATCTGATTGGGCAAGACTCCAACTCAAATAACCTGTAGCCATACTGTTGGTTCTGTAAGCGTCTATGTGTTGGCCAGTTACAAAAATCCGCTTTCCTTGGTATTTTGGAGCAAGTTCAGATTCCTCTACCCTGAAATTGGCAAGAGAATTGAGTTTATAGCCCATCAATGATTTAGTCCCTGTTATTGAGATTAGTAACACAATTATAAAGAACAGCATAAAAAGTACTTCCGGAATAAGCATTTTTTTTGCATGAATAAAAAATCCCGCACAAAAGAATGCCAATGGAACAATCATATAAATCAGATTGGACGGTACGTATTGACCTGAGATGAGAAAAGCTGCCAACGAGAAAAATGAGCTTATGATAATTAATTGGTGCGATCGGTTCTGAAAACTGTTGTACCTATTTCCTCTCAGTACCCTTATTATTCCAAAAAGCCCAATCGTCATAGGCAATACCAAAGGAATAATTATATCCCGAAAACTCAGCAATGAAATATCAAAATTTGAACTTAGATTAAATAACCAAATATTGGTGAAATAATCGGCTTGGTCGTTGAAGAAAAAATAAAGGTACATGAAAAAAATCGGCATTATGTAGGCCAATATGACCATAAATGTCTGCCTTAAATTAATACCAGTGTAAAGGAATAATACCAAAATAGCCCAAATAATTAAGATAAAACTAGGCAAATGGAAAAGCGTAGCTATACCTAAAAACAAACCACTTTCAAACACATCATCACCAACACCTTCTCGTTTTTCTATCTGTTTCAATGTGGCGTTTAATGACATCAAAACAAATGTATTTGCCATTAAAGCAGGAGAAAGCTTCATGAAGTCAAATGAAGCGTTCATCAATATCAGAAATATAAGTCCTGGAATGTAATTTTTCTCGTTAAAGAGGTTTCGTCTATGGGTAATAAAAACAAAATATAGTGTCTGTAAGAATATTAAAACAGTGGCGATGGTCTCATAAATAAATTGGTTTTTTCCAGCCCAAAGGTCTACCATTTGATAAATGAAGCTCGAAAGCGGCCCAACTTGTGTTAAAACTTCACTGTAAAGCTTTAGGCCTTCATTTAGTTTTTCTCCAACCAGCATCCACTCAAGTTCGTAGGTTAGCAAGGGTATTTTACTTCCGATATAAATCATTTTTATACCCAAAAGCAAAGCTAGAAGGGTAATAACCTGGAAGATGGAATTAATTCTGAAAAACGTTAGCAAAGCCTTCTATTTTTAAATAATAAGCTGCAAAAATATCATTTCGTTTACGGATAAACCAAAAATAAGACTGATATTTGTAAAATAATTCTGCATGAGATAAGGATTCTGAAAAATGCTGAACCTTTAATTGCTTCTCAAAAGCAGATTTTTAAATTGATAAATGGAAAGTAAAAGACAAAAGCAGGTTGGTAGATTGATTCAAAAGGATTTAGGCGAAATTTTTCAAAGAGATTTTAAGTCGCTTTTTGAAGGGAATTTTGTGACAATCACAGACGTGAAACTTTCTCCAGACCTTAGTGTTGCTCGTGTTTATTTGAGTTTTCTTAAAACTAATAATAGGGAAGACATACTTCAAAATATAAAAGAAAATACTAAGAAAATCAGAGGTTCTTTTGGTCTAAAAGCCAAGAACCAACTTAGAATAATTCCAAATTTTAGTTTTTTCATTGACGATACGGCTGAATATGCTCAGAAAATAGAGCAATTGTTTGCAAATATCCACATCCCACCTGCTGAAGAAGACGAAACCTCAGAATAAGAATGAATCTGCCTTTTTTTGTTGCCAAGAAGTATTTTCTTTCAAAAAAAAAGAGAAGTTTTATAAACTTTATTTCTATCATTTCCATGCTGGGTATCGCCCTCGGCCTCACTTCGTTGATTATCATCCTTTCGGTTTTTAATGGCTTGGAAGACCTCAATAGGCAGATTTTTAAAGCATTTGATCCAGATTTGAAAGTCACCTCTACAGTCAAAAAAGGATTTTATCCCTCAAAAGATCTTATCAGAAAAATCAATAAAATTAATGGGGTGGCTTATACCACGGAGGTATATCAAGACAAGGCTTTGGCCAGAAGCAAAGATGCTCAAATGATAGTGGTTTTGAAAGGCGTGGATAGTACTTTTACACAAAATGTGGAGATGAAAAAATCTCTCATTGAAGGTAAAATGGCCATATACAATGGAAACAGGCCGGTAGCCTACATTGGTGGAGGAGTATTTTCGGTTCTTGACCTCAGCGTAGAAGATTACCTCAGTCCTTTGGGTATTTTGTACCCAAAAAATCAAAAATTAAATGTCTTGACCCCCGACGATAACATCAATCAAGTCAATGTAGAAGTCGCTGGAGTTTTTGCTTTAGAACAACAATATGACAATTTCGTGTATTTGCCAATAACTACTGTGGAACAGCTGATTGATGCTCCAGGTAAGCGAACGAGTCTAGAGATTTCATTGAAACCTGGCTATAATGTAAACACCGTGAAGAAAGACATTTCAGATGTTTTGGGAGAAAACTTGCAAATTAAAGACAGAGACGAGCAAAATGAATCTTTGTTAAAGGCCATAAAAATAGAGAAATTGTTCATATTTGTGGCTTTATTTTTTATCATTGGCATTGCTTCTTTTAATATCTTCTATGCCTTAAGTATGTTGGTCATTGACAAAAAGGACGATATTCAGACTTTATCCTCAATTGGAGCTTCACAAAGCTTGGTAAAAAGTATCTTTTTGGCAGAAGGTTTCGTTATCTCGCTCATAGGCGTTTGCTTAGGTTTGGTGCTTGGATTAGGCATTTGTTTTATTCAAATGCAATTTGGGATAATTTCTTTGGGTATGCAATATGCTACAGTTGACGCCTATCCAGTGAAAATTATTCCATCAGATATTATTTATTCTGTTTTAGGTATTTTTTTAATTACATTTCTGGCATCGTTGCTACCTGCAACAAAAGCTCTGAAATTTATGTTAAATCAAAAAAGTTAGTACCCGATGAACCATCGTTCGATATTTTTTATTGCCATGTTTTTTATTTCTTTTGCTACAAAAGCTCAAGATTTCAAATCCTATGTGGCCAATAAAAAATGGATTCTAGTAACTGAAAAAGCCGAGAAATCTGGGTCGATTAGATTTATTCCTTATTCGATGGATAAAGTTACACTGAATACCATGATTTGGATTTTCAAACCAAATGGGCGAATAGAGTATGATTATCAATCTAGTGAGGATGTGGAGGCCTGCTTGGGTGTTGATTTTCTTGATTTGGATGTGGACGTTTCCACTTGGAGGTTAAACCCAACCAACCAATCTATTTTATTGACTCTAAAAGGCGGTTATGCAAGCATAGACGATTTTATTTTGAAAAATGAATATGATTTTCAGGCTCTAGAGGAAGAAAATTCGGAGGCAGGTTTTGAATTGGTTTTGAAAAAAAAGGTTTTCTTTCGAAACCTCAATTAATGTTATTTTATGAAAAGAAGTGTTTTTATATGCGTGTTTTTTGTCAGCCACCTACTGACAGCTCAGATTCAAAAATCACAGGACTTGAAATTTGATTTACTCCACACGGATTTAAAAATAAAGCCGATTTGGGCCAATCAAACGCTGGAGGGCACAGCCATCTTATCTCTCAAACCATATTTTTATGATCAGGAAAGTTTGGTATTAAACGCCAAAGGTTTTTTGATTGGAAGCGTACAGATTGGGCAAAAAACGGTAAAATATGATTATGACAATGAGTTCTTAAGTATTACTTTACCTAAGAAATACACAAGGAAAGACACTTTATTGGTAAGTATAAGGTATGTGGCTCAACCAGAAAAAATAGCTTCTTCAGGCAGTGATGCCATTGTAAGCGACAAGGGTCTTTATTTTGTTAATCCTTTGAACATTCCAAACGGATTGCCAAAACAGCTTTGGACGCAGGGCGAAACGCAGGCAAATAGCTGTTGGTTCCCTACCATTGATACCCCTAATCAAAACCATACCCAAGATATTTATTTAACTATTGAGAAAAACTTCACAACACTTTCCAATGGGCTTTTAGTGGATACGAAAATACATGAAAATGGTACCAAAACTGACCATTGGCAAATGAAAACTCCGCACGCAGTTTATCTCACAATGATAGCTGCTGGCAATTTTAAGAAAGTGTTAGATAGTACTTTTAAGCGTTTTGAAGTGAGCTATTATGTAGAGCCAGAATATGAAGAAAATGCTATTGATATTTTCGGAAGAACGCCAGAGATGATTTCGTTTTTTGAGAAAATACTTGGTGTGAATTACCAGTGGGCCAAATATGCACAGATTCCTGTCAGGAAATATGTTTCTGGAGCGATGGAAAATACCACAGCAACCGTACATTCTAAAACCTTGTTGAAAAATGGCAATCAATTGATAGATGGAAACGACGATGGGGTAATTGCTCATGAGCTTTTTCATCATTGGTTTGGAGATTATGTTACCTGTGAGTCTTGGTCGCATTTGCCTTTAAATGAGTCATTTGCGAACTATTCGGAGTTTCTTTGGGCGACCCAAAAGTATGGCAAAGACGAAGGTGATTTGGTGTACATCAACGCTCTTCAAGACTATCTTTATGAAGCCTCCCAAAAACAAGTTCCCTTAATTAGGTTTGATTATTTAAGCAAAGAGGATATGTTTGACGCTCATTCCTATCAAAAAGGTGG
>JAIPAJ010000082.1 GCA_021740125.1 Leadbetterella sp. | reverse complement strand
ATTTACTCAGTTTTGTAAAAGTTAAATACAAAAACCTACTGATAGAGCAGGAGTGGAAGTTTCTTCGAAAATATTATTCTCTGACAGAGGACGCTCAATGCCTTTTTATTCGATTTACCAATCGTAAAGGTTTGTTTTTTAAAACTGAAGGTCTGAAATATGACGAGTTAGATGAAATTCAGAAACAAGTAGATTTATTGATAAAACATGGTTTTATCTCTTTATTGGATTTTGAAGAACATAAACTCTGGCTACCAGAGATACTTTCAGTTCTTACTAAGGCCGATTTGGTATCATTTTTTGACCTTAAAAGTCTAAAAAATGAAAAAAGAGAAGTTTTGATAGATTTCGTTAAAAATCAATTCTCAGTTTTAGAGATTTTTGAAAAAATAAATACTCATCAGACGATTGTAAAAATGAACTTTGAGCTGGAAGTTTCTTTTTTGCGTTTTTTGTTTTTTGGCAACAAATCGATGGATATGACAGAGTTTGTATTACGAGACATGGGTTTGATTCAGTATTACCAACACTCCGATGTTGACCTCGTAGCCAGATTCGAAACCCGAAAAGATGCCGAAGACAAATGGATGGTATCTGAGCAGTTTGTGGTTTTTGATGGTCTTAAAAACATATCATCAGACGCTGAAATATTGGATTGGTACAGCAATCTTTTTCAAACGTGTCAGGATTTGAGTCCTATTGCAATGCCTTCTTTCCAAAAACTACAGTTAAGAATCGGTAAGTATTTTGAGCAAAGAAAAGATTATCAAGCTGCTATCGAGGTATTTGAAGAAACACAAATTGTGCCTTCGCGTGAACGAAAAGCCCGTTGTTTGGTAAAGTTGGGCTTTATAGAAGAAGCAAAAGCTACTTGTAAAGAAATGCTAGAATTTCCACAAAATGTAGATGAAGAGTACTTTGCAGAATATTTTTTGAAAACCTTAGAAGGTAAGAAAAATAAAAAGCAAACTACCGATTGGCTAAAAACGGCTGACGAGATAACCATTGATAGAATATATCGTAACCAAGTGGAGTTTGGAAGTATTGAATATTTTTTGGAGATGGGATTTTCAGCTGGATTTTCTGAAAATCACACTTGGCGAACACTTTTTGGCTTGCTTTTTTGGGAAATTATCTTTGACCCAAGTCTAGTTTCTTTTCACCACCCATTCCAGAGAAGGCCGTCAGATTTGCACTTGCCTGAGTTTTATGAAAAACGTAAAGAGCAGATTCATAATTTGTTAGACTCATTTAATAACAAAGAAGACTTCTTGGTTTATCTTTGGGAAAATTTCCAAAAAAATGATGGTGTATCAAATCCTTTTGTGGTTTGGATTGAAGAAATATGGGAAATGGTACGGGTGATGGTGCTACAAATAGAGTTAGAACAGCTGAAAAAGATTATGATAAAAATTGCAGAAAACATAGTAGAAAACTCCCGCGGCTTGCCCGATTTACTGGTTTGGTCGGACAACCACTACGAATTTGTAGAGATCAAATCACCCAATGATACACTAAGTAACCAACAATTATTTTGGTTGAGGTATTTTAAAGAGCTGGGCGTAAATGCAAAAGTGCTAAGGGTTAAATTTGATTGATGCTATTATAAGGCAAAATCCATTTAACATGACATTAACAGTAGTTTTTTTGCAAATGAAATTAAAAAAAGTTTACCTTTACGATAGTTTTTGATATGTTTAATTCTTGAATTTCAAAATAGAAAATGAAAAAATCACTTTTGTCTATCGCCTTAGTACTAGGTTTGATGACAGCGGCCAAAGCCCAAACCAAAATTCCACCAGATATTCAGAAATTGTTGACCAAAAATACATGTTTGGCTTGTCATAACCCTGACAACAAACTTGTGGGTCCTGCATATAAAGAGGTTATGAAGCAGAAGAAATATACTGCCAAGCAAATTGTGGAATTAATCTACAAGCCTAAGCCTACCAACTGGCCTGGTTACCCACCAATGGCTGCCATGTCTCAAGTGCCTAAAGACGAAGCTTTGAAAATGGCTACTTGGATTGCTAGTTTAAAGTGATTTTTGTAAGCATAAAAACAAAAAAAAGGATTGCCGAGGCAATCCTTTTTTCGTATTATATTTTTTCTAAAATTAAGCTTCAACTACCTCAGCTACAACGCTTACAGATACTTCTTTCTTAACTTCTTTGTGTAAGTCTACCACTGCTTTGTAAGTTCCTACAAATTTGATATCTTCTACTGTTATCTTTTTTCTGTCAATATTGATGCCTTTAAGTGCCAAAGCATCAGATATTTGAATACTTGTAACTCTACCGAAAATTCTGCCGCTTTCGCCAGTTTTCATAGTAATTACAAATACTGAATCACCGATTTGATCAGCAATTGCTTCAGCATCAGACTTAAGTTTTTCAGCTTTGTGAGCTGCTTGCTTAAGGTTTTCAGCCAATATTTTTTTGTTTGACGGAGTTGCCAAAAGTGCATATCCTTGAGGGATCAAATAATTGCGACCATAACCTGGTTTAACGTCTAGGGTATCGTTTTTGTATCCTAAACCGGCAATATCTGTTTTTAATATTATTTCCATTTTAAATTAAATTAATTCATTAAGATGATTACAATCTTACTTTTTTGATTTGAGTCTTATTTAAGACCGTCGGCTACGTAAGGCAACAACGCCAAGTGACGAGCACGTTTGATAGCTGTTGATACTCTTCTTTGGAATTTAAGGCTGTTGCCAGTCAATCTTCTTGGAAGAATCTTACCTTGCTCGTTCAAAAACTTCAAAAGGAAGTTAGGGTCTTTGTAATCAACATACTTGATCCCCATTTTTTTGAATCTACAATACTTTTTGCGGTTAAGCTCTTTTCTTTCGACTTTTTCGTTAACTAATGACATAATGTTAATGTTTTTAAATTTCTTACTCTGTTACTGGAGCTTTGGTTTTTGAAGCACCACTTTTACGACGTGCTGAATAAGCAGCAGCATGTTTGTCGAGTTTAGTAGTAAAAAAACGCATTATACGTTCGTCACGTTTGTACTCGGTTTCTAACGTAGCCACCAATGTAGGGGCACTTTTAAATTCAAACAACTGATAGTAGCCCGTGGTTTTGTGCTGAATTGGATAAGCCAATTTCTTTAGACCCCATACTTCTTCGTTAAGGATCTCAGCACCATTATCAGTTAATACTGACTTGAATTTTTCTACAGCGTCCTTTATCTGGGCTTCAGATAAAACGGGAGTTAAAATGAACACTGTTTCGTACTGGTTTTGAAACATTTTACTTAAAAAAATAATTAATAAAAATTTTTATTTCCGAAAATCGGACTGCAAAATTACAGCTTTATTGTTGAAAGTCAAATTATTGGCTTATAATATTTAAAGTTTCTTATTATTAGGCTTTTGTTTTTAATCATTTATTTTTATTCTATAAATTATCCCTTAAAATTTTGGACTTTATTTATTTTATTTTATCTAATTCACATTTTATAAGCCATTAAAATTTTTGAGATAGGTAGAAATTTTAACTTTGTAATTGTATTTATACTGATTATTAATTTAAAATAAATCAATGAAAACTGTAGATTCTTTTGATTTTTCAAACAAAAAAGCACTTGTACGTGTCGATTTCAACGTTCCGTTAAATGACAGACTTGAAATTACCGACGACACGCGTATCAAGGCCACTATCCCAACCATTAAAAAGATTTTGACTGACGGTGGCTCATGTATTTTGATGTCACACCTTGGCAGACCCAAAGATGGCCCCGTAGAAAAATATTCTCTTAAACACTTAGTCGCTCCACTTTCGTTGATTTTGGGTGTACAAGTGAAATTCGCAGATGATTGCATCGGTCAACAAGCAACCGATTTAGCTGCTGTCCTTAAGTCAGGCGAAGTTTTATTATTAGAAAATTTAAGATTTTATAAAGAAGAAGAAAAGGGGGATGTAGCTTTTGCTGAGAAATTGTCCAAACTGGGAGATGTATGGGTAAATGATGCTTTTGGTACAGCTCATCGAGCACACGCTTCTACGGCTGTTATTGGTCAGTTTTTTACAGATAAAATCTGTGGGAAAGTAATGCAAGCCGAAATTGATAATGCTCAGCATATCCTTGAGAGTGCCGAAAAGCCTTTCACGGCGATAATGGGAGGTGCTAAAATTTCTGACAAAATATTGATCATTGAAAGGCTTTTGGATACAGTGGATAACCTGATTATTGGTGGTGGTATGACTTACACTTTTACGAAAGCTTTAGGAGGAAAAATCGGAAAGTCTTTGTTGGAAGCAGATAAACAAGAATTGGCTTTAGAAATTTTAAAGAAAGCCAAAGAAAAAGGAGTAAACATAATCATGCCTTTAGATAATGTTTGTGCAGATAGTTTTAGCAATGATGCCAACAGACAAATAGTGGACACTGGACTGATTCCTGATGGGTGGGAAGGTCTAGATATAGGTCCTAAGAGTATTGAGTTGTTTATTGAGACCATCAAAAAATCTAAAACTATTCTTTGGAATGGCCCAATGGGTGTTTTTGAATTTCCTAACTTTGCAATCGGTACAAATGCTATAGCAGAAGCTGTAGTAGCTGCTACAGAAGAAAATAACGCCTTCTCGCTAATTGGGGGTGGAGATTCTGCTTCGGCGATCAACAACGCGGGTATGGGCGACAGAGTTTCTTATGTTTCTACAGGTGGCGGAGCATTGCTAGAATATATGGAAGGCAAAGTATTGCCAGGAGTTGCTGCTTTAGATTAAGTTTTTGCACAAATGATTATATGAAAAAAGGAAAGCTATGGCTTTCCTTTTTTGTTTTAAAAGAATTAAGTACTTCTATCACGGATGTTTAATGTGCTAACTGAAACGAAACCTAATTTTAAGACTGCAATTTTACAACTTAAACTTAGCAGAGCTCATTTAGCGATGTCGAAGTGAGTCGATGTGCCAATTCTCCCATTCCCACCTGCTGCTACACATTTGTTATCCTTACAACTCACCACATGAAATGATTCCTTGTCTTTTTCTTTCCAAGTTTTACCTTTTTCAGTTGAAATTGCCGTTCCGATGGTTCCAACACTGATGAAAATATTTTCAGAAATTTTCGAGACACATTCAGTTAGTCCGTATCTGCTATAATTCTCTTTAGTTTGCCATAACTTGCCCGCATTTTCGGTAAAAGCATATTGTAGAGTCGGTTTTTTGTCGTCCACATAATCGCCACCAACAATCATTCCCTTGGTTTTAGAAAAGAAAAAAGTGCCAAAAATGCCTAAACTTCTGCCTGATTCAAACGGAGTTTCTAAAACCTCCCAAGATTTGCCTAAGTTTTTTGAATAAAAAATTCTATTTTGTGTGTTAAACCAAACTTGATTTTTGTAGATAGAAATACAAGAGTTACTAGCTGCAAATGAAGCTTCTCCGACCATAATATCTGGAAGATTTTTAACCCTGCTCCATGTCATTCCGCCGTTTTTAGTCTGTAATAAATAGGGTTTTTTATCGATGGCGTCTCCCAGTACGAACCCATTTTTTGAGTCTTTAAATTTTATTGAGTCAAAAAAAACACCTTTTTCTTTTTTTTCTAAAACCATATTCCACGTTTTGCCACCATTACTAGATTTTATCAAAAAAGCCTTCCCTTCTGACCCATCTCCGGCACTCATAGCTACTATTTCGTTTGGATTCAGTGCAGAAATACCTCTGAAATCGAAAGCTTTATACTGTTCTGGACACACATTTTTCCAAGTTTTTCCACTATCAGTACTTTTAAGGATGCTTCCTTTACTTCCAGAGATCCATATGTTTGTAGAATCGAGCATATCAATGGCTCGGAAAGAGGCTTTGTTTTCAAAAGTATTCAATTTCCACTGGGCAAAAGAATGGAAAGAGAGAAGAGACAGGATAAGGATGAGGTTTCGCATATGAATTGTTTGTATCTATTATACAAATAAAAGAAAATAATGACAGCTTTTATTATTTTTGCATAATGTATAAAGCTATCAAATATTGTTATTTCCTTTTGATTTTTGCTTTTCTGCCAGGATTTTCCCAAAATCCTGCTGTAAGAGTGGAGGTTTCACCTGAAGAAATCCAACCTGATGGAAAATTGGAGATTCATGTTTTTGTAATAGGAAAACAGTACGCAATTGGGGATTTTCCTGATATAAATGGATTCAAGAAAGAAAGTAGGTCTATAAAACACAGTAAAGTTAGCGTAAATCAGAAGCGAGAGGATCATCACCAAATTACTCAAGTTTATACGCCCGAAGTTTCTGGTAAGATTACTATTCCTTCTTTTGAGATCATGGTAAATCAAAAGCCATTTGTGGTCGAACAAAAAAAAATCAATATTCTGTCTGACGAAGAACCTAAAAACGAGAAAGCAATTGAGATTGAATCTGCAGATTTTGTGGTGGAAGTTTCGAAAATTGAAGTTTTTGTAGGTGAAGGCCTGATGTTGAATATTAATTTTTATTTGTCAGATAAAACTACTTCCCAATGGCAGTTTCCTTCGAATATCGGAGCTCAAGTAGAACAGTTTGCCAAAAAAGTTAAACCAAACGGTTGCTTGGAGAGTAGACTGAATATCTCAAACTTAGTTGGTAGGAAAATTCTAATAAAAGGCGAATCTTATACTGTCTTTAATCTATTTGAGGCTATTTATTACCCGCTTAATGACAAGGATGTGCTTTTTCCTTCTCTAACGCTTACCATGCAAAAGCAGAAAGGAGCCTCTTTTGTTGATATGATTTTGAAGTCTAAAGCCCAATTAGTGGAAGTAAAAAAATTGCCCAATCATCCTTTAATGGAAAAAGTACCTGTTGGCGTTTTTAAATTTGCAGAGCAGCTAAAGGATGAAAAGAAACAATTCACTGGGAATAGTTTCGAATATAGGCTTACAGTAGAAGGAGAAGGCAACTTTGGAGGGGTGAGTATTCCTAAAGTAGAGAACAACAAACAATTTGATTTTTTCGAAACAAGTACAATCACCAAACAAAATTTGGGAAGTGCTGACGGCTCAAAGTCGGTTGTTTATAAGATTATTCCTAAAGAAGCTGGAGAGTTTGCATTAGCCAATTATTTTAGTTTGATTTATTTCAATACTGCTTTGGCTAAATACGATACGCTTAAATCCAAAAGAGTGGTCTTGGTTTCGGGGAAGGCACTTTTCGATAATAAGGATGTGAAAAAAGATATCTTTAGCGATATAGAAAATTTAAAAACAGACGAAAAATCGTATAATTTCAGAGAAATAGCCAAAGTTTTCGCCAATTTTGTGGTTGGAATGATGATTTTGGTGTATTTGTATATTTTGAAAAGCAAAAATAGTGGTTAATGAGCAGTACCTACGGTAAGATATTTAAGATTTCGACATTTGGAGAATCGCACGGCAGAGCAATTGGAGTTGTAGTAGATGGTTGCCCATCTGGAGTTGAATTTGATGAAATGTTAGTTCAAAATGAGCTCGATCGTAGGAAACCTGGTCAGTCGAGAATTACGACTCAAAGAAAAGAAGCAGATAGTTTTGAGGTTCTTTCAGGCGTTTTTGAAGGAAAAACCACAGGTACGCCCATCGCATTGGTGATTTTTAATGAAGACCAAAAAAGTAAAGATTACGCTCACATTGCCGATAAATTTCGACCATCACATGCAGACTACACCTATTCTACAAAATATGGAGTTAGAGATTACAGAGGTGGCGGACGCAGCTCTGCTCGTGAAACGGCCGCTCGTGTAGCTGCTGGTGCATTGGCAAAAATGGTTCTTAATCATTATGGCATAGAAATTTATTCTTATGTTTCTCAAGTAGGGGCCATGAGGTTGAAAAAATCTTATATGGAACTCGATTTGAGCAAAATAGAGGACAATGCGGTTCGTTGTCCAGATGATGAAATGGCCGAAAAGATGTTTAATTACATTGACCAAGTTCGTAAAGATGGAGATTCTATAGGCGGAGTTATAACCGGAGTTATAAAAAATGTGCCGGCTGGGTGGGGAGAGCCAGTTTTTGATAAACTGCATGCCGAATTGGGTAAGGCTATGTTGAGTATCAATGCCGTCAAGGGCTTTGAATATGGCAGCGGCTTTGATGGTGTTGAGCTTCTCGGATCACAGCACAACGATTCTTTTTTTACAGATGAAAACGGGAAAGTAAAAACAAAAACCAATCATTCTGGTGGTATCCAAGGAGGAATTTCAAACGGTGAAGATATTTATTTCAGGGTGGCATTTAAGCCTGTTGCCACTATAATGATAGATCAAGACAGTGTTAATGAGGTTGGCGAGGCTGTTACGGTTTCAGGGAAAGGCAGACACGATCCTTGTGTTCTGCCTAGAGCCGTACCCATTGTAGATGCTATGTCTGCATTGGTTTTGGTAGATGCCATGCTTAGGGCTAGAGTTAATAAATTATAGAAATAGATGATAGCAGGTAAGTTTAAACATCTAAGTTTATGTACTTTCTGTTAAAAATTTTATTCATATTTATTTTTATTGCAAATTCTTGCGTCGAACCATATTCCATTGATTTTAATCAAACATTCAATGTTTTAGTGGTTGAAGCCGAACTAACAAATTCGGACGAACTCCAGAGAATCTATATTTCAAATTCTCAATATATCAATCAAAATCTCTTAAAAGAACCGATTTTAGGTTTACTCGTAGAAGTCGAGATTAATAATAATGAAAGGTTTAGGTTGCTTGATGCTACAGACGGTTCTTATATTTTTCCAGAAAGTTTCAATCCCAAAATAGGAGATTCTTTTCAGCTGTTTTTTCAAAAACCGACTGGTCAAAAGTACCAATCGAGTGTTGAAACTTTAGTTAGATCTCCCGAAATTATCAAAGTTTATGACCTCTTTGAGTTAAAGGGAACAAAGGCTTTTGGAAAAACAGTTCCTTCCAACAATGTTTTTGTAGATTTTAAAGATACCAATCAAGGTCAAAATTACTATAACTGGACTTGGACACTTTGGGAAAAACAAAACGTTTGCTTTAGCAATGATTTTTATGATTTGTATTGTGAAAAAGAGTGTTATGAAATATTACAAAGTCAGGAGATAGCGGTTTTCGATGATAGATTTTATGATGGAAAGACCGTGGAAGGGAAAATAATTGCCAAAATCCCTTACTATCAGGACAAAGGAGCTCTTTTAGAAATAAAACAAAATGCCATTTCGGCAGAGGCATATAGTTTTTATAAACAACTTCAGGATTTAACCCAAAACAACGGTACATTCGCTGATACTCCACCACAAATAATTGGTGGGAATATCACATGTGTTTCAGATCCAAACGAAATTGTTGTGGGAATGTTCATGGTCAAGGGCATCCAATCTATTTATTACTGGCTTGACAGGAAGAATGCATTTGGAAAAGCTAACCCGATAGGTCTCTTAGGCAGACAAGTCCAACCCCCAAAGGGTGGTGGTAACTTAACTGCAGCTTGTTTGACATTGAAAAACAGAACACCTGTAAAACCGTTGAATTGGATGGAATGAATCACCCCAACTCACTCAACTCCAACCACCTCAATTCTTTTTCCTCTAATTCATTTACGGCATCCTCCAGTTTTTTAGAAATGTCCGCTATTTCATCAAAAGATAGGTTGCCTGATGAGAGCTTTTCAGTCAGCTCAATTTTTAGATTTTCTAAAACACCGATTTCTTTCTCAAGTATATCAAATTCTGTTTTTTCTTTAAAACTCAGTTTGCGTCTCGGAGTGGTTTCTTTTATTTCGGCTACTTCAGCAATGGCAGGTTTACTGTCTTTGTCTTTTTTCTGCTGTTTGGCGTTTTCTTCTTGCCAAATTCTGTAGTCGGTATAATTGCCAGGGAAGTCTTTGATAACACCATCACCTTCAAATGCGAAGGTATGATCCACGATTCTATCCAAGAAGTATCTATCGTGCGAGACCACCAAAAGACAGCCTCCGTAACCCATCAAAAATTCTTCTAAAACGTTTAAGGTCGCTATGTCGAGATCGTTGGTAGGTTCATCGAGTATTAAGAAATTGGGATTTTCTATCAAGACTTTTAAAAGTTGCAAACGTCGTTTTTCTCCTCCCGAAAGTTTCGATATCTGTGCATATTGGGTAGCAGGAGGAAACAAAAAGAGTGTTAAAAACGCCGAAGCACTAATTTCTCTGCCGTCGCCCATTTTTATAAACTCGGCCACTTCTCTTACGTTTTCTATGACTTTTTGTTCAGGATCAAAAACCAAACCATCTTGTTTGTAGTAACCAATTCTTATGGTCTCGCCTTTTACTACTTTTCCAATATCGGGTTTTATTTCTCCATTTATCATACCCAGAAGGGTGGATTTTCCCATTCCATTTTTACCAACAATGCCAATTCTATCGCCTTTTTTGAAAGTATAATTAAATTCTTTCACAATTATCTTGTCTTTGAATGACTTACTAACGTGCTGAATTTCAATGATTTTATTTCCAATTCTTTCCGATTTTACACTTAGCTCAAGTTTGTCTTCATTGCGTTTGCCAGAAGTTTTTTCCTTCAATTCATAAAAAGCATTTTCTCTGTAAGTGGCCTTGTGTGTACGTGCTTTTGGCTGGCGACGCATCCACTCCAATTCTTTCTTTAAAAGGCTCTTGTCTTTTTCAAGTGTAACGGCTTCTATTTCAGCTCTTTCAGCTTTTTTCTCCAAGAAATAGGCATAGTTGCCTACATATCTGTGCATTTTTGAATCTACCAATTCCATGATTCTGTTGCAGACTTTATCTAGAAAATATCTATCGTGGGTAACCAAAAACAATGTTGTATTGCTCGATGACAAATGATTTTCTAACCATTCTATGGTGTCCAAATCCAAGTGGTTGGTAGGCTCATCAAGAATCAAAAAATCAGGTTCCTCTATCAAAACTTTGGCAAGGGTCACTCTTTTTTGTTGTCCACCAGACAATTCACCCATCAGTTTGTCCATGTCATGCACATCCAATTTGCCTAAAATCTGCTTGACTTTTGATTCATAATCCCAACCGTCCAGTTCAGTTATTAGCTCTGTATATTTTGAAATGCCATCATAGTCGTTATGTTCAATTGCATGTTCATAGTTTTTTATGGCCTCGGCAATTGGGTTTTTAGAGGCAAAAATGGTTTCTAAAACTGTGCTAGTTTTTGAGAAAATAGGGTTCTGGTTCAAATAACCCACCTTTATTTCTTTTCTGATGCTCATTACGCCTTCGTCGGCTGGGATTAAACCCGCTATCACATCCATCAAAGAAGATTTTCCACAACCATTGGTACCGATCAAAGCCACTTTTTCACCCTGAAGTACGCCAAATGAGAGATTTTTAAATAACCACCTTTCTCCAAGGTTTCGACCTAAGTTTTCTGCTGATAAATAATTCATGTTGCAAGTTAGCTATAATGTTCGGTAAGGCACTTGTGGAGGTTTCGTTTTGTTAATTTTTAAAATGTTTTCGGTGCTATTGTCCTTTAAAATCGGAAAACTGACCCTTAAATTGTACCTTGCATTTAAATATACTTTATACTTTATGATGAACATTTTTAATAACAAATTCAAAAAAGAGTACGCGAAATCTGTTGCCTATTTCTCCATGGAATTTGGCATTGACCAGGCTTTAAAAACCTATTCCGGCGGTTTAGGATACTTGGCTGGTTCACACATGAGAAGTGCGTTTGCCCTGAATCAAAACCTAATGGGCATAGGTATTTTATGGAAATATGGCTACTACGAACAGCAACGCAACACCGATAACAGCCTCCGCGTATTTTTTCGGGAACAAATGTATAGTTTTTTAGAAGATACTGATGTTAGGTTTCAGATAAATATCAAAGGTAGGGACGTTTGGGTGGCTACCTATTTTCTACCTTCCAACGTGTTCAACTGTGCCCCTATGTTTTTCTTGACTACCGATACCGAAGGAAATGACGAGTGGGCAAGATCTATTTCGTATCATTTGTATGATAAAGATGCTGAGATAAAAGTAGCCCAGTGTATGTTATTGGGCATTGGTGGAGCAAAGTTTTTGGACAAAGCCAATTTAGTTCCCGAAATCTATCATTTCAACGAAGCCCACGCCATTTCAGCTGTTTATTACTTATTGAGCCAGAACGTTGACTTAAAGAAATTGAAAGAAAAGTTGAGGTTTACCACACATACACCAGAAGAAGCAGGTAATGAAAAACATAGCTTTGATTTTCTTCAAAGTCTTGGATTTTTCTGCGGATTATATCCTGCAGAGGTTGCCAAGATTTCAGGAGTAAAAGAGGGTTTGTTTAATCATTCACTGGCTGCCTTGCGAGTTGCCAAAAAAGCTAATGCAGTTTCTAAACTACACGGCGAGGTTTCGCGTGATATGTGGGGGCATGAAGAAGGAATTTGCAAAATAGATCACATAACCAATGCTCAAAATCGTGCTTATTGGGTAGATTCTGTTTTGGAAACTTATAGGTTGAAAGGAAAAGGGGAGGCTATAAATGAGCGAAAAAAGGAATTGAAATCTGTGCTTTTTAAAGAAGTAGCAGACCAGGTAGGTAAGATTTTTGATCCAAATGTATTGACCATTGTTTGGGCAAGACGTTTTGCAGGATATAAAAGACCTGAGTTGATAACCAAAGATTTGGAGCGTTTTGAAAAGTTAATATCTAGCGGAAAAGTGCAAATAATTTGGGCAGGGAAACCTTATCCCTTTGATTATGGAGCTATAGATACATTCAATAAGTTGTACTATATGAGTCATTTGTATAAAAACATGGCAGTTTTGACAGGATATGAACTGAAACTTTCTAAAATGCTGAAGGATGGTACTGATGTTTGGTTAAACAATCCAGTAGTTACAAGGGAAGCCTCGGGTACTTCTGGGATGACTGCGGCAATGAATGGAGCAATCAATTTGTCCACTTACGACGGTTGGGTTTGTGAGTTTTCTGATGACACCAATTCGTTTATTGTTCCTGTGGCTGATGGTTCAGATGGCTATTTGAGAGACAAAACAGACATGAGTAATATACTGGATATGATTGAAAATGAGATTATTCCTATGTATTATGACCAGCAGATAAAATGGAATAAAATGGTACTAAAAAGCATGAACGATGTCAATGAGTTTTTTGATTCAGACAGAATGGCAGATGAATATTATAAGAAAATGTATAATGCTTAGTTGAAAATGATAAACCTCGACAGAAAAGTCGGAGTTTGTTCGTTAATATTTGAGGTTTTTTTTTGGAGAGAAACTTTCAAAAGCAAGAATGTAGGGTATTTTGATTTATTTTTTTGTCAAAAAAAGCTATCTTTGTCATTTACCCTATTTTCTTAAATGAAAAGTTTTCTAATTATATTTTTATTGGCTTTAACTATTTCTTGTGGCAACAAGTCTACAGTCTATTATCCAAAACCTAAAGGTTTTGAACGAATAGATTTACCTAAGCAAGAATACCAAGTGCTTAAAGGAAACTATCCCTACACTTTTGAATATTCAAAAGCTGCTGTAATTATACCCGACAAAACTAAAGATGCAGAACCTTACTGGATTTTGGTTGAGTATCCAACTTTAAATGCCAAGATTCAGTTTACATACAAGCCAATTGAAGGTGATTTGACCAAATTAGACAAACACGTAGCAGATGCTTACAAATTGGCGTCTAAACATCAAGTTAGGGCAACAGCACAACGAGAGCAAGTGGTTCAACTGAAAAATGGCAAAAAGGTGGTCATTATTGAAATAGATGGTGAGGTACCCAGCCACTTTCAATTTTATGCTACTGATACTTCAAAACACTTTTTGCGTGGTGCGGTTTATCTGAATGCCGCCACGATGAATGATTCTTTACAGCCAGTTGTAGATTATCTTAAAGCCGACAGTCGAAGGATATTGGAAACCTTAAAATGGAATAGATAAATGGGAAATTGGGTAACGGTTTTCAAAGAAAAAGATAGAATGCGTGCTGAGCTTTTAAGAAATGAGCTCGAAAACAATAATATAGAATCGGTTATTATGGACAAGGTAGACCATAATTATCCTATATTAGGTGTTGTAGAAATTAAAGTTTTGGAGTCACAAAAATCGCTGGCTGAGCAAATAATTAATGATTTTAGAATTGATGATTAAAAAATTACGAGATAGATCTAATCTTACACAGAGAATAGTAGCAGCACTTATCGGTGCTCCGCTTATTATCTTAGGAATTATGTATAGCCCAACAAGTTTTTGGTTATTGATTTTGGCAATAACTATTTTAACTCAATATGAGTTTTATAAACTTTTGGATATGTCGGGTGGACTGCCACTCAAAATTTACGGTACTTTCTGCGGAGCAGTGATTATCTCTCTTACTTATTTCATAGAAATCTATACCATAGATTTTGAGAATTACTATATTATGGTGCCCATGCTTACTTTTACTTTTTTCATAAAATTGTATAATAAAAAGG
>JAIPAJ010000081.1 GCA_021740125.1 Leadbetterella sp. | reverse complement strand
TTTAAAGCTCCACACCTCGCTGTAAGTCTTCGCAACATCGTCACTAGCGACCACTTGCCAGTAATACTTGGTATTGTAAAGTAGTCCACCCACCTCTAGCGTGTCTTTTGCAAAATTTGTGGCAATAGGCGTTTTAGTACTCTCGCCTTCTTTAAATAAATATACATCATACTTTAGCGTGTCTTTATCTACGTCTTTTGTCTTCCAAATTAAAGTGATTTTATCACTGTCAAATATAAAATCATTCTTTGGGGAAGTTAAAGTAGGAATTTCAGGCGGACTATTTTTAATTATGTTTTTAGACATATAAATCGTCGGCTGAGGATAGCCATTTGCCAGTAATTCTACGCTTACATACTCCGTAAATAAGCCAATTTTGGTAGCCTGTATGGTATATTTACCTAGGCTTAAGCTATCAAACTTAAAGTAACCAAGTGAGTCTGTTTCTTTACTTTTACCTGATGGGTTAAGCCTGACCAACACAGCACCTTCAGATTTTTTGCTCTCAAAATTTAAAACGCGACCACTTATTTGACCATAAGGTATCGGTTCAAAAAATAGTTCTTCTTTGCAACTTAACAGCAATAGGACAATGGCCATTAGCAATAGACTGGACTTTAATATTTTATTTTTCATTTTTTAGAAGACTAATTTTTTCCTAAGTTTTTAAGATAGTAAGTGAACCCAATTTTCGATTTCCAATAATTATCATTTAACTTTCCGAAGAGTTTTTCGTCTGCCAAGTCATTTAAAAATAAATAATATCCAGCGGTAGCTCGCAAGGCAAAATTTTTATTGAGATGAAATTCCATTCCGAAACTTCCATTTAAATTGAGGTGATTCGAGGTTCTATTATTCACGTTTTCTATTCCAGCACCTATAAAACCTCCAAAACGTTGACCGGGTTGAAAAAAGAGGTTATTGGACAGTCCGTAGGAATTCCATTTTGTAATATTTGATCCAATTACAAATTCTCCCTGAGCACCTTGAAGACTTAGTTCGCAGTTTTTGAACAGTCTATAATTCAACTCAAATCCATAAACGCTTTTTATAGCTGGCAACTTATAATCACTGTTCAATTGAGCCACGCCATAATTAGCAGAAATGCTGAGTCCTTTTTTGGGAAATGATTCTTTGACACCATAGACATCCGTAACTTGATCTTCTATTTTCTCTGCATCGTATTTAGCAATCGCCTCCTCAGCACATGCTTTATCGTTTTCTGCATATTCCCAAAGTTTATCTTTGATTCCTTCAATAACTAAGGCTGTTACCGCTTTTTCTATCGCCTCGGTCAATGCCATTTGGGCAGGCTCGTTGGTGGTAACTCCGGTTTCGGCTTCTAAGAGGGTAGAAAGTTTAACATATCTAAAAACACCTGCACTTACAGATTGGGATAGAATAGTTTTTGATGTATAAACCGTCTTTATTATTTTTCCAGATTTTGTTGAAATAGCTCTTAAGTAAACGGTAATCCTATCTTGTCGGTATTGGGTAGAACCGCCAGACCCAAAATATCGGAGTCCGCTACCCCCCGTTACAGTATTTGCATCGTAAGACACAATACCTCCTTCCAATAGGACACCCGCAAAAAGCAATGGCGGAAGACCATCATTAGTGTTTTGGTATTGAGCCATGCTTTGGCGTATAATCTTACGCTCATTCATGAGATTGCTCACATTCTCACGTTCCACATTTAAAAACCACTTACTTTCTTCCAAGGCCTTTAGTAAAATAGGCGTAGTACCTTGTGAAATGGCAGTGGACCAGCTTCCTCCGGATTCCGAAAGCTTGTATTGCCCAGTTTGATCTCTGAACTTATAGACAGCAGCCACTATTTGCTCTTTGGGCTTTGGCAGTGATTTAAGTTCAGAAAGCACAGGAGATTCTTCTCCTATCCTGGCTTTTCGGGCCTTAGATGTATGAATCAAATAGGACTTACAGCCTTGTATTTGGAGCATACCTATCAGTAAGACTATATTTTTAACTATTTTAAATGGAGACATATAGTTTTTTTATGGCTAATTCAATAAAATGGAATCGTAATCACAGTTTCTCCGCCTTTGTTATCAATAATTCTGACGTTAATTCCGTCTCTTCCGTTCGAAACATCTAATCTTAAATCACCATATTGGTAAGTGCCTTCCTTGAGCGTTTCTTCACCAAATTGATTTTTAAGAAATTGGCTAGATAATTTGCTTAATATTTGTCTGGTGATATTATCAGAAAATGAGTCTAAAGATGTTGGAGTGGTTCTTGTTGCACTTGTGTTTGCTGATGTGTTTTTTTTGTAAGTATTTTGAGCCTCCGCCATAGATAGTAAAGTAGAGTAATTATACATAGACCCACCAAAAGAGGGATTTATCGGCCTATACACAAAACTTTGGGCATTGATATTTCCCGAAATCATAAATAAAGAAAAAACAAGACCAATTAAAAGTCTTCTTTCTGCTTTTTTAATAAGCTCCTGTACCTTTTGAGTCTTCATTTTCTAAGTCTTGATTATATTCTTGATAGTTTGTTAAATAATCCGTCAGTACTAATACTGCATATTCTGATAACATTTCGATGGCTGAGGCCTTTGGCTGTAGAAAATCAGTCCAAATCGGAACATTATTGACACTCATAATAATTCTAGTTGAGTTTCCCATGGCAGGTTGTTCCTCAAATTCAATCGTGATTTCCTCCGCAAAAGTTGGCAATATTAAAGCAAGATTGTTTTCGGTTGAGTCTAATAATGCCGCAGACCAATTTCTGTACACTTCTTCATAAAAATCTCGCCCAGCTTTTGTTTTTGTATTATCTAAAAGCAGACCAGTGATTTGTTCTGTGCCTTGTTGTATCCGTCTTTCTGTAACGACATTGACTGAGTCAGTAACTTGAGACCAAGCACAAACACTACTCAATACCATACAAAAGATCAAAAAAACGATATAAAAACGCTTATTGGAAGCCATTGATTATTGAATTTATTTCTAGCTTCATGCCCCCTCTTTGCTCTATTTTCATTGGAATACGTAGATTGCTTCCACTATCCAGCAATGCGTTGCCATTGCCTACTTGTAAAACTTCCAGCATGCCATTGTTAAACATTATTTCATTCAATTGGAGCTTATTTTGGTTACCCAATTGCTCAAATTTAAAAAAATTATGCTCTCCAGGTAAGGTAATATCTATCTTATTCCCGTCACCTTTTTGTATAAAATCAAAAGAATTTTCTCCTGACATTTTATATGATATAGAATTCTGATTTCCCATTTGAATCAAATTCCATGAAAGGTCTTGATTTTTATCCGCGACTGCCATATTCCTATTTTGCATTTGTATGGCTGTCAAAGAAAATATTTGATTTTCATTAGCTTTCAAAATAGCATCTTGGCCTAACAAGGCTCCAGGTATCAAACAAAAAAAGAAGATGATTTTTTTCATGATTTGTGTTTCAATAATGAGTAAACAGCACAACAAAAAAATCTTGTTGTGCTGTTTATTTAATTTTAAGCAATAAGTGTGACAATCAACCTAAAAATATAGTATTGTCAGCTCACAATAATCTTAGTAAGCACCAATAGTAAAGCTAGTAGTGTTACCAGTACCAGTTTGCGTTCCTTTAACAATTGTATCATTGACGTTTATTTGACCGTATTTCATAGTATTATCTGATCCTGATTGCGTTAAAATTCCGGTATTATTCATTCCCCATTGAACTCCCTTAGCATCATTATCTGGACCTTTAATTGTATTTCTAGCACCCGATTGAGTAATAGTCAAAATGTTGTGTCCACCATCTTGACCAACATTGATTGAGTTGGATTCACCCCACTGATAAATTGAAAGAGAACTTGGTAAATTTGAACCCCAACCATTTTGTGATGCGTTTACGGTATTGTTAATGCTAGTAGTATAAAGAAAATTATTTGCATCACTTGCACCTTGATAAATTTGAGCCTTATCATTAGTACCATCTTGAGTTAAGCTAACAAGTCCACCATTGGAATAATCTTGGGCAATATAAGCAGTTTCATAATTACCATTTGCTGTCATATTCAACGTGTTTGAATTACCATTTTGCAAAGATTCAAAAGTGTTAACACTTCCAGGTTGATTCAACGTCAAAGCGTTACTACCACCAACTTGTGTAATAGTGGCCTTGTTGATATTACCAGTTTCAGTTAAGATGATAGAGTTATCACGTCCCGACTGCTCAGTCTCAACAGTATTAGTAGAACCTAATTGACTAATATTTACAGCATTCCCAAAATTATTTGTTGCCACCTTCTGAAAAGTTAAAACCGTACTATTAGCTCCATTTTGAGTAATTATATCCTCAGTATTTCCTTTTTGAGTCATTTTTACTTTATTGCCTGTACCATTTGCTCCTTGAGTAATGGTGTTTACTTGAGCAATTGCACCAAAACCTAGAGCTAATGCAAAAAGAGTTAAAATTGATTTTTTCATTTTTTTTGTTTGTTTTTTTGTTTGTTTAATTTTTGATTTTTTTTAACCAAATAGAGAAATATAAATATAGTTCCCATTTTGACTATCAAAATAAACCTGCACAGAAGAAACTAAAAACAAAAAGTGCGTGAAACGGACAAATTAGACTCGGAAGAGGACATTGAGAGACTTAGTTTTCAGCGAGCCATTCCATAAAATAAGCTGTTTTTTCTTTACTTATAAATAATTGCTCTGAAAAAGGAATGGTTAAATTAATTAATAATTTACGTCCAAAATACCTTGAAACATCCTTAATCACTTTACGATTTACAATAAATTGCCGATTAATTCGAAAGAATTCTGGTGCTAATTTATTTTCTAATTCTTCCAAAGATTTAAAAACAGGAAATTGACTTCCTTCCAAGGTATGTAATTGAACAACTTGGTTTTTAAGTTGTAATAAGCCAATATTTGCCAAGGGTATGGGAAAGATCTTATCACCTTGATGAACTAACATAGATTGGAATTTAGTCACTTTGGGTAATAATAAGGCCGAAAGATTACTATAATCAAATTGGGGGGCACTCAATTTTTCTTTCAACAAGCGGTATTTTTTTAGCGATTGAGCTATACTTGTTTTATCAAATGGTTTCAAAATATAATCGATTCCATTATTGTCAAAAGCTTCCAAGGCATATTGATTAAAAGCTGTACAAAAAATAATCGGTGAATTCACCGATACTTTTTTGAATATTTCGAATGAATACCCATCACCTAATTTTATGTCGGAAAAAATAAGATTAAAGTCAACATTTGTTGAAAAATATTCAATTGATTGACTCACAGTCGGCAAAATAGCGGTTACTTCAATTCCAGCATTCAATTCTTGCAAATTGTGCCTTAAATCCTTAGCAGTGAGTATTTCATCTTCAATGATTACTATTTTCATGACTTTAACAGGTTTAAGTAAACCTTGAAATATTGTTGGTTTTTATCAATAACAATTGGTTGCCCAGTCTGAATTTTCATTCTTTCATTAAGATTGCGAAGACCTGTTTTTGAACTCTCTTCCACTGTAATTAGAGGCTGAATATTATTGGTAATTGTCAAATGATTTACTTTTACCTCAACCCGAATCGTGAGTGGATTCACTGCACTCACGATATTATGCTTAATAGAGTTTTCTAATAAACTTTGTAGGGCAAAAAATGGAATTCTATAGTGTAGAGAAGTGGGGTCGATCTCAGTTTCATAGATTAAACCCTCTCGAAAACGTATATTTTGTAAATCTATGTATTCCTTACAAATAAATAGTTCATCTTGAAGTGATACCAAATCATTAGATTGATCAATACTCATTCTTAAAAATTGTGATAATTTTATCAAATAACTTTCAGCAAACTGAGAGTTTACTCTAATTAAATATTTCAATGAAGATAAAGAGTTAAACAAGAAGTGAGGATTTATTTGATTTTTTAAATAGGACAATTCTGTTTGTAAGCGATTGATTTTCAATTGATTATTTTCCTCTTGCAATCGCGTTCTGGTTTCAACGGTACCAATCAAAGTATTAGTAACAAAAATAATGGAATTCATAAAAAATAGACCGAGTGCTCGAAAAAGCCAAACATTTTTGATGCTAATCGTAAACAAATTTTTGGTAATTGGATGAAGTAAACTCATTAGTAAAAGTATACAAAGCGAGCTCGCAAGCCATTTCCACCAAAATGATTTGAGCTGTTGAATAAATAAAACAGAAAATGTAATATTTAATAGCCAAGAAATAATTGTGAACGAAATATTCATCAACAAAATCACCAAAAAATTCCCTGTTGAAAGATTAGTATCTACAAAAATTGGCATTATTATCATCAACCCAAATATATGCGAGGTGACAAGAATGTTAGTTAAACGTTTTTGAATTATATTTTTAATGGTCATGCGTAAAAAAATCTTCAAAAATAATGTCAGGAGCGTAAATTGGGTTTCACAAATTGTTAAGATTGATGTAGGTGAGCTTTAGATGTTTGTGAAACAAAAATTGACTCTCAGACAAATAAACTTCAAATGGAATGTTGTTTAAATCCATATGAGTACTTAAACTGTCTTTAGGATTGAAATGCTATTAAACATATATTATATCAACCCGTTCTTCAACATCTCCCCGATGTAGAAGCTAGATAAGGAGGATTTCCAATCCGAATCATCAAAAGCAACCTATTTTATGCTCAATAAATTTAAATCCTCCCAACAAATCTGGTAGTATTTTTTTGTCGACCGTATTTGCCTTGAGGTAAACATTGCGAAAAACACAAAATTTAAGCAGCAAAAGTGGGTTGAATAGAAGGTAAGAAATTAAAAAAGGACATAAATGATAAAATAAATAACGAAAATGATAAACCATTGTGGCAACTTTTTAAATCACCTAGCTTGAATTTCGGGAAGGAAATTGATAAAAAAATGATCACTAAACCTTTTTTAATATCTTAATAGTTGATATTGAAAAAATAACTTTTACAATTAACTAGGATTAAAGAAGCTTTTGTTGGTTGGATGTTTTCTCAAAAAATTCCAAAAATTATTTCATAAATAAAGAATCTGTCCAAAGCTGGTCAAAAAAAAACTTCAAAAATGTCCAATTCAGGGTAATATCTTTCGTCTGTTCAGAGTCTCTCTTTATTGGACATTGAACTAAACTGGAATGCGAAACGCACCATGTATAAGCAACGTGCAGAGCCCAAGCGAAGACTATGCTGAAAAAAAAGTTTCTACCCACGATTTACATTATTTTACATTTCTACTGCTTCATTTTGAAAGACAGCGTTTACTTTTGATTATGATAAAACGGATTTAAAAATATGAATTGGTCATATATCAAAACCTCAAATTTTTCCCTTCTGATATTCCTATTTTTTTGTACAGGCTGCAAAGGGCAGACTTCTAAAAACCATAACCACGACAATTCAACAGAAAAAACCGTACGAAACCCTCAAATAGTTCGAACACTGGGAACAAACTTTCAGGCTGTTCATTGCGAACTGCTTGACTCCGATGGTCATGTATGGTTTAGTATTAAGGAAGATGGTGCTTATCGGTATGACGGTAAATCGTTTACCAATTTTACCACCAAAGATGGATTGTGCAATAACAACGTAAGTGCTATAATTCAGGACAAATCAGGGAATTTTTTATTTGGAACAGATAGAGGAATTTGTAAGTATGACGGAAAAAGCTTCACAAATATTCCCATAACTGACTCACTGAATATTACTAGCCTTTTTGAAGACCGGGATGGAATCCTTTGGATAGGTGTGATGAATAAAGGAATTTATAAGTATGATGGGAAGAATCTTTCTAATGTTCTTTTTAAGTACAAGCACCCATTCTATGGGGATAGAGCCGAGAAATACATCAGTGATATTATCCAAGATAGCAACGGAAACATTTGGTTTAGTTCGTGGAATGGTGGCGGTGCATGGCGATATGATGGTAAAAATTTCAAGCACTTTCTTCCATCTTTAGACTATTATAAAACCAACCAAGACAATAGAAAAATTGGCGGTACCCAAAATGCATTAGATTTTAATTTGGGGCAAAACGTTTTTATTCAATCACAAGATTATATTTCGGATGATATGATTTTTTCGATGACAGAAGACCATTTAGGAAATATTTGGTTTGCAACAAGAAACCACGGAGCTTGCCGTTTTGACGGCAAAATATTTACTGAATTTGGAACAAAGCAAGGTCATTTAAGCGGGGGAGCCTACGCTATACTGGAAGACAAAAAAGGCAATTTTTGGTTCACCACCGAAAAGGATGGCGTATGGCGATATGATGGCCATTCGTTGAAAAACTTTAATGAAAAGGACGGACTTATAAACAATGCTGTAATGAATGCTTTAGAAGACAAAGAAGGCAACTTGTGGTTTGGAACCAAAGGCTCTGGACTGAGCCGTTATGACGGCAAAAACTTTGTGACTTTTTCGCAATAAATTTAAAATTTGAAGGTACTTAGAACCAAACCTATTACCACCGACAAGTTATCATGCTTGAACGAAATCTACCTTTTGGGCTTAAGATTAACCATAAAATTAGCTTGAAAATTCAGGGTAGAACATACGTAAAATGTATAAACAAAAATTTGGCACTTTAGATAGTTATATTGTCCAGCTAGATAAACTTTGTAGTCAAATTTTCTCTATAGCTTTTGTATTGGTATTATTCAGCGTAATGATGGCCTTTCTCTACCTTTTGGGATTTGTGGCTACCATTGGATTTAAAACCTATTTACCCACAATTTACGAAAAAACTAAGCCTATTTTTTTAGTCTTTTTTGGGTTGGTTTGGTTATTTTCTATGGTTATAATGGCCGCTGGTTATCACGAAAAATATCGAGAAAAACCCATCATCAAAAGACTATATAAAGGAGTCATTGAAAAGAGTACGTTCCTCTATATGGGTATGTATAAGCCTGTTCAATACATTAATTTTACGTTTGGCTCCAATATGCTTCACAAAAAATATTTCAAATCTGTGATAATCATTGGGCTTATTTTCTTCACGATATCTATGGGTATTTATGCCACCAAGTTGTTAGAACACGCTGGAATTCCGATGATGGAATCACGAAATTATTTTTCTTCTAGTTCGGTTGAATACAAAATAAATTCGGGATATTATGATAGCCAAAGGGGTGAAATGGAGCAGGTACCCAAGGCTAGTATTCAATCTGATGTAATCCAAGACGCTTTCCTGAAGCTTTTTATCAATTATTCTAAATACTTAGATGAGGATTTATCAATGATTTGTAAAGAGCCGAAATTTGCCGACAGTCTAAGAAATTCCCAAAAAAGACCATTGCGAGATAAAGCCCGATTAGATTGTTTTACTGAGTATTTTCAAATTGCTCTGAATGATTCCACCATCTCCTCTTCTGAGTTTTTTTTCGAAGAAACCGCTCAAGCAAAAGGCGTAAAAACCTACTTGAGTACTGAAAAATGTAAGATTGGAAGAAATACGCTCTTTATCAAAACCCTGCAAACCGATAGTCTACAAAAAAAAATCTGGGGTGATTATGTCGCTATACCGTTTTGGTTTTCAAAGGATTAGAAAATATTTTACTATTCCATAAATAACCTATTGGTGTTGCATAAATAAGATAACTTTTGGGTAGTAATAAGATTAAGAAAGGCTTTCAAATTGGCAAAATTTATTGAAAAAAAATGGTTTAAGAAATAACACATAGAGAAGAATCATAAAATAAATCCACCAAAAGCCAATAAACCACCTACCTTTACCTAAGGCAATTTTGCCGATATCGCTCTTTTCAGGTTTTATAGTATGCAGAAAGTTTTTGATGCCCTCATTGATGGTTATTTATTAGACAAAGTGGGTATTTCAGAAAACTTTCTTGGCTTGACTTTATCCCAAAACTTGAAAGAGAATCTTGTAAAACTTTTTGAAGAGAAAAAACTCATTTCTGCTAAAACTGGAAACGGAAACGAAACCAATCTGAATGCTTTGGTAAGGTCCGACAAGATTTTTTGGCTGGACAGAATTAATGAAAATCCAAACGAAAACGCTTTTTTCGATGTCATGGATGCCTTCGTTTTATTTCTTAACCAGACTTGCTACACGGGCATCACGAGCTATGAATTCCATTATGCTTTATACGAAAAAGGAAGTTTCTACAAAAAACATTTGGACCAATTCAAATCCAACGCCAGCCGACAATACACCATGATTTTCTATCTCAACACCGACTGGAAACTCGACGATGGCGGTGAATTGTGTGTTTATTTACCAGATTTCTCAATCAACATTTCGCCCACAAACGGCAAATGTGTGTTTTTCAAAAGCAGTGAAATTGAACACGAAGTTTTGATGAGTCATGCACAGAGAATGAGTATTACTGGCTGGTTTAGGGTGGATTGATGGTTTAGTTATTCATGTATTGGTTACTGGTTTATTGGTTACAGGTTTGTTGGTTACTGATATATTAATTCCTTTGCAGGAACTTAACAAAGTCGAAGTGGGAATGCCTAAATAACATTGATAGTTTTTAAACTTATTCCAATTTGGCCATGGCTATTAGGTTTTTTTGAAATTTGAAAATACCTTTATCTCAAAATATAAAAAATGGAAAGCACCATAAAAACTGATCTTTGGAATCAATTTGGAGCGAGTTTGGATATGCTTGAAAATGCTATTGCTATGTGTCCAGCCGACTTTTGGGATACCGAACAGAAGTTTTGGTACAATGCTTACCATTGTATTTTTTTCTTAGATTATTATCTGAGTTCTCAGCCTATAGATTTTGAACCTCCTACACCGTTTGATTTTTCGGAGTTTGAAGACCGAATGCCAGAACGAGTTTATAATAAACCAGAAATACTGGCATATCTAAATCATTGCAAACAGAAAAGCCAAGATTTGTTTCAAGATATGAACCCCGAAAAACTCCACAACAGATGGATCAATGAGTCTGGCAGCATGAATTACTCCATCTTCGAAATTCTGATTTATAACCTCAGACATGTGCAACATCACGCCGCTCAACTCAATATGCTACTCCGTCAAAACACCAACGATGCACCTGAATGGGTTTTTAGATTTGGAGAAAAGTAATCAAGTGTTTAGTTCTGCATCCATTCTATCAGAAAGTTTGTTGAGGTCTAAAAGGTAATAATCCTCTTGAGGAACAGTCATAGGCAAGAATTTTTTACCCACTTCTATTTCATTGTACAAATAAGACCTACGACTATAAATTGGATCGGCAAAAGTATCGTTGGTAGCTTCAAATGCCAATAAAATCTCGGCGTCTGAGGCGGCTAAAGAGGCCAATGTTTCACCATAAAGCACACTTGTATCATTAATAGGATGTACCAAAGTCCATGACATAGCAAAAAACTTGACTTTACTTCTCTCTAGTGGCAAGTTATAATAGGCCCTTTTTACCAAACCATCTTTTAGTTCGTTTCTTGAAAAAGTCAAACTCACTTCTACATTAATCAGTTGGTTGCTTTTTTCGTTAGCGATTCTGATCATCAAACCATTAATATCCAGGTAGGGAGCTATCAAAGCTTTTTCAGAATAAAGGATTCTTGGAACAGGTCTTGAAAACCGTCCATAAAGTAAACCCGTCATAATTGAGAACGACAATAAACCAATAAATGCTTCCACCGACGCCGTTATATTGGTAATATAACCAATAGGACTAACTCTCCCATAACCCACTGTGGTGAGTGTTTGACTAGAAAAAAAGTAGGCTTCCCAAAATTCTGACAAACCATGATTTTTGTCTATGCCCATCAAATTTTCAATACCAATTATGTAGTATATTATACCAAAAGTGAGGTTTACGGTGAGATAAAATCCAAGTGAAAAGACCGCAAACTTGGCCCAGGACATGGTTATCAATTTATGATAAAGATTCACCCTAGCTTCAAAAGACTGCCCTATTTTCTTGACATTAAAATTGCCTTCGTTGTTGACCAATCTGGCAGAAGTGGAGGTGGCTATCGTACCAAAACCAGTATCTTCTCTTTGTTTCTCTTTTTCTACTAAGTCTATTTTTTTCATAAATACAAAAGGAAATTAGGCAAAGAATATTTTAATTTGAAACCTATTTCAATCCAACAAACATGAAGCAAATAAAGTTTGAAAACTCTACTGATGTTCTATGACCCAACGAATAGCCTCTGCTTTGGAGTTGATTTCTAGCTTATTATAAATATTTTTGAGGTGTGTACGTACTGTATGCGGACTTATAAACATAGCATCCGAAATCTCTTGGTACGAAAAACCGTTGGCAAAAGCTTGCAGAATTTCAGTTTCACGTTTAGACAGATGTGGTGTAATTAAAACTAATGGAAGAGGAATGTCCTCTGGCATTAATTCTTTCTCAGATACTTTTTCTACGTTGGCTTTGTAGTTTCTTGAAAGCTCTAAGAATAACCCAATTGTGATAAAAAGTACATTCCAAATTGAACTTATTGAATATAGAAATGGAAGTGTAACCCAAGTATCATGCAAAAAAACTGCCGCAAATCTCGGCACTACATAACTCAACCAACCCGGAAGAATGGCCAACAACATCCATTTAGAAAAAGATTTTTCACTCCAAGTTTTTAAAATTATGATTAGCAAAAATATATTTGACAATAAAGCTTCAAACCGTATGATTTGCCCAACAATAATAACTTGTTTATGGCTCACCAAATTTTCCCAAATCGGTGAAAAAAACATCAAAACTCCTTCTGTTATACCGATGAACAACAGTACCGAATAAGTCAGATTCCATCTGGTTTTTTCTAAAAAATAGATTCTATAAATAGACCACACAAATACAAAATTGAAAAGCTGAAAGCTGAAATATATGAGATATTGAAAATTAAAAATTTGATTTTCGAACAAAAAACCCGAAAAGGCATGTCCAAAAAGGTAGCCTTCCAAATAGAGATATAGCAACAAAAACGATAAATTGGAAAATGAAAAAACCAAAAAAACTCTTACTTTAAAGAAAAAAAAGATGATGATATTCAGTGAAATCAACACAGAAATAAAGCCGATTAAAAGCCCGTTGTAAAGGTTCTCAGTATCGCGAAATTCATTAAAACCAGTTTGACTTAAAATTCTGATAGGGAATTTGGCAGGGTTAAACTTTGAAACGCCTGAAATATAAATTTGATAAAGGCTATCTTTTTTAAAAAAAAACGGAACAGTCAAAAGCCTAAAAGAATTGGGTCTATTTTGTGTACTTTTTTTGATTTTCCCAACGGCCGAAACTTGCTTGCCATTTAAGTAAAAATAAATACAGCTTTCGTCAAAGACAGGGTTATGTATTTGGATAAAAAGATGTTGATTTTCTTTAGATATTATCTTCATCATGACCCATCCACGAAATTTACCCCATCCCAAATCTGGTATTACTTTTTCAGAAACAGGCATTAGTTTACGTGATTCCAAATCAGCTACAGTCAGATGAAATGAAGTGTCAACAACAACCGAAACTTCTTGAGAAAATTTAAGTGAGCCATCGATTTTGGGCAAATCAAAAACAGTTTGTGCATTTATAGCAAATGACAAAAAGAATAAAAAAAATAAAGTATTGTTTACAAAAACCTTCATTTTATAAAAGAAAACAGGCTTTTTGGGCAAAAATACCTCATATGAGGTATTGACAAAAGCGTGTCTATAGCCTTCTTTTGACCTACAATTTTAATCGAAATTTCTCAAATACCTATCAAATTCCTATGCAAATCATCGAAGATTTTATAATACGGCAAGGCCTGGAGTTTAAGGGTGATGATCTAGAAATTAAGGGTTTTGTGGAAGAATACAGATGGTATTTGAAACTGAAAAATATAAATAATCCAGAAAGTTTCAAAGCAAAATTTATATCTGCCCTTTTCTTTTTAAATCATCTTGATAAAATTAAAAAACCACCACATTGGAAGCTGAGATTTTGGGCTTTTATAGGCAAATTTTTAGGATACAGAATTTAAATTTAATAGGCATGAAAAAAATATTTTTCGCATTTATTTTTCTAACGTTTCAGGATTCCGTTTTTGCTCAAGTTCGGAAAGTCGATAACAACCTATCAAGTATCACATTAACACCACAAGGAATAGATGTAAAAAAAGGCAACCTCGACATTGCAGATGACAACATCTCTATTGGTACTGATGCACTGAAATCGAACCAACCAAGTAATTTAGTTGGAACAGGGAACTTGGCCATTGGTTTTGAGGCACTAAAAAATAATACTGTAAACGCTCTAGCAAACTCTTTGTCAGGAGTGAATAACGTTGCTTTGGGTTATAGAAGCTTGCATTTAAACCAAAGAGGCAACTGGAACACCGCCGTTGGTAACCAAACTTTGGTTTTAGGAACCAATTCAAGTTCCAATACAACTGTCGGTTATGGTGCAGGATTTGAATTATTGGGGAACGAAAATGTGGCTATAGG
>JAIPAJ010000080.1 GCA_021740125.1 Leadbetterella sp. | reverse complement strand
ATATAATTCAAAAGCTCCATACCTGACTTTGAAATGTGACACTGGCATTAGTAATTGATTTACCTTGCCAATATTCAAATGCGTTTCTATTCCATATCCATAACCAAATCTTTTTAGTCTTCTATCAGTAGTAGAATAAAGCGAATCGTATTCTTTTCTTAAGCTAAGATTGAAGTAGCCAATTCCTGATTTGAGCGGGACCAAGCCATATTGTCTGGTTCTTAATAAAAAGGGAGTTAAGGAATCGCTCGAAACAATGGTGCCAAGTGTGGCTTGTATTGGTATTTTTTTGAAAAACTGTTGTGCAAAGCCAGTTTGATATATCAATAAAAGGAGGATGAAAATTATTCTATTCAAAATTTGTAAAAGAGTTTAAGATATTTCAAGATTTAGAGGCTTTTTATTTAAGTATCTCAAATTTACCAATTTTGTAAATATTTTGCCCATTGTTGAGTTCAATTTTTAATTGATACGTGTATATGCCTACATTGAGAGCCTTTAACTTAATATTTCCATCCCAACTTTGATTTTTATCTTTAAATTCGATGATATTCCCTCCCCATCTATCAAATATTTTCAATTCAAACGTTTTAACCCTTCCAAACCGCCCTTTTACTTCAAAAGTATCATTGATGTTGTCATTGTTTGGACTAAATGCATCAGGAACAAAAAACAATGCATCAATTGGGATTTTTACGATATTAGATAGACTAATCAAGCCGCCATTTCCCAAAGCTCTGATTTTATATTTGGCTTCAATTTCATTATTAGTCAAATCTACTTTACTCATTAATTGGGTGGTGGGCAGTGTATTTTGTACGGATTCTAAACCTGTATTTTCATCGAAAGAAATTAGTTCAAAATTTATGATATTTGAAGTTCCGAATGGCGTAGCATCGGTCCAAATAAGTTCTTCTTTGTCATTAGATAATAGGTGAATGCTGCATATTTCCCCAGAAAGTTGTGAACTACTTCCACATACATCCGTATAACCCAATTGATAGCATAAACTTGATTTTGAAGCGTCTGTATTAATATTAAACTTTTTTGTGGCGGTAGCTGATATACTATCTTTTTTGATGGATCCATTTTGTGTAGTTTCAAAAAGGAAATAATTGACCTTATTTACGGGCCAATTAGAATTATCTGAAAAAGAAAGCTCAATTTTATTATCAGAAAGTACGGTGACATTTGCATCCGTAAGGGCTGGAGTTTTTATATTTTTTCGGTCAATACATTTTATTTCAGATTTAGAAATAGACGAATATGGAATAGGGGGGAACAAATTCCATTCTCCTGTAACTTTCGCTTCAACTTGATAGCAATAAATGGCATTACATTTTGTTATATTATGATTGGTTGGGTTGCTTTGTGGAATAAAATTTTGTGATAGAATAGAATTTCCATCAATCATTTTCCATTCAATGTTATAATCCACACTTTTTATTTTTGAATCTTTAATTATACTGCTAGATAGGTTAATAGCATGATTTTGCCAAGTTACAATGTTTTGATTCGGTCCTGTTGCAACAACAGTATCTAATTTAATTGTGCAGACTTCTCCACTTAATTGAGCACATGCTGGGTTTCTATAAATCATGAAACAGTTTGACTGATTATCTATAAGGTCTATTGTTACCGAACCTGGAGTGGCTTGGTACTTGAAATTCGGGAAACTATAATTTTGAGAGGGAATTCTTTGGTAGATTTGGTGCATATCAAACGCACCAGTAAAGGATAGTTTGGCTTTTTTTCCACCCGGCATTACTTCTAATTCTGTAATCTTTGGAAGATTACCATCACTATCCATACTTATTGTTTGAAAAGGTGGAGGAGGGCATCCTGTAGGGGTATTATTTTCACCTTTTACCCTTATCGAACGAGTATTTGACAAAGTAGAATAGTTTTTGTTACCAGTAAATGGTAAACTGGTTACAGTTTGAACCGCTGAATTATCACCCCAATCGATGGTATAATAGTCAAAATTATTGGCAGGATCCTGAGGAATAATGAGATTTAGGAAGTTATTATTACAAGTGTTATAACTAAAAACAGGTTTGCTGTTGGGTCTTACACTAACAGTTTTGCAGGCATACATATCTTTCCCGTTTTTTTTGCCGTACTGAAGTATGTTATAATATCGTATGGAGTTGGGGTTAGAAAACAAGGCAAGGTTTGTGGAGTCTTTGTTACCTAATTTATCAAGAAGATTAGCAGCTTTGCCATCATAATAAAAATCGTAGCGAATATCAGTTCCTCCAGATAAGTCTTTCAGCCTGACTGCCATAGGGCTACAACCTGCTATATCTCCGTCAATTTTAAAATCGCCTTCCACAGTATTTGGAGGCCTATTGTTTCTGTCGCAAAGTCCTTGGCCATAGTCTATGTGTGCACTCAACCAAAATATGGCAAAATACAAAAAGCGTAAAATTCTATACAAGACTTTGGAAGGAATCATGAAACCCAAAAAATTATGTGAATTTAAACAATACTCCTTAAAAATCATTTTAAAATTTATTTAATGGAGCGTATCTGTATTATTAAGTGGTAGAATTTAGCTACAAATAAATTATGGGAAATAGAATATTCTAAAATTAGGTTTTTCGAAAAAGCAAGTTGAAAGCCAATTGTATAAACCTACTAAATCATGGGATACTTGTAAACTTAGATTTTATAGATAGGGCAAATGGATACCTAGTAGCTAAAAGAAAAAAGAGCATTTGGTATCTATATGAATACCTTAGGTGCCATAATTATAAATGTGCATAGCCTTTGCTAGAAATTTAATAATATAGTTTTGCCTTTCCATAACCAATTAAAATACCTTAACTCTGTTTTTTGCCATTAATTGAACATTGTTTCTAAGAATAAAAGGAGTATCTAAAATGCAATTCTTATAAGTCCAAGATAGATATTGACCATGGATGAGATAATTGTCAGATTCGTCAGAATTGCTATGTTTCTCTTTCCCAAATCCATATCTGGCTTAGCTTATGGTATACATAAATTTTGCTAGTGTAGTTTGTAAAGGAGATTTAGGCTTATTGCTTTGAAATAAGAAACCGTACATAGAAGGACAGAGGTTCGTGTAACAGTGTGCTGACCTCTGGATAATATGTGGAAAAATAATAGCTTGATAAAACATATAAAAACCACCTATGATTTCTATATATCTGGGTGTTTGAAAATAGACCTTAAGCTCTAATTCACATACTATCTGCTCCACCTCTTTGGAAAACCACTTCTTTTACTAGTCCGATAGAGTTGAAATGCAAAATCATGGCTTCTGAAGTGGTGATATTGCGGATGTTTTGGCATTGGGGGCCACTTTCGAAGAAATAGACTACATATTTTTCTGATTTTTTATCTAAAAGTTGGTAATCATATCGGCCAATGGTTTTCACGATTTCATTCTCTGAGATACTCAAAATACGGTCTTTGTTTTTTTTCAACAATGCCAGTTGTTGTATTCGTTTGCCTTCGCAACCTCCGCGGTCGCCTTTGAACAGTTCGGAATCAAATCCTTCAATCTCTAAAGGTTTTGAATAAGAACAAGATTGCAAAAGAATGAATGCCGAAATATAGATTAGATATTTTAAAATAGACATTTTGTTAATTTTCCAAAAGGCAATTAGCCTAGTTTTATTGATTTATATATAAAATAACTTTCAAGTTTCAAACATTGTTACTCTTTCAGTTCGAGCTAAGTCGAGAACGTGTTTTCAAATTCTTAGAACAACAAGTCCAAATAAAATCCAGCTCGCTTCTTACTTGTCGTAATCAGTATCTCAGTCTTCATCTCGAACGGAACGCCGCCAGGACCTAAGGTCGCAATTTCGTTGAGATAAATTTTATTGTTCTCGATGTGTTAGGTGTGTTTCGGTCGCAATTCCATTCAGAATTTCATCGTGCTCAGCGTCCAAGTACTAGTAATCAACAACCAATAACTAGCAACCAATAACCATTCCACCAGTAACCAATCTACCAAATCACTTATTCTTCTGAAACATCCCAACTATACCATTGGCGATAGATAGGATAAAACTCAAAATAAGTGGAGGCAAAAAGCCCTCAACGTGGAAGCCATCTACCAAATAGTCACACAGATAAACCATGCAAACACTGATAACCAAAGAAAACAAGCCCAAAGTTAGAAAGGTAATTGGTAAAGAAATCAGGCTTAGGATGGGTCTCACAAAGGTGTTGAGAATACTCATGACCAATGCTACAATAATGGCTGTTATATAACCATCTACCTGAATGCCTTTCAAGTAATTTGGAACTAAGAATAAAATGAGACCGCAAATGAGCAGTCTTACAATGTAATTTGTCATTTTGATTGATGTCTAGTTATTAATACATTAAGTACTTCATCGAGGCTGATTTCTTTGGCCTCCAACAATATTAAATAATGGAAAAGCAGATCAGCAGCCTCACCTAAAAACAAATCTTTGTTATCGTCTTTGGCTTCTATGACCAATTCTACGGCTTCTTCACCTACCTTTTGGGCTATTTTGTTGATGCCTTTTTTAAACAAAGATGCGGTGTAAGAAGCCTCAGTAGGGTTATTTTTTCTGTCTTTTATGATTTCCGTTAATTGCTGAATAAACATCACTTTTCCTGTATTTGTTTCGCTCCAACAGGTATCATCACCCGTATGACAGGTGGGGCCATCGGGCACTGCTTTTATCAGAATAGCGTCACCATCACAGTCAAGTTGATGTTCTTTGTAGATCAAGAAGTTATTGGAGCTTTCGCCCTTGGTCCAAAGTCTTTCTTTCGAACGGCTATAAAAAGTTACTTTTCCATCACTAAGGGTTTTTTCGAGTGCTTCGGCATTCATGTAACCTTGCATGAGTACTTTGCCTGTGTAAAAGTCTTGGATAATGGCAGGAAGGAGTCCTTTAGAAAAATCAGCTTGTCTATTCATAAAAATAATAATTACGCAAAAATACTAAGTACTAATTGATTGTAGGATAGAAACGAAAATTATTATATTTTTTTTAAATAAGGCTTGACAAATAAAAAAAGACCCCTTATCTTTGCACCCACATTGAACGAGAGAGGTTCTTTAAAAGCGAAAGTAGCTCAGTTGGTAGAGCGTAACCTTGCCAAGGTTAAGGTCGCGGGTTCGAGACCCGTCTTTCGCTCAAGAGATAAAAAGTTCCTATGAAAATGGGGACTTTTTTGTTTCTTAGGGCATATCACCCGCCGGGGTGGTGGAACTGGTAGACACGCAGGACTTAAAATCCTGTGAGCCTTATCGCTCGTACGGGTTCGATTCCCGTCCCCGGTACTTTTGGTCTTAGAACTTCGGTTTTAAGACCTTTTTATTTTGGTTGAAAAACCAAATATTGCCTAGGTCACTCACTTTCAAAGCCGTCATAGGTCGGCAAGTATATTCAACGTCTGTTTTCAGGTTGGTGCAGAAAAGACAAACCATAATATCTTCCACCAAACTTTTTAGTTTGTCAATGGCTTCTTTGTTGTTCAAATTTTCCTAGTTGTTCATTTTTGTGTTTTGTTAAGTGCTGGTAGCATTCTTATAAAAGACGCTACGAAACAAATTGAGGTTTATAATATCAGGATGCATTACAACTTTATTAAAATATCTTGAATGATTCACACTTTCTAAATGTGAAGAAATGTTTGCAGCTAAAAAAAATAAAGAGAAGGATTTTGCTTATTCTGTTGAAAATGAGCCAACTCAGTGTAGTTGTTTGGTGTGGATAAGTTTACAGCTCGGTCGATGTTGCAATATGGTATTTTGTAATTAGGTCAAATTGCCATTCCTCATTTTTTACACTAAGAAAAGCTGGGGCTGGGGTGATTTGTTTTTGTATTCGAATGCCGCAGCAAACTAGGCTAAAGCAAGTGATATTATAATGTTTATGCCTATGCTGACTAACTGCACTTGACGAAGCTATGTGTTAATATTTGTTTGCAAAGTCAAATGCGAACCTAGTTGCATATTTTCAATAATTGTAAATTTAAAGCTTATAAATTATCATTCCTCTTTTTTGCTTTCGTACTTTGATATTCTGATATTTATGACAACCTGCTTGTGACAATTGCGAAATCGCATTAAGTTGTGATTTGCTTTCGTACTTTGATATTCTGATATTTATGACAACGTAAACTTTGATGCTTTCACCAGCTTTATCGTTGTGATTTGCTTTCGTACTTTGATATTCTGATATTTATGACAACAATCTTCCTCAATACTTCCTGACTCTTTTAGTTGTGATTTGCTTTCGTACTTTGATATTCTGATATTTATGACAACCACACAGATTAGCGGGGGCAGCGTCACGGAGTTGTGATTTGCTTTCGTACTTTGATATTCTGATATTTATGACAACCCAACGGAATTGACACAGTAGACGAAAATAGTTGTGATTTGCTTTCGTACTTTGATATTCTGATATTTATGACAACATTACCTTCGTAATAGGCATACATATAGAAGTTGTGATTTGCTTTCGTACTTTGATATTCTGATATTTATGACAACGACCAAGTTTTTCATTTCTTCCTCAATCTCGTTGTGATTTGCTTTCGTACTTTGATATTCTGATATTTATGACAACCTGCATTTATATTTTCTTTGCCGAATACCTGTTGTGATTTGCTTTCGTACTTTGATATTCTGATATTTATGACAACTGTTAGGTTTGAGCCGTTCAGTTATCCTGAGTTGTGATTTGCTTTCGTACTTTGATATTCTGATATTTATGACAACATGACCTTGGAGAAGGTAATCAAGTGTATTGTTGTGATTTGCTTTCGTACTTTGATATTCTGATATTTATGACAACATCACTGCTGTAGGTGCAAGGGGAATCCAAGTTGTGATTTGCTTTCGTACTTTGATATTCTGATATTTATGACAACTCAATTGCGTTATTTTATGTAATATTTACAGTTGTGATTTGCTTTCGTACTTTGATATTCTGATATTTATGACAACTTTTAATGTATTGAATTGGGTTAGTATTGGTTGTGATTTGCTTTCGTACTTTGATATTCTGATATTTATGACAACTTGAACTCGTCCTATTATCAGCACTCAAAGGTTGTGATTTGCTTTCGTACTTTGATATTCTGATATTTATGACAACACTAAGGTTACACTACCACCACTTGGGGCTGTTGTGATTTGCTTTCGTACTTTGATATTCTGATATTTATGACAACTGAATCGTATTGGAGTATTTATAGGGTTTTGTTGTGATTTGCTTTCGTACTTTGATATTCTGATATTTATGACAACGTCGTATTTTTATGTATGCTGTTTTATTCTGTTGTGATTTGCTTTCGTACTTTGATATTCTGATATTTATGACAACAACCAACCGCATCACCCGTGCTCAGTATAAGTTGTGATTTGCTTTCGTACTTTGATATTCTGATATTTATGACAACAACTTAGAATTAGAGCCAACAAGACTAACAGTTGTGATTTGCTTTCGTACTTTGATATTCTGATATTTATGACAACTCATTGTTTTCGGTGTTTTGGTGTTTGATAGTTGTGATTTGCTTTCGTACTTTGATATTCTGATATTTATGACAACTGTTGAGTACGAAATGAATGTTGGTGAATAGTTGTGATTTGCTTTCGTACTTTGATATTCTGATATTTATGACAACTTGCTCATCTTCATCCTGCGATAGTAGGTTGTTGTGATTTGCTTTCGTACTTTGATATTCTGATATTTATGACAACTAACCATTTATTCAGAGCTTCTGCCATCGGGTTGTGATTTGCTTTCGTACTTTGATATTCTGATATTTATGACAACATGGATCTGATGGGAGATATTTAGCATCTAGTTGTGATTTGCTTTCGTACTTTGATATTCTGATATTTATGACAACCTCATGGCATTTTTTACGCTCAGTTTCTCCTGTTGTGATTTGCTTTCGTACTTTGATATTCTGATATTTATGACAACAGCTTGGTTTAGAGTTTTACGAGGTATTGTGTTGTGATTTGCTTTCGTACTTTGATATTCTGATATTTATGACAACATACCCGTTGGTATCTATCAGAATATCAATAAATTAAGCCAGATATTAGAAATAAAAAATCAAATCCTTTTCAGAATATTTTGCCGCGGTTTGTGGCATTTTTTTTATCAGAACATCTCCAATTGTTGCGGATTTTCTTTGCTTTGGGTTCGTTTATATCCATTATAAAACTCCATCCTCCCAAATTGGGCATCGGTTATCTCGAAAACTATGATGTTTCCTTTCACTGGCATATTATTCTTTACCCTTCTTTTATGTACCTCGGCATTTTCTCTGCTATTACAGTGTCGAAAATATACTGAGTACTGCATCATTCTGAAGCCATCTTTCTGTAGTGCCTTTCTGAAGTCCTGATAAGCCCGCTTATCTTTCTTGGTTTCGGTTGGTAAGTCAAAATATACAATTACCCACATAATACGGTATTGGTTTAGTCTTTCTAATGACATGGCATTATAAAGTTGGATATGCAATTTTTCTACTCTCGCCCATAAAACACTTCATTAATGATGCGGTGGTTCGTTGAACGCCAACCATAAGCGGGCTTTTCTTGCCTTCTATCTCTACGTCTATATTTACCAAGTCAAGTATATGGGCTTTTTCTTTTTTGCCCAATTCTTCAGGTAAAAACTCTTGTAGTTTTATATAATCAAAGATATGTTGGTCTATAATAGGTCTGTAGGGTTCCATGATATCGTCTGCCAAACAGTACGCATTATACTTGTTGCGGTGATGAATTCCCAAAACAGGTAATAGGCCACTTCCTACCAAGTTTCTGGCTACTGTAGCTCTTAAGATGGCATAAGCATAATTGAGGAAATTGTTCGGCGGGCCGTCTAAACGCCCTCTTGTTGTGTCAAACTGTTCGAGTATTTTATCCCAATACTTAGCCGCCGCTCTTCCTTCCATGTTACCATTGTCGCCACTTAATACCTGATTAGACATATTGACCAGGTCTTGGTATGGATAGCCAAAATGCTTTAATACCGCTGCTTGGTTTGATATTTTGGCTTCGATTGTTTGTCGCCATAATTGTTTTTTGAGTGGCTCTGATGCTTCTATTTGGTGTCTCGTTTTTTCAGAAAGCGTATCATTAGCTGCAAAGGGCAGTGTCATGCCAGTGGGATGATGCTTGGCATCGCACCATACTATTGCCGAGTTGTTCTCGATGAGTTTTTCGCAAAGGTCGTGGGTGATGGTAATCTGGCGGTGGTCTATTATAACCATTCCGATATCTTCTATCGGTACTGTAGTCTCCGCTTCTTTTTTAAAATGTATCGGAATGCTTTCGTTTTGCTCTAGTGCAATGTACTTTAGTACCAACTGCTCGTTTCGCATTGAGAGGTAAGATGGATTTCCGAAATAAAGTGTCCGTTTGATCATGTTTGTAATGACTTTATAATAAAGCCATTACAAACGGTGTGCCAATTGAAGGTTTTATTTTGAAATTGGGTAGGTCCTTGACTATTGAATAGTTTTTATTTAATATTTCCGATTCTATTAATTTCAATTTTTGTACAAATGTCCTTAATCATTCTTCCGTCAACTGCTCTTTCCATTTTATTAAGAGCTGAGTATTCAATTTTATTCACAATTGATGTTGCAACTTCATGTTTTATTAAAAATATTTGCGTACCTGTAAAACTTACAACTTTGTAAATTTCTGACCTTGGATATTCTTCATTAGCGGGTAAAGTCACTAAGTCATTCGGTGATAAAGTGAATAGCAACTTTTGCCCCTTATCATTGACTTCAGGGACTGAAGATAAGCCTTGCTTTTGTCTTTCTATGACTTCATTGAGGGGAATAGTTTCGAAATATCTTTTTCCTGCCTGCTCCTGATAGATAGCAAAAAACAAGTTAGTACCTTTTGCCGCTTCCACATATTTGTCTTTTTTATTTCCTGTTTGACCCAATGGGAACTTACTTCCCATTTCAAATATTCTAACCTTTATTATAGGTTGGTGGTTTTTATTACCATTATATAGCCTAATGTTTCTATTCATATCCTCAATACCCTCAGGAGTAAAGGCAACTTCAGGATTTCCATCTTTGGCTAACAAATAATTTTTAAGTATTTTTTGAATTCCTGTATCGGTTATGGATTCAATAGTTTTCAAATCAAATGAAGTGTCTAAGGGTTTTCTTGACGCCGTTAGGATTTTGCCTTTAGGTACTTTGACGCGTGGAAGATTTACTAAACCTGAAACAGTGTCTTTGTGCATTGATTTCCTGACAGCCCAATTCATGCCCTCCTGACTCACTTTTTCCTTTGCTACTTTACCATCTGTTTCTACCCATTTATAATACTTATTTGTAGCTTTATTAATTACTCTTGTATTTTGCTTGAAGCTTACAACGGTTTTATCAAGTTCTTTTCGAGTCTCTTGGGTAATTTCTTCCCACGGTTTTTTAAATATCCATTTGTAGTTCTCTTTAGAATTTCCATTATATTTTTTTACGCACAAGATATTTCTTAGGTCTTGTCTTAGGGTTTGTTTTTCGTCTTTGGTTTTCCCTTTCCTCAGTGCATGCTCATTGTTCATGAAGTTTACATGTTCACGAGTAGCACATGCTATTACCAATGCATCCATTGCATGATGTCTATGGTCTATTCGTTTTTTTGAAAAGCCTTTTGAGCACTCTATTGGTACTGTAGGAAGTAGTTTTTGGTGGTTTTCATTCCAAACTGTAAATGAGTCAGTTTTGGTAATTTCGTTAAGTCTTTCAAACCTTGGCAATATCAAATCATTCCAAATATCATTCAAACCCCAGTCTTGCTTTAGACTATCTGTGATTTTTCCGTTGCCCGGCATTACATTCTTTGAATTTATACCATCGTCTTTTGATTCTGCTCGTACAATATTAGAAAGTAATTGGCTTATAAATTTACTTATATATCTAGTATCATTCATTTGCCTTTCAATCATCTTTTCTGGAATTTCCTCCATCAAAAGTTTATTTCTCTTTCCTCGCGTTTTATCATAGTGTTCCTTTACAAACTCTTCATATTCAGCGATTTCGTAGATTCTTACCTTGTTATTAATTGTAGTGCCATGGTGGTTTTTTATGAACTCAAATCCAGTTTGATTATCCTTCAGTTTATTAACTGCCGCCTCACATATAACCTTATTACTAAAACTATCATCGAAATATCTACTTTGAGGTATTATGTGTTCTATTTCGAAATCTGAAGTGAATAGTCTGCTTAGCGGTATAACATTTCCAGTATATGGTGATCTGTAACGTTGTTCAAGCCATAGTTTATATCTAATTAAATCATTTTTAGAAGGTTGAGCGGTTTTGCTTATTTTTGAAATATCCTCTGGTATGGGGTCATAGATAAATGAATCATTTTCAAGGTCGTATCTTTCTTCATTGCTAATGGCGTATTCTTCGAATATTTTTAGAGCCTCTTGTTGGCTAGGCGAAAATGGGCGAACATTGCGAATATTATTGTCATTGAACAGCTCGGCCAAAAGGGCTTTTATTCGAAGATTGGTATTTTCGTTTTCTGTAATTTGGTTGGTTAAATTCTTTCTGTCCTCAGCCGTGTTTTTCATTTCTCGGCCAAGTTCTAAATGAATTTCGCTAAAAAAGTCCTTTGAACCTTTTCCATACTTTACCCAAATATCTTTGACTACTCTTAAAGTTTCAGTGACAACTTGCTCTACTATTGGGTTTCTAAGGGAATGTTGTCTGAACTCCAACAGATATCCCTCTAAATCAGTTACACTATTCCATTTTTCAATATTACTACCCTCTGAGTGTCTGTCGTATATTATATATTTTGCCAACCAATCTGGAAGACCTTGGAAATCAGTTTCAGTTTGAAGATTCCTCGATTTCTCTCGTGTTCTTTCTTTTATATTTTCATCAAATTCACCATTGATGATTTTAGAAATTCTATCTTTAGATTTTTCCGAAATATTTTCCCAAGACCAATAATTACCCAATCGCATTAATGGTAAAATCTTTTTCACGGCTTTTTCGGAGTAGGAGCCATATTCACTTTTAAAGGGAGGGAATTTTTTGAATATTTCCACAAATTCTGTTTCTGGCAAATTATGCTTTATAGCAAAAGTGCTTAAAGCTTTTTCGAACTCTATTTTATCTGTAACGGAGTATAATAAATGCCATAGCTTTAGTTCAATTTCATGGGAAAGAAAACTAGGAGTAATTTCTTGAATTTTATTAAGTCGGCTAACTATTAGATTCCTAGTTTCGTTACAAGGATACTTTTTGTCTCTTACGTAATTCCATCTGTATTTTTCAATTTCTGTCGTTGATGCCTTGACTTTGTGTGCCTTGTTCTCAAGTAGAAACTTGATTAATACCTTTTGTTCAATCTCCTTTTTGGAATTCAAAAAATCAAATAATTGTACAAGATCATCATGGCTATTCAAAAATGTATCAGTTACATTTTGGTCGTCATCATTTCTATAGATGGCTAAATCTGAAATCCATTTCCAAATTCTAAATTCTTGAAAGTATGGATTGGATTTAGGGATACATTTTAAAGGTTTTGATAACACTGCTCCGTTTGCATCTCTTAATAATATACCCTTATCATCTTTCATCGGGCTAAATTCGAGACTACAGTTGCTTATTGAAGATTTTTGACTCCTAAGTGGTCTTTGATAAAAAATAATATCTTGCACGAAGAGGTGGACAAATCCTTTCTGCCCAAGTATGGTCTGTTGTGATTCATTATTTTTGTAAAGTTCTCTTGCTACATCATTTAATAAGTCTTCGTTACTTAATTCTGGATGGTATTCTTTTTGTTTTTGTAGTATTAAGGTTAGTTCTGATTTATAAAATTTACGCTCAATCGTCCGAACCAATTTACCTTTTATTTTCTGCTTTGGATTCTCAATTAATGCTTCAAATATAAATTCGCCAACCGTTTTCGATGAATTTTCAATTTCTTTTTCGGTTTTCTTTTTTATAAGCGTCCAGTCGTCAGGGCTTGGTGCTCTAAAGCTTCTTTTCTCCTTTCCTTCCTTATCTTTCGCAACAGAGCCGTCCTCATTAAGCTCAGTTGTAACAATGAAATCTTTTGTTTTATCTTTCCAATCAAAAAGGGGAAGCTTACTGGCCCTCCTGTAAATCCATCCATTTTCAAGTATAATTGAATACCAAATATCAGATTTTCCTTTTTGTGGTTCATCTGCAATAACTTCCGTTACTTTCAAAGAATAAAAATCTACATCTTTATTCTGTTTTTCGTCTTCTTCTTCTCCACGCAGTTGGTAGTATCCTCTTTTCTGATTGAAGTTTAAAATTATCCAAGACAGTTCCTCTTTACTGATTTTTTTTGATAGGGCTTTTTTTCGAAGATAATAAATGGTCCAGTCATGCGGAATTTTGCAGTTGTGGCCATTTTTGTCAAATAAAATTTCTGGACATTTCACTGAAAAGTCATCAATCATTTCCTGAAAAGAATCTAGAAATATGAATTTTCCTTCCGAATAGGCAATCTTTGGTTCAGAATTGTTTTTGAATTTGCCTAATCTTTTTTCGAAATCTATCTCATCAGCGTAATGTTTTGGTAAAAAATTGATTAGATCTAAAACTCTATGTAGTCTTTCTCTTCTCAAAAGGAATCGCTCTCTTAGTCTTCTAACTCCTCGAAGGCTCGTTCTTTCAGCTGTTTGCGAAATAGAGTTTCCCTTTCCAAACTCTCCCAGAATATCCTGTGACATAGGAATAATCCTACTTCCCATCCCGAGAATCTTGCCAGTTTTATTTTCAAAGTCCTGATTAATAAGTGCCCATCCGATAGAGTTAGTGCCGAGGTCAAGTCCGAGGATTGTTTTCATGGTGATTATTATTATTGAATTTTTTGCAAGATAAATTAAATACAAGAATTAAAAAATAAGTATTTCTACGTGTTTTTTATTAAATTTATTATTTTACATTTGCAATACGAAAGCAAATCACAATAAGGATTATTCCGTTGTGAAAACATTTAAGGTGGGGAGTAATCCTCGCCTTTTTTTATGGGAGAAATTTAAACACAAACTAGCCAATATTGAACACAAAATCGCCGATTTTGAACTTGAAATAGCCAATGTTGAACTCGAAATCGCCAATGTTGAACACAAAATCGTCGATTTTGAACACGAAATCGCCAATATTGAACACGAAATCGCCGATTTTGAACTCGAAATCGCCAATGTTGAATACAAAATCGTCAATGTTGAACTTGAAATCGTCGATTTTGAACTAGAAAACGCCAATGTTGAACACAAAATCGCCAATATTGAATACAAAATCGCCAATGTTGAACTCGAAATCGAGAAAAACAAATACGAATTCTTCAAAATTGAACACAAAATTGTGAATGTTGAATTGAAAATATAAGGAACAATGTCAATTTATTGCTCTTTTATAAAGAATGGATATTTATAGTTTTATATGAGATAGGGCTTTGAATTCAAATTACAATCATTCAAAATCATAAATAAACAATGTGTTCATTTTAATCTCCATAACGGTAGTAATAATC
>JAIPAJ010000079.1 GCA_021740125.1 Leadbetterella sp. | reverse complement strand
ATTGCGTTTTTCATCCAAAGCAATATTTTCTCTGATTTTTTCATTGACAATGTCTTCTATTTGAAGTAATTCTTCGTCGCTTACTTTAGAGAAATGCGAGAAGTCAAAACGGGTCACTTCGTCGTTTTGAAAAGAACCTCTTTGAACTACATGACTTCCTAATACTTTACGCATGGCCGAAAGCATCAAGTGTGTGGCCGTATGGTTTTTCTCTATATCTTTTCTTTTTACTGAGTCTATTTTGGCAAAGACATTGATGGGCGTTTGTGTTTGTTCTAGCACATCTACCATTTTGCTATTTTTGGTAATATGTACAAAAAGGTCGTTTTCTTTTTTTGTGTCGATTACTTCCAAGGTATGGTTCTTTCCATTTAGTTCAAAAGTGATCGTTCCTATATCACCCACCTGACCGCCCATTTCGGCATAAAACGGCGTTTGGTCCAATACGATATGCAATTCATCACCTGCTTTGGTTTTTACGGAACGATATTTCATCAATTGAGCAGGAGATTCTTCAAAATCGTAGCCCAAAAATTCTACACCATCTATATCACCTAATTCTATCCAATCCGCAGCTTCTTTGGTGGCATCTTTACGGCTTCTAGCTTTTTGTTCGGCTAAAGCACTTTTGAAGCCTTCTTCGTCTATCGAAAATCCTTTTTCACGAGCAATGAGTGCAGTCAAATCCACTGGGAAACCAAAAGTGTCAGAAAGTTCGAATACTGTATTTCCGTCAAGAGTTTTGGTTTCGATGGTTTTGGCATCTACAAAAATGTGGTCCAATCTTTTAAGACCCAATTCCAATGTACGCAAGAAAGTTTTTTCTTCTTCTTCCACCACTTTGGTTACAAAATCTACCTGAGCGTGTAATTCTGGGAACACATACTCAAACTGAGCAGCCAATACAGGCACCAATTTGCACATAAATGGCTCTCTGAAATCTAAATAAGAATAACCATAACGAACGGCTCTTCTCAAAATGCGGCGAATTACATAACCCGCTTTTGCATTGGATGGCAACTGTCCGTCTGCAATGGCAAAACTTACTGCTCTCAAGTGATCCGAGATTACTCTCATGGCCACATCTACATAGTTATCTGAGCGTAAGGTGCCATTTATCCCATATATTTTACCAGAAAGTTTTTCAATAACACCAATCGTATTTTGGAAAATATCGGTATCGTAGTTCGATTTCTTGCCTTGAATGGCCATACAAAGACGTTCGAAGCCCATTCCAGTGTCTACATGTTTGGCTGGAAGAGTTAATAGCGAACCATCTGCTTTTCGCTCAAACTGCATGAATACGTTATTCCAAATTTCTACCACTTGCGGATGGTCGTTATTCACCACTTCTTTACCACCGATGAGGTCAATTTCCTCTTGGTCACGTAAATCTATGTGGATTTCAGAACAAGGACCACAAGGGCCAATATCGCCCATTTCCCAGAAATTGTCTTTTTTGTTTCCTAGAATTATTCTCTCCTCATCACCAATGATTTCTTTCCAAATATCAAAAGCCTCTTGGTCAAAAGGAACACCATCTTTTTCATCTCCTTGAAAAACAGATACATAGATTCTTTCTTTGGGCAGTTTATACACTTCTGTCAGTAATTCCCAAGACCAAGTTAAAGCTTCTTTTTTGAAATAATCGCCAAAAGACCAGTTGCCCAACATCTCAAACATGGTATGGTGGTAGGTGTCAAATCCTACTTCTTCCAAATCGTTGTGCTTTCCACTTACTCGCAAGCATTTTTGGGTATCAGCTATTCTTGATTTTGGCGGAGTGCCATTGCCCAAGAAAAAGTCCTTAAACTGAGCCATTCCTGAGTTATTAAACATCAAAGTGGGGTCGTTTTTAGCCACCAAAGGGGCTGAAGGAACTATCAAGTGGCCTTTTGAAACAAAAAAATCTAAAAATGCTTTCCTAATCTGGTGCGAGGTCATATAATTTTCTTTTGTTATATTCTATAGTCTGTAAAAGAGGTGCAAAGTTAGGCTTTTTTGGTCATTTTTTGAATAAAATATTGAATATTCTTTTAAAACTAATTATTTAGTTTTAAGTTTATACTCTAAACTAAATTATATGAAAACACTGCTTATCTTCTTTGTTCTTAATTTTCTTTGTTCTCCCATATTTTCTCAAAAAATCATTTTTATTGAAAGTCAGGGAGCTTATGACAGTTTACTAAAGTTTAAGGTAAAGATTAAGCTAGATGACGAAGCAAGTAAAGTAATTTGGTCAAATGGTGGTATCGTACACAAGAAATTGATTTTGGCCATGAAAAAAAACCAAAATTTAGTAGATATTCCAGATTCAGAGCTAAGTCTAAAATATATCATCTATGTTGATAAAAATAATAAAGTAGATAGCCTCAAATACTATTTTGAGAAATTTGTTATGAAATTAGAAGGGGATAAAACAAGACTTAGTTTTGAATATTTCGAACAAAAGTCTGAAATAGTAATAGTGGAAATGGATAAAATATTTAGGGATGTCTTGAAAAACTTGAAATTCTATTTTAATCCAATTCGACCTTATGAAATAAATGGATCGTTGAGTTTAATGCAGTATCTGTCCAAAGGTGTAGGGGCGGAATTTAGAGCAGCAGAAATTTTAAAAACGAAAAAAAATACCGATAAGATTTTGAATTTAAGTAATTTGGGCTTGAAAAAACTTCCAAACGCAATTTATTCTTATAAAAATCTAGAGGAATTAGATTTGAGTAAAAACGAGTTTGAGGTATTTAGATTAAATGCCAAAAAGTTGCCCAAACTGAACAAAATCCTTCTTTCGGAGAATTTATTGAATGAGAATTCAATAAAAATAAAGAAGAATAAGCATTTGCATATATTGAATTTAAGTGATAATGCATTTGAGACTTTTCCTAAAAGAATTCAAAGATATAAAGGGCTGAAAGATATTCATTTGGCCAATAATTTTATAACAAGCACGGATGAAATTAAATTTAAAAAATTGAAGTCTCTCGAACTGCTGAATTTTTACAATAATCAAATCACATCGTTTTCTGAGAATATTGGTTTTTTAGAGAATCTTCAGGTTTTGGATCTCTACCACAATCAAATGAATTTTCTTCCTCAAAATATTGTAAAACTTAAAAATCTCCAAACATTGGCGGTTTCAAACAATAATCTTTGGGAATTTCCTAAAACACTTCAGGAATTGATGAACCTAAAAATATTGTATGCACACCATAATAAGTTGAGCTCAGTTAATTCTTTACCTCCAAATATCGAAAACCTAGATTTGGGCTTTAATCTTTTAGAATCAGTTCCCGCAGTACTTAAAACAACACATCAATTAAGTGATTTGGATATTTCAAATAACAAAATTACCTCTGGAGCTGAAATTTTAAAACAGATTCCAGGGCTGAAAAAAGTATATTTGGCTTTAAACGATTTCGAATCTGACCCCACCAAATTTGCAGAACTTCAACAAATAATCGTAGATTTGGAGAAAAAATCGGTGAAAGTCAAATGAAAATATTTTTTAGTACGGAGGAAGTAGCACAGCAATTGGAGATTCCGATTACAAGTGTTGACTTTTATGTACGTACTTTTAGGTTGAATATTTTGAAAGTTGGCAAAAATCGAAAATATTCTCATACGGACATCGAAAAGCTCCAAAAAATAGTAGATTTGATTCACAAAGAGGGGTTTACTATTGAAGGAGCAAAAGATAAACTTAAGGCCAAAGAAATAAAATCTTCGGTAAACGAGGAAGTTATTTTAAGGCTGAAGGAGATCAGAAAAACACTGGAATTAATAAAAGTGGGATTAGAATAATATAAATCTATGCAACAAGACTTGGTATATGAAATCGCTCTTAGCAAAACTGAGGGAGTAGGAGGTGTGATGTTTAAACAATTATTGAATACCTTCGGCAGTGCCAAAGCGGTTTTTGAAATGCCTTCCGCAAAACTTCTCAAAGTGCCCAATATGGGCAAATTTACCCTTGCCAAAATAAAGGAAAATCAGGAAGCACTCATTCAGGCCGAAACCATTGTAAACCAAAGTGCCAAAAATAACATAAGAATCGTTACCTTCAAGCAAGATGAATATCCTCAAAAGTTAAAGGGTATTTTTGAAGCACCTCCTATCCTCTTTTTTAAAGGAAAAGGGCATTTGGAATATCCCAAGACGTTGGCCATTGTGGGCACTAGAGACGCTTCAGAATATGGAAAAAAATCAACTGAAGAAATTGTTACCTCTCTAAAAGAACACAATGTGCAGATAGTGAGTGGATTAGCGTATGGAATTGATATCGCTGCCCATAAGGCGGCCCTAAAAAATGGACTATCTACAGTTGGCATATTGGCCAATAGTTTGGAGACTGTTTATCCGAGTTCACACAAAAAAGTGGCTAAGGAAATAGAAGAAACTGGCTTGCTCATATCCGAACAGCCATTTGGCACGGTTACTAAACCATCATTTTTTGTGGCTCGAAACAGAATTATTGCTGCTTTGGCTGATGCAACAATCGTGGTAGAATCTGCGAGAAAAGGTGGTTCTATGGTTACCGCAGAATATGCCAACAATTACAATAAGGAAGTATTTGCTATACCAGGCGGTATTTTTCAAAAGTACTCTGAAGGCCCTAACTATTTGATAGCGAACAACAAAGCACAGATTTTTACTAATACAGAGGATTTTGTGGAATGGATGGAGTGGAATTCGGAAAATGATAACTCAAGCATTATAGAAAAAGAAGTTTTGGACTTGACCAAATATACCCAAGATGAAAGTAAAGTACTGAGTTTGTTGATGCAAAATGGAGAAATGCTAATAGATGATTTAAGCTGGCATTCACAGATTCATTTGAATAAACTGGCTTCAATATTGCTCAACCTTGAATTTGCTGATTTGGTAAAACAAAGTCCTGGGAAAAAGTTTAGTTTGAAATAAGTTACTTTTTAGTTTTCATTAGTGTCCTAAATCCCCAAGCAAACAAGCCCGTAAACATGAGCAAAATATTATACATCGTAAATCCCCATTTTAGAAGGCTAAAAGATGATGCTAACTTTACTATAAATTGGTTTTGAGTAGGAAAAGCAAATAATAAATACGCTATCGAAATGTTTTCGAATATATCTGCGAAACCAATCAGGAAAGGAAATACATTAAACAATTGAAAATAATGATTACTTGAAAATGAGTTTTTGAAAAATAAACTAAGCAACAAACTGTAGGAAATACAATAGATGATAGGGTAGAGGATGTCTATAAATAGGACGTAAATTTTATAATATGTTATACCTATACTTCCAATTGAACTCAACAAATCATAAAACTGATTTTTCGTATAACCAAACCTCAATTCCAATAGCAGCTGGTTTTGAAGTGGATTGATGAGTGATTCCATTTTGGGAATAATGAAAACCGCAAAAATCACTTGTGAAAAAAAAGCCAGCAAAATCATCTTTAAACTGGCAGAGGCATGTAAATAGGATGAAAATCTTCTCAGATTTTTTAACATTCAATCATAAGGGTATCGAATAGCAATTTATAAAATTTGATATTTACTGACAATATTTTTTTAAAAATTCAAACCCAACGAAAAACCAAAATTTGGTTGAACACCTTCTTTGATGACAAATGTGGTTAAAGCATTGTTGTCATTAACTCCGTAGTATCCGTAATTCATGGCGTTTGTAGGAATTGTGTCTACTTTTTGATTGGTAATTTTTTGTGATATAAATCTGATTCCACCGCCAATGTAAGTGTCAATATAGAGATTTTGAAAAAGTGTAAATTGTAAGCCAATATTCATGTTGGGCATCACACCTAAATATGAAATCTTTCCAGAATTTAGGTAAAAAGTTGAATTGTAACTGCTTGGTTTTGAGGGGTCTTGCAATTGATAAAAACTACTTTTGTCGTAGTCGTTTTGGTTGTATTCAACTTTTACGCCTGGAGATAAATAAATGCCAAACTGCGATTTGTCGTTAATAAAACTGTATTTATCTCCTGAGAAAAATCCAGGAACATAGAATCTTCTTTCGACACTCGCTGTGGCTCCTTGCCATTTCGAACTCTGTTTATAAGCTGAAACTGAACCATAATTGTCATAAATATCGTTTTTTCTATTGATATAACGTATTCCCAATCCAATCACCGTACTTCGCGTCTTAGATTTATTGAAAATCTCTTCCCCAAAATTCATTGAACCAGTTATGAGGCTAAAAGGCTGAAATTTGAATATTTTTAGAGATTTATCTTCGTTATGTTGAGCCATGGTGGCTATTGAGACGAAAGTAAAAATTGCGAGTAGTAAATTTTTCATATTGTTGTAGTTTTTCATTAAGAGCAAATTTAGCCTAATAACGTTGGAATTGTTATGATGTTTCTCACAAACTTACTTGCAAGAGAAAATAAATGCCAATTTTTTTAGCCTTTTTCCGCTAATTTTTTGTTTAGTTTTTATTGAATTATCTTTGAAGTAAATATTTCTAGCTATGAGTTTTTCGTTAATTTCTGATTTTAAACCTACTGGCGATCAACCTCAAGCCATTGAGCAATTGGTAAAAGCCATTGAAGCGGGCGAAAGATCTAATGTGCTATTGGGTGTAACGGGTAGCGGTAAAACTTTCACGATTGCCAACGTCATTCAGCAAATTAACCGGCCAATTTTAATTTTAAGTCATAACAAAACATTGGCGGCTCAGCTATATGGTGAATTTAAGCAATTTTTTCCTGATAATGCCGTCGAATATTTTATTTCTTACTACGATTATTACCAGCCTGAGGCTTTTATAGCTTCCACCAATACCTATATAGAAAAAGACCTGATGATCAATCAGGAAATTGATAGACTGCGGTTATCAACAGTTTCTTCTTTGATGTCTGGCAGGCGAGATATTGTGGTTATAGCCTCTGTATCCTGTATTTATGGAGCTGGGAATCCCAATGAATTCAAACAAAGTATTATAAAAGTTGCGGTGGGTGATGTAATCAGCCGCAATAAGTTTTTATATAAATTGGTAGAAATTCTTTATTCAAGAACAGAGGTAGAGTTCAATAGAGGCACATTTAGGGTAAAAGGTGACACGGTTGATGTCTATCCTGGGTATGCAGATTTTGCTTTCAGAATCATCTTTTTTGGTGATGATATCGAAGAGATACAGATGATAGATGCTAATTCGGGAAAGAAAATCAGGTCAGAGCCTAAAATTGTGATTCCGCCCGCCAATTTATTTGTGACAGGAAAAGAAGTCATGCAAGAATCCATAAAGCTGATTCAAGACGATATGGTGGCTCAAATCAAGTATTTTGAGAGCGAAGGTCGCGTGCTGGAGGCTCAAAGAATTCAAGAGCGTACCGAATTTGATTTGGAAATGATGCGTGAATTGGGTTATTGCAGCGGTATAGAAAATTACTCAAGGTATTTCGACAAACGTAAAGCAGGTGAAAGACCTTTTTGTCTTTTAGATTATTTTCCCGAAGATTTTCTATTGGTGGTAGATGAAAGTCACGTAAGTATGCCCCAAATAAGAGCCATGTATGGCGGAGATCGGTCAAGAAAAACCGCATTGGTGGAATACGGTTTTAGACTACCTTCGGCTATGGATAACCGACCGCTGACTTTTCAAGAATTTGAAAGTCTGACGCCACAAACTATTTTTGTAAGTGCCACACCTTCAGATTATGAGTTGAATCTGGCGGGTGGGGTAGTGGTGGAGCAAATCATCAGACCAACTGGACTTTTGGATCCTGAAATTGACGTAAGACCAAGTTTGAACCAAATCGATGACCTTTTAGATGAAATAAACGGCAGAATCAAAAAAGATGAGCGTGTGTTGGTGACTACACTCACCAAACGTATGGCTGAGGAATTGAGCAAATATTTGGAAAGAGTAGGTATAAAAGGTCGCTACATTCACTCTGAAATCAAGACGATGGAAAGAGTTGAAATTTTAAGAGAATTACGTTTGGGAGTAATTGACGTTTTGGTTGGAGTAAACCTCTTGCGTGAAGGATTGGATTTGCCTGAAGTTTCTCTGGTGGCCATTATGGATGCCGATAAAGAAGGTTTTTTGAGAGATATTCGTTCTTTGATACAAACCATTGGTAGGGCAGCACGTAACTCCAATGGTAAGGTAATTATGTATGCTGACCGAATGACAGGTTCGATGCAAAAGGCTATAGATGAGACCAATAGGCGTAGGATTATACAGATAGAATATAACGAAGCCAACGGAATTACGCCAACCACGATTTTGAAAAGCAAAGAAGCCATCATGGAACAAACCTCTATTGCAGACTTTAAGCCATCTACCAAAGGATATTATGTGGAGCCAGAAAGAATTAGTTTGGCCGCCGATCCTATTATGGCTTACATGGGTAAACCTCAACTAGAAATTCTTCTTAAAGAAGCCAAAACCAAAATGGAAAAAGCAGCCTCAGAACTAGATTTCTTACAAGCTGCCAGATTCAGAGACGAAATGAACCAGCTGAAAGAAAGGCTTGGGGAGTTGGAGAAAGTTGGTTAAAGATTTAAATCCACGAATAATTAACACTTTGAAAGGTTCTCTGACAGGTCATTAATGACTTTCGATACTTGAGTGCCCTATAAATTTAATTACTTTAAAAATCTACTTTAAAACTAAAAATTGGTAGCAAAGGCAATGCATAACTGTAAAGTATTTTATTAGTGCTGGTATTGTATCGTTCTTGGATTATATTTTTTCGGTTTGTTAGGTTTTGTATATCAGCACTCAAAGCCCAAGTTGCTTTTTTTAGATTAATCTTTAATGCCAATCCCAAATCTATTCTCCAATAGTCGGGCAGTCTAGGTTCAAATGCTCTTGTAACATCATTCACCGTGGTATTTCTTTTTATTGATTCAGCCAAATTTATTGGAATATACCTATTGCCACCTCTCCATATCAGACGGCTATTTATAACCAAGAATTTATTTTTTTGTTTGCTGACCGAAAATTCTTTCCCACCGAGAATATTTCCCGCATAGGTATTATTAAAAATTGTATTACGCCATTTTCCGTCCCTTGCTAAAAACTTAGAATCGAATAAAGATCCAGTGAACATAAAATAATAGTTATTATAAAAGTAACGTTCTAGGGTTAGCTCTATTCCTTTATTTTCACCTTCACCTTCGTTGGTCATTACGTTGCCAATAAGTCCAGCCGATGCATTGAGTATGGAAAACAAACTCCTCATGCTGGTATCAATAGGTATTTGAAACAACTTTTGGTAATAAGCTTCAATTTTTAGATTCCAATTCGGATTTAATACCCTATGATATCCCACGACATAATGTGCAGCACGTGTTAGTCCTAGCTTTTCATTTGGTTTTTCGAAAATTTCTCCTGTTTTTCTCCTTTTCAAAAGATAGACCGAGATCGGCTCAAGTCGGCTGTGCAAACCAAAACCAGCAGAAATAGCATTTTTCCTATTTGTTTGATATTTTGCAGCAAGCCTAGGTTCAAAAGTTTGATTATTGTTTAGCAAAAACTTATTATAATGAATTCCTCCTGAAAAACTGATTTTTCTATTAATGTTATATTTTAATTGGGAATAGGCTTGCAAAAAAAACGTTTTGTCATTCTCAAACAGAAAATTCACTAATCTATTCCGTGAATTATCTCTGCGATTATCGTCAAATTCGTAACCTAAATTGCTAAAGACAATTCCCGTTCGGAGACTAGCTTTAGAACTAATTTTGTAATTGTAAAAAGACGAAAAACGGAGGTTGTCATATTGAAACAATTTTTGTTTGTTCACTACCCAATTTTTGTTGGAAAGTAAAATTTCCTCAAATTCCTCGGTTCTTTCCTTTGAAGCCATCAAAACCGAATATAAATATCCTTTTTTGCCCAACGAGTAAGTATTACTCAGGCCTATTACACCCGTTTTTCCTTGATTGTTTTGTACCGAGTTTAGGTCTTTATCTTCAGAAAGATTTAAACCACCAAAACCCCACAAGGCAAATGTACCTAATTTTTTTGTAGGAAAATTAAGAGTAAAATTCATGTCTCTGTAGGCAGGGCTGAACCCACCAGTTTCTATCTTAAGTAATCCCGATTTTAGCAATAATTCTAAAGTTGAATATCTAAAATTGAATCGATAAGAAGCACCTTTTTTATTGATTGGGCCTTCTGCTGAAGTTTCAATGCCTATCACACTCAGTTGAGCCATGAACTCATGTTTTTGATTATTTCCTCGTCTAAATTTCAAATCAAAAACGCCAGATAAAGCATTTCCATATTCTGAGGGAAAAGCTCCGGTTAGAAAATCAGAATTTGCTAAACTGGCACTGTTCAACATGCTAATTATTCCGCTTGTAGATCCTTGGCCATCCCCGAAATGATTCGGATTCGGTATTTCCACTCCTTCAATCCTCCAAAGTAATCCTTTGGGTGAGTTACCTCTTATTACGATTTCATTGTTTTGATCATTGCCAGAGGAGGTTACACCGGCGAAAGACATAACCATTCTGGAAGCGTCAGCATAGCCACCTGCATATCTATTGCTTTCTTGAACGCTAAATTGCCTTCCACTGACCAGGGCCATATCATTGATGGTTTGGTCTTTTAGATTTTCTTTGCGTACTATAAGTTCGTTTAAGGTCGTCACACTTTCCGATAATTCTACAGACAAAACAGTTTCTTTTCCACTTCCAAGTTCAATGTTTGCAAAAGTAGATTTATCATAACCTACCAAAGAAAAAAGAAGCGTATATCGTCCAATAGGTAATTTAGGAAAGGAAAATGAACCGTCTGGATTTGAGCTTACGGTGAGATTTAGAGGAAAGATATTGACATTTACACCAGGTAAACCTGCCTGTGTTTCCTTATCAATTATTTTTCCACGAAGATTTTGGGTAGGAGTTTGGCTAAATGCTGCTACTACAAATAGAGAAAAAAATATAATATGGTTAACTTTTGATTTCATAATTAACTCAAGACAAATGTATGATTTCAAAAGCAAATTCACAATTCTACTTATTGAGTAACCCAAACATAATTACCATATTGTGAAAAACTTTAGCCATCATTCTTTTTGGGCTCTTCCTTGATCTGTAAGGAACTTTTAATGTTAAAAGACCACTGTTTAGTTACAGATTCATGAAGTTTTGCTTAGACACAAAGCGTTAATATTTCATATTTTCAAAGGTAACCCAACTTGTCACAATTTCGCAAAATAGCAAATTTGAGAAAGTACTATAATTAAAGGACTGCCTGAGTTAGCTAGGCTTAGCTATTCATCAAGATCTGGGATGCTTACTTCCCTTCCGGCAGAGCATGCAAAAGTTCCAAACCAACTGACGAACGAGGTTTAAATCCTTCCCAAGTTTTGGCATTTGAATCTTGAGGTAAATCCAAATATTTACCAAATTCTTTCTGCTTTAAATGAATTCCTAAAAATGCCGTTACAAAGTGTTGGTTGATGTTATTGATGCGTTTTTCGTTCCAAGAAGGCTCGGCATATCTATAATATTCATCAATATGTAAACCCGGTTTAAGAGACTCTGCTGGCGGTGGATTTGGTGCTACATTGTGACGAGCATTCATGTAAGTAAGCATATATCTGTCGGTATTTACTACTCCACTGTAAATGGCTTTAATACCTTTTTCATATCCAGAAATATCGTCCTGACTTCCAGCAATAAAGAAGGTGGGAATTTTAAGACCTTTCAAACTTTCACCATCCCAAACTCCACGCTCCATTCCCCATGGAGCAAAAGCCACCACTGCTTTTATTCTAGGATCTAGACTTGCTTTATATGCTGCATTTGATCCCAATCTTGTCGCTAAGGCGGTACTTCCGCCAGTCAAAGCACCGAATAACTTTAAAGAATTGTCACTGTAACCAGCTCCAGCGACATTCAAAACACCATATCCCCCCATAGAATATCCTATCAAAGCAGTATTGTCGGAATCGACTATCCCTTTGAGAAACTCATTTGATCTACCAACTTCGGCCATTTGATTTAGTACAAAAAGAATATCTTTTGAGCGATTTAGCAAAGTACTGGGGAAACCAGCAGCGTCTCTAAAAGTTGATTCCATGTGGTCAATAGCCACAACAATATAGCCTTTAGATGCCAAGTTTTCGGTTAAGTAAGTTAAGAGTAATCTCGAACCTAAGTAGCCATGTGATACGATTATGAGTGGGAATTTTCCCTCTGAAGTAATGGCTTTTGCATCTTTTGCAGCCCTTCCATTAAATGAAAATGGTATAATTGGCCTTTTAGGATCATTTGATGAACCCATCACTTCGTCGTAAACGACCATTTCTTTCTCATTTGAGTTTATATTTGCTGGATACCAAACTTCAAGCTTAAGTTTTCTGTCATAATAAGCCAATTCTGTACCCTTAGATTTTAAGATATCCAGTTGATTTTTATTGGTAAATTCTATCGTTTTTACCCCAACTTTATATGCACCTCGAGCCGACAAAACTGGGGCATCAGGTAAGGCATCTCCATAAATAAACTCGGAATTTTGGGAAAAAGAAGTAATTGCAATAAGCAGAGCAACTGCCAGATTAAGCAAAGTGTATTGTTTTTTCATTTAAGGTTTTTTACTGAAGGTTTGAATCTTTAACAAATCTACACAAGTATTGTTTATTTTAGGGTTAAAACAAAAAAATAACCCAATCAGTGTTCACTGAATGGGTTATTTGAGTTCTTATTTAAATTAATTTTTAGGTACCAAAACACCATCTGCAACAAAAGTCAACTCTGTTTTTGGACTGTTAATCTTGGCAATTTCTTCTTTTGACTTGCCTGCATCTTCAGCATAATGTTGTAATTCAGCCACGCTGGTGGTTTTTACAGCAGGAACTCCTTCAAATATTACTTTTTTACCCGCAATATCTTTTGGAACAAAAAAACCATAATCTTTAAAAGTAACTCTCATCGTTTGGCCATCTGCAGTTTTAATTTTCATCCAGCATCCAGCGGCTTGACATACTGATTCCACTTCTCCTTCAATTTTCACTGCTTTGGCTTCAAAATCTTTTTTTCCATTCAATGAAGCAGCCAAGGCTGGTCCATTTGGTTTGATTTTCTTTCCAAAAGCATCATATTTCTGTCCAAATGCGATATTGCTTAAACTTAAAAAAAGTACGGCGATAAATAAATTTTTCATTTTGTTGATTAATTTAAAACCTCCAGCCAACCTTTGCAGACTTGACCGTCGGGTATAGTTAATAAATAATAATACGTTCCGGAATTTATTTTATTTCCCCAATCGTTCTGATAATTGAAATCCTCAAATATCTTTTTTCCCCAAGCGTTGAAAATTTGTAAGGCACTTGAAGGATATCCAACTACAAAAGTATCATTTTTTTTGTCATTGTTAGGTGTTACTACATTTGGAATTATTCCATCATAGAATTTTATATCAAGGTTTTTAGAGGTTTCAAATGTACAACCAGCGACACTTAAGCCTTTTAGTGTAAATTGTGTATTTAAATTACTTCTAATGCCAAAAGTTGAAATGTCGGTGGTCTCTGGATTTTCTCCAATTCGCCAAACATAACTTTGGGCCCCAGTACTTTTGTTATTAAAAATTACCTCTGAAGGTTTATGGCAAGCAAATTTATATTCAAAATCAAAGGCAAGTTTTACACTTTCGTCTACGGTTACTTTTATTGTCTTTATTGGAGTACAACCATCTGAATAAAAAGCTTTTACAGTGTAATTTCCTGTTTTGTTTGGTAATATATTAATGCTAGCTTTTGTTGAATCTGAAATCCCATCGCCTGACCAAACGAATTTATCCGCCAAACCAGTCGCATTAAGGCTCAGACTATTGCCTTTACAGATAGTGGTATTGTTTGTTGCTCCAAAATCGGTCTTGGTGTTTTCTACATTTACTTTAATGTCTTTTTTTATGGTACATTCTTCATTGCTTATCTCAACGGTGAATAACTGGGTATTTTGCACTTTGGTAATCACTTCAGGAATTGCTGAATTTTCAAAATACAAACTTGGACTCCATTTATAAGTTTTTCCACCACTGGCTTTCATTAAAACACTAGCACCAGGACACACTGTGGTGTCGTTAGATGTTGTATATTGAAAAGCTTTTACATTTAATGTCCTAAAAGTTGAATCTACAGCTTTGCATGTAACTTTATTATAGGCAACTAGCTTTATTTTATATTGTCCAGCATTAGTAAAAGTATAATTTATATTTTCTCCAGTAGATACTTTTGCATTGTTGACATACCATTCAAAAGTTTCTCCACCAATGGTATTATTAGCAAAATCTATTTTGGTAGGAGCACATATTTCTGTTGGATTTATTTTAGCACCATCTTTCAAATCAAACTTTGCAGAGAGAGCATCCAAATTAAATTTAAAGGCAGCCATGTTGCAATTGCCATTTCTGTGATTGGATTCAACGGCATTCTTAAGTGGAAATTCTACAAATCCAAAGGCCTTGCAAACGCAGGCTGAATGGTAAATTGTTCCGTTTTTGTCAAAACGGCACGTTCCGCCATCTAGGTGGTCACCGCGTTCTTCATCAGCGTTTGCAGGGGGATTTGAGCCAAAAAAAGTTCCATAAAGCAATGATTTAAAGCCTTTTTCAAAGATTGCGAAGTAATAATTACTTCCTGAAGTCGTTTTTTTGAAGGCATTTTCTGTTATGGGAAGTCCTTTGGTTGTGCTATTTTTATTGTAACCGTTTTCGGAGTTTACTCTACCACCCCAGCCAGCCACATAAATATTGCCACAATCATTTACCATAAAGGCAGTTGGTACTAAATCCACC
>JAIPAJ010000078.1 GCA_021740125.1 Leadbetterella sp. | reverse complement strand
TAATGTTTTCGAGTATATCTTCCAAGTCCAGCTCTTCTCCTTTCGCCATTAATTCTATCTGTCGGCGATGTGCTCTTATATATGGATCAGCTGTCATAAAAATTTTCAGTTCTGCGTCAGGAAACACAACAGTTCCAATATCTCGGCCATCCATTACAAAACCTTTTTTCTTACCCATTTTTCGCTGTTGATCTACCATAGCATGTCTCACAGCAGCTATTGCACTTACCTCACTTACTTTGTCTGCCACATAAAGTTTCCGAATTTCATCCTCCACATTTAGTCCGTTCAAATAGGTCTGGTTCTGCCCTACTGCATTAATTCTAAACTCAATAGTTATTTTATCTATAGCAGTCTCAACTTCTCTAGAATTTGACAAAGACACATGATTCTGAATAAAATATAATGTTACTGCTCTATACATCGCTCCAGTATCAATATAACTGTACCCCATATTGGCAGCCACTTTTTTGGCAGAAGTGCTTTTTCCTCATGAAGAATATCCATCGATGGCAATTATTATTTTTGACATATTTTATATTTTTTTGAAAGCTTGTATTTTCTCGTATTTCAGGAATAAAAATAGTGTTTGTTGGTTAATTTTTGCAGGATTAATTGAGTTTTTTATATAATCTTATTAGATATAAACTCCTTAACGCTTTCAAAAGCTTGAGCATCAAACCATTCGAATTTATCTTTATTTTTAAACCAAGTCATCTGCCTTTTAGCATATCTACGTGTATTTCTTTTGATAAGATCAACCATTGTGGCATAGTCATATTCACCATCAAAATACCCAAATACCTCTTTATAACCAACCGTTTGGAGTGCATTTTTAGTTCTAAAATTTCTAAGAGCATCCACTTCATTCAATAATCCATCTTCCAACATATTATCCACCCTCTTATTGATTCGTTCGTAAAGTTCGCTTCTTGGCCGTTCAATTCCTATCTTAATAATTTCATAAAAATGCTCTTTCTGAGTCTTTTTCTTGAAACTTGTGTAGGTTTTTCCAGTACTCAAACAAACCTCCAAGGCCCTTACCAAACGTTGACTGTTTTGAATATCCAAGCTCAAATAAGCCTCCGGATCTAAAATTCTCAACTCATTTTGCATGGCTTCTTTTTCATCGTTTTCAAGCCTCTTCATTAAATAAGCTCTTAAATCAATTGGTGTTTCTGGCATATCATCCAATCCGTTAATCACCGCGTCAACAAACAATCCAGAGCCCCCTGTCATTATAACTACATTATTTTTTTTAAAATATTCTTCTAAAAAAACACTCAAGTCCCTCTCGAAATCGCCAGCACTATACAATTGTTCGATACCCTGAGAATCAATAAAATGGTGTTTAATTCCATTCATTTCCTTCCAGCTAGGTTTGGCCGTACCAATGCTTAGCTCCTTATAAAACTGCCGTGAGTCACAGGAAACTATATCACAAACCAACCATTTTGCGAGTTTTACACACAAATCGGTCTTACCAACTGCTGTTGGCCCAACAATTATTATTAAAGTAGGCAATTTGGATTCGATAAGGAATTCTCTAAATTTTGAACAAATTTATGATAATGTTCTTAATTTAGATTTTCAAATCACAAAATACAACATGGAATTTCTTTTATTCATCATAGCTTTGGCTGTTGGAAGCTTAGCTTCATGGCAGGTTTTTAACTGGATATATGGCAAAAAGCTTAAAGACAATACAGAAAGTTTAAGAGTAGAATCCAACGTTTTGCTTGAAAGAATTGAAAAAGTATTTAAAGTAGTTTTGGCAGAAGGATATTTCACAGAAATCTATGACCATAATTCTAAAAAGGAGTTTTGGGGATTGTTTAAATCAAGCAACAAAGCATTGGTGGTGGCAAAAGCCAAAGTATCTGTAGGATATGATTTCAGCAAAATGAAGTTTAGTAGAGAGAATTCGGAAAGAAAGCTTGTAATTGAGGAGTTTGCACCCGCCGAGATACTTTCAGTCGATACAGATTATAAATTTTACGATATCAATCAAGGGCTTTTGAGTAAATTTAACAATGAGGATTATACTGCTATACTGGCAGAAGCAAAAAAAATGATGCAAGAAAAAGCTCAAGAAAGTGACTTGCCATTAATTGCTGCCAACCAAGTGAAAGTAATGATGAAACAATTAGCGGCCTCTATGAACTGGGAATTGGTAATAAAAGAAATTAGCGGTAAAAAGACCATTTTGCTCGAAAACCAAGAGATATTGCCAAATGTACTCGAAAAAGCAACTTATAAAGATAGTTGAAATTGGCAAAACCTCTCTATCGTTAAATTAAAAATCAAATATTCAGGAAAATAAAGACTGTTTAAATAAAGCTCAAAAGGAGTCAATGCTAAAGATTTTTCGGTCAAAAAATCTTTTATGATTACCTTTGTGACGAATAACCAAAAATATTTATGGCATTAATAGAAGAACTGGAAGATCAAGGAAATGTATTGTTCAGATACAGAAGTTACATCCCCATAGTCTTTCTGGCTTCTGGCTTAGGCGTCTATGCCTACAAAATCTACGATATGAGTTACCCAGATTTGGGGTTTAACTACTGGATAATTTGTTTGGCTGTTGGTTTATTGGGGCTTATGGTGCGAATTTATGCTGTCGGTCATACCCCTAAAAATACTTCAGGAAGAAATACAACTGAAGGTCAGGTGGCCGATGAGCTGAATCAAACTGGCATCTACTCCATCGTTAGGCATCCTTTATATTTAGGTAATTTCTTGATGTGGTTAGGTGTAGCCATGTTAACCGCCGACTTGTGGTATTTAGTAGCCTTTACATTTACCTATTGGGTTTACTACGAACGCATTATGTTTGCTGAAGAAGCATTTCTAAGAAGAAAATTCGGTGAGCCTTATCTCACTTGGGCCTCTGATAAACCTGCATTTATACCGAAACTGAAATCTCCAATAAAACCCAAATATCCTTTTTCGATTAAAAAGATTTTGAAAAAAGAGAAAAACGGCGTGGCGGCCATGTTTGGCTTATTTTATATCTTCGAAATTGTGGGCGAATACATCAAATGGGGCGAATACACATTTAAACCAACTTTTTGGTTTTGGGGCTTTGCAGTTAGCACTGCTGTATATTTGATTCTGAAAGTTATCAAAAGATCTACTAACTTATTAGAAGAAGAGGGCCGATGAAAGCGAATTGGGATGGCATATTGACTAAGGCTTCTTATCTATATTTGAGTCTTCCATTCCTGATATTTTGTCTTGCATGGCTCAACCTGACCTCTTCTATTGCGTTTTCTAGCATTACTCTGCTTTCCATTTTTCTTTGTTTAAAAAACGTTCATTCTGATTTTTCTATAAATTATTTGGTAAGCAAAAATCCGAGAATCATTTGGGTATCCATGCTGATTATTTTGTTCATCATTTTTTTCTCAGGTATTGGACACTATACTTACCAAAATAATGACCACTTGTATCGCGGAGCTCTATTTGCCGATTTAGTAAAGTATGACTGGCCAGTGATGTATAAAGTTTCAGGTTTCCCTGGGCATTTTTTGGAAGGAAAAACCACTATGATGACCTATTACCTTGGCTTTTATCTTCCCGCTGCCGCCCTTGGAAAAGCTTTTGGCTTAGAATTTGGTCGGTTCGCTCTGTTTTTCTGGACTTTCATGGGGACAGTTTTGGTGGTTTTCCAAACGGGCAAATACCTGAGAAAATTCAACTACAATCTCCTTTTACTATTTTTTGGCTGGGGAACATTATTTTTTATTGGAGCATTATACAAAAACTCTTTCATAGATATTTATACCGAAAAAGCCAATCCACTTTGGGCAGGGATGATTCTTTATGCCGATAGCAACTTAGGACTTATCTACTGGACTTTTAATCAGTCGCTTACAGCTTGGCTGATTTTGCTTTTAATATTCAATAAAGGGCCAAAACAGAACATTATCTTTTTGTATAGCCTCACATTCTTCTTGAGCCCTTTTGCCTTTGTGGGTATGTTTCCGTTCATCATTTTTAGTATTTGGAAAAACTATGAAGGCACATTTAAAGAAGATTTATGGAAAAACGCAAAACATTATCTCAGTTTTCAAAATATCATCGGAGCAGCTCTTGTAGTTGGTCTAAATTTTATTTATATCGACTCTAACAAAGCAGGAAAGTTTTTCCAAGTGCTGCACCATCGACCAAAAATATTGATTGTTTTCTATCTGCTTTCTTGGGCAATTATTGCCTTTTTGATCAGTTCAAAATTCAAGAAAAATGCACTTTTTTGGCTGGTTATTATTGTCTTGATTCCTCTTCCATTCTTTCAGCAGGGTTTTGGCATTGATTTCCCTGGAAGACTTTCTATACCTGCATTGTTTTTCTTGATGTTGTTGGTTGGGCAGTTTTTGATTGAAGAAAAATCGGGTTGGAGAAAATGGTCAGTTTTGGCATACATGGCCTTGAGTGCAGTGTGGCATATTGGATTTGAGGTAGGCAAATCTATAATATGGACCTCAGCCGAAAACATCAGTCATAAAACCGACTGGGACGACCAGCTGATGGCCGCAGAAAATCCAAAACTTCAAAAAGTTGGGAAAATACTCAAAGATATCGAAGGCAAAGATATCCTCATTCAAGACCACAAAACCATCGTAAATCCAAACAATAATGTCATCTGGAATTATATGGCGGATATTGAGGGTTCGAGATTTTATCGGTGGTTTGCAAAGAAGCGGTGAAAGTTTGCTACTACACAAACTTAAGCCATAAAAAAAACCTCGTTCATGCAATCACAAACGAGGTTTAATCTTCAAAAAAACATTCTTAATATCTAATAGCCCAAGGGAAATTGTGCATTGCTTCTTGCTGTTTGATATAATCTTCAGTTTCCTTGTTTAGAAAATCAATATCTACTCTTTTTCCTTTCAGCTTTTTGGGTAATTTGGGTATTTCTTGTGTAGCCGCCAATGTAATAATGCTGGGTGTATACACGATTGCATCATCGTCAATGTTTATTTCGAGAATCATACCAGGCAAGCCTCCAAATGTCTCTGGGCCAGACGAAACTGGAATATCTGTGGTAAACAAAGCCACGATGTTTTGTCGTTTCACAGGATCATAAGTAGATGCTTTCATACAAATATACCCACTCACTTCTTTTATCTCATTCAAGATTTTCCATTTACTAAACTTCAATGAATCCTCCACCACATAGGATTTTCCCAAAGTCTCATACAATTCTAAAATCTTTCCATTTTCAAAATCTCTGGTGATAACCATAAGGTCATTTCTCCAAGTATATGTGCCATCCTCTGATTGCTCTTCTTGATTTTCAAAAGTATAATGGCTTTGTTTCTCATTAAATGTTAACACCATTTTTTGTTTATATTCTGTCTCATTTTTCCAAGTCTGAGCCATCCTATCTTTCTGTTCTTTAGACAGATACGTGGCTTTGCTCTGTATTTTCACCCAATCTCTTTTCTTTTCAAACGTAATCTTTCCTGCCGAGTTTTGGGCAAATGTGTTTTGTATAAAACCTAAAAAAAGTATCGCGATTATTTTCTTTCTCATTTGATTGTTGTTATTTAGTTTTCCCATCTTGATTTTTTAACACTAGCCGCCACTCCACGCATATTGTAGGTATAAGACACCATAAAATAGCGAGACAATGTTTGTGAAACTGTACTTTGAATAATGTTTTGGAATGCACTTTGCCTTACCCCTACATTTTTCTTAAACGCATCGTACAAACTCAATCTAATCTCTGATTTTTTGGCTTTCCCTACCACTTTATATGTACTGAGGTTCAAAATCGGGAGTTTCTGATCAAATCCTAATTTGGTATTTTTATATTGATTATAATTAAAATCTGCCGTCAAAAACACCGATTTGGGCATTTGCAAAACCATGTTTGCTCTTACCGTATTATTAAAAAACTTCTGATCTTGGCTACTACTTAGAGAATATTTGGCATTATTTATACCTGTAGAACCCGACAAAAACAATGAAAACCAATCTACTGGAGTAAGGTCTAATCTAGCATTTAGGTTTACATTATTGTTCTTATTTTCGTTCAATTGGTTATTTATATAAATCAAATTTTTACCCATATTGCTATAAGCACCCACCGAAGCCGAGGCTTTGGTTTTCTTTATCGGAAAACCAAAGTTCACTGAATAATTAAAATTATCACCTCCACTAATTTTTTCAGGTGTCAAAGTCGTGATTAAACTACTATTGATTTGCTGATTATAAATAACTTGATTTCTGTAATAGTTATAACCTACGTTTGTCCAGATATTGATAAACGAAACAGGATTGTACATTCCAAAGCCCAAAGAACCACCCTGGTTTGTAGTGGGTTTCAAAGATGGATTACCTACTTTGATAAATAGTGGATTTGAATTGTCGGTGAACGGTTGCAAATCTCGGATTTTAGGTGCTTCCATGCCTACTTCGTAGCTTCCATAAAGATATTTATTATTTTTAAGGTCAAAATTCACACTGATATTGGGTAACAAAGCATCGTAGGAATTAGAAATTTGACCAATGGTTGGTTTTCCCTGATCATTCGAAAGTATTCCATCCAACGAAATACGTTGAGCGGCCATGCCAAAAGCAATATTGAATCCTTTGTTGGAATATCGCAAGGAGGAACCTAATCTGTTATTCGTTATGGTATTGTCAAAATATCTACTCAGAGAATCAACCCTTGGCTTAGAATCGCTAAATAAATCAAAAACGTCTCTATCTACCAACTGATTGGTATTTCCAAAATTGTAGAAGGTCTCCAAGAAAAATTTCTTACTTAATGGCTCTATAAACAATACACTCGATTTGATTTCTTCTGTGTTGGTAAATGCCCCAACATTTTGATTGATATTTGGTATTCTTCCAAAAAGGGGGAAGCTTTCTCCGGTAACTTTAAACTCTTCGATGTTTGATTTCTGAATACCTTCTTGATCGTTATTGTTGACATTATAAGTGCCAGATAAGGCAAAATTTCTACCTTTTTTCATAAACTTGTGACGGTAAATCAAAGCAGTTGAAAGAATAAAATTGTCTCCCTCAAAGCCATTCTCAGAGACTTGGTTCCTGAATTTTTCATTGCTAGTATTCAAAAACTCTTTAGAACTATTAGACTGTTGCGAACGTGAACCTAATTTGCCATTAACGTTCAATACTAACGTATTCAATGAATCTAACTGTTTCTCAAATCTAAAACTCAATCTATGGTTTTCTGAGAAATTACGATTCTGGCTTATCTCATTATTGAAATAATTGGAAGTAGGCAAGAAAGTCTGAGAGTTTACGGTTTGATCAAGGTTTTGAGTTGTTTGATTGAAAAAGTAATTTGAACTCACCTTCGTTTTTTTGGTATCATAGTTATAGTTTATGCCACCCGCAAAGTTTTTAGACAATCCTTGACCAGGCCCCCACGAACGTGGCAACTCAAGACCTTCTTCTTCGTTATCATCCCAGTAAATAAACCGCATACCACCTTGGGAAAATCCAAAGTCTGCATTGTCATTCCAATTATATGATTGGCTACCTCTAAAGTCCTGATAATCATTATTCGACAAACCCGATTGATTGATATTATTGCCAAAACCCACCACATTAAATTGGTTTTTGGAGTCAAATTTATTGTAGTTGGCCTTAGCCATTACACGTTCGTCTGTTCCAGCTCCAATGGTTCCCTTACCGAAACCACCCTTCTTAAATTCCTCTTTCAGTTCAAGATTTACTGTTTTTTCTTTCTTACCGTCGTCTATACCCGTCAATTTTGATTGCTCTGATTTATCATTAAAAACCTGTACTTTGGTAATGGCTTCTGCTGGTAAATTTTTGGTGGCCAATTTTGGGTCGTCTCCAAAAAACCTCTTACCATCCACAGTCACTTTTTTTACCTCTTCGCCTTGTGCTTTTATATTGCCATCGGCATCAATCTGAACACCCGGCAATTTCCTAAGCAAATCCTCTACTGTTGAGCCGGGTGGTACTTTAAATTTACTGGCATCGTATTCTACCGTATCTCCTTTGATGTTGATGGGTGCTTTTGCTGTTCTTACCACCACCTCAAAAAGTTCCTTTTGTATGGGTTTTAAAGTTATTTTACCCAAATCTCTATTAAGATTAGCGGCATCAAACTTGATAAGTTCTTGCATAGGCACAAAGCCCAAAAACGTGGCTTTAATCAAATAATCTTGCTTTTTTACATTCTTAAAAATGAAGTTTCCATCGGCATCTGCTCTTACAAAAGTAACCAAAGATGAATCTGATGGAATTAATAGAAACACAGAAGTAAAAGAGAGCGGAGCGTTTTCGTTGTCGATAAGTGAGCCTTTGATACTGTAGCCATTCTGGGAAAATACCTTAAGTGTGGACAAGGCAAAGAACAATAGTAATAGTCTTAATTTCATAATTAATAGTTTATTAGTGAATATTCGAGTGCAATTTGGATTTGGTTTCTCTCTTATAAAAATGTAAAGCATGTATTTTACAATTTTTAACAGTTTGTTGTCAAAGCATTAGTTAAAATATGTTCTTTACGATCGACATAAAAGATAGTTACAAAACTAAAACATTAGTTTTTATAGAATATTGTATAAGTCAGGAAAATTTTTCAAATCATCTTCCGTATCAATGTCGCTAAGTATAGGGAGAAAGTTGCAAGCGTAGGAAAATGAATTTATCACCTCCAAAGCCTCATTAGCCACATTTTCATGACTCCAGGTTTTGCTGAGGAATATATTTTGTAGAAAAGTATCTGAATTTATTTTTTCAAAATTGAATCCAATGGCATAATATCCACCATCATGAGAAGGTCCCAAAACCGTTTCTGAGTTTTCGAGGAATTCAAATCCTTGGTTTAGGATTTCTGTACTCACCTCATAAATATCGCTTCCTACAATTAAGGCTTTGGAATATCCCATTTCTTTGGCTTTCTCAAATGCTGAAAGCATTCTTTGGCCTAAGTCCGGTAATTGAATTTGGAGGTGTTTATGGAAAATGTCGTTTTCCCAAATATCGTTTTGATCAACAAAAGAAGAATAAAACAAAAGTTTATCAGCTGAAACTTCAAAAGATTTGTCGTGGATATTTACCAGAAGTTTCCTAAAAACTTCAAGTGCTTTTCTATCACCCATAGTGGCAGCCAATCGGGTTTTTACTTTACCGAGTTCAGGGTTTTTAATGAAAATAAGAAGGGCTGGGTTCATAGAAAAATATCTAATTTTTGATTGATATAATTACGAAAAAAATATGAAATTATATCAATTCTATACCAAAAACACCACCAAGCCTCTAGCTCCATGAGCACCAAGAACCAATGATTGTTCAATATCTGCCGTTTTTGAAGGGCCAGCTAAAAACACACCAAAGCCATAATCTATTGAGCCAATCTCCTCATAAGCTTGGTGCATGGTAGGTAGAATTGAAGATTTTTCGATAATAATGGCTAAATATTGTGTGATAAACGGAGCTACGCGTTGCCCGATTTCTGATTCTGTCAGCCATATTGCTCCATTTTCCGCCACAGCAAACTGCCCTTTGATTATTAAAAACTCAGCGTCTTTGAGCGAATGTGGATCAGCTGTTTGCCAGTCTCTATTATCCGAAAACGCAGGTAAAGTAGAGATTACTCTGGCATTGATAGGATAATTGGAAATAATGTAATTTTTAATTTCTTCAATATCAGAAACTTGCAAAACCTTCCCTCCTATTCCTTCCAAAATTTCGGTGAACTTTTCAACCAAGTCATATTTTTCGCTACCCAAAACCGACAAATCAGGCAAAGGCAACAATTCTGGTTGATTCTGTTTTATTTTGGAAAGTATGTTTTCTCTACTGCTCATTTCTTATTCTTTTTGTACCAATCTCTAAAGCTCTCTTCCGGCGGCTCGGGCATTTCACGCTGCTTGTACCATGGATTCATGTTGTTGTTTACCAAAAATGGCAATTTATCCATCAACATTCTTCCTACTTTTCCAGAAAACTTAAAAACGCTAGGATTTGACAAAACAGTCGACATCCCTTTCATAGCCAAGGTTTTAGACATTGAAGTATAACCTTCTTGCACCAAAACCTGCCGCCATTTGTACAATTGTTGGTGAATATCAATTTTAACTGGACAAACATTGCTACACGAACCGCACAAAGTACTTGCAAAAGGCAAATCTGCATTGGCTCGCATATCCAGATTTGGAGCCAAAATAGAGCCAATTGGCCCTGCAACAGCACTGTGATAGCTATGTCCACCACTTCTTCTGTACACTGGGCAAGTGTTGAAACAAGCCGCACACCGAATGCATTTCAACGAATTTCTAAAATCTTCCCGCCCCAATTGCGTTGAACGACCATTGTCCACAATCACGATATGCATTTGTTGGCCATCGCGAGGTTTCTTAAAATGGCTCGAATAAGTAGTTATAGGCTGTCCGGTAGCACTTCTAGCCAAAAGCCTCAAGAATACGCCAAGGTGTTTTTTCTGCGGAATAATTTTTTCGAAACCCATGCTGGCAATGTGGACATCTGCTAAATGAGCTCCCATATCTGCATTGCCTTCGTTTGTACAAACCACAAATTCTCCCGTTTCAGCCACTGCAAAATTTACTCCTGTCAAGGCAATTGGTCGTGTCAAAAACTTATCTCTCAGGTGCTGACGAGCAGCTTCTGTTAGATATTGAGGGTCTTTGTTTCCTTTTTCAGTGCCTAGATGTTTGTGAAACAATTCGCCGATTTCTTCCTTTTTCCAGTGAATACAAGGCATCACGATGTGTGAAGGTGGCTCTTCTGCCAACTGGACAATCCGTTCGCCTAAATCCGTATCTATTACTTCTATACCTTTTTCTGCCAAAAACTCATTCATGTGGCATTCTTCGGTTAGCATTGATTTGGATTTTACCATGCCTTTGAAAGTATCAACAGGAATCTCACCTCTGTAATAATCAGAAATGATTCCGTAAACTATCTCATTGTGTTCTTTGGCGTCTGCAGCCCAATGGATTTTTATACCATTGTTTGATGCATTTTCTTCAAATTGCAACAAATAATTGTGCATGTTTGAGAGTACATTATTCTTTATTTGAGAAGCTGTTTCACGCAAAAGCTCCCAATCATCTATTTGAAAAGCTGCTTTATCTCGTTTTTGACGAACCATAAACAGTGTTTGGTCGTGCCAAGTGGTGCGATCAAAATCTTTATTGAATACCTCGGCAGCTTCGCTATGGGTTTTCATGAGATGGCTTGATTTAAAATTTCTGCAATATGCATTACTTTCATAGCATGCTTTTCTCTACGAATGATGCCCTCTAAGTGCATTAAACAAGAAGTATCGCCACCAGTTAATATCTCTGTTCCATTTTTTAGATGATCTCCCAAACGGTCTTGTCCCATTCTTACCGAAACAGCTTCTTCGGCAACACAAAATGTACCTCCGAAACCACAGCATTCGTCTTTTCTATCCAAAGTAATCAAATCCAAGCCCTTAAGGTTTTTAAGTAATTGCTCTGGTTTTGAAAAAAATGGGGCATTAAGTTCTGACATTTGACTTAAATGTAAACCACGTTGACCATGGCAACTTTGATGCAAGCCAACTTTATGCTTGAACTCTCCTTCAAGGCTTTCAACTTTTAAAATATCTGTGATAAACTCAATCAATTCATATATTCTTCCTTTCAATGGAATATGCTCTTTGACATGTAATGTACAACTCCCAGAAGGAGAAACTACATAATCATATTCATCAAAATTGTCCTGAAAAAGTTTGGTGCAATCGCCGGTAATATGCTCATAGCCTGAGTTGGCCATAGGTTGTCCACAGCAGGTTTGATTTTGAGGAAAAACCACCTCACAGCCCATTTTTTCAAGCAATTGCAAAGTGGCAATTCCTACTTTAGGGTAAAATTGGTCGATATAACACGGTATGAATAGGGCTACTTTCATTTAAGTTTTTTTAAAAAACTCTAAAACACTATTTTTTTACAATCCAGTTGCAACTGTCTTTAAGCCACGCTCACCAATTAGAGCATTTCGAACTTTCAAGTCGCGGAAAATACCAATAGGTGAAATTGCTGCTCCAGCTCTCAACCTTGCCTCGGATACAATTGGCCTCACATCGGTGCGATACGCTGCTTGAATAATTTCTTGGGCTTTCACAACGTCGTTACTTTCACGAGCAGCTTCTAAAGCATCGGCATCTACCAAAAGAGATTGGGAATAAGCTACCATAATTGCTTCAACAGACTGTAATAAATCTTCCAAAGGATCTTTGATATTATGCGAAGCATCAATCATCCAACCGAATCCAGAGCCCAATTCAAAAGGGGAATTGTTTGGCTGAATTCCTTGGGTCAATTCATTGAAAATCAAGAATAATTGATATGGATTAATACTACCAACAGTTAAGTCATCGTCGCCATATTTAGAATCATTGAAGTGGAAACCACCTAATTTGCCTTCCATCATTAACAAACTCACGATTTGCTCAATGTTGGCATTGGGTAAATGGTGGCCTAAATCAACCAATGTAAAGGCCTTTTCGCCCAATTTTGATGCATACAAATGAGATTGTCCCCAGTCTCCAACAGTCATGGAATAGAAATTAGGCTCAAAAGCCTTGTATTCTACGAACATCTTCCAATCTGCAGGAAGGGCAGCGTAAATTTCCTGTAAACTCTCAAATGTATTCTCAAAAGCCTTTCTAAAATTTAATTGGCCAGGAAAACAAGAACCATCTGACAACCAAACCGTTAGAGATTTAGAACCTAAATCTATGCCATGTTTTATAACTTCAATGTTATGGTCTATTGCTTGCTTGCGTATGGCTTTGTTGACGTTTTGCAAAGAACCAAATTTGTAGGTCAAAGCTTGATCTGGCTGGTCTTGAAAGGTATTAGAATTGACTGCATCAAAAGTTAAGCCATGCTGAGCAGCAAGGGTTTGAATGTCTTTAGGCGAAGTTGGTATATCCCATGGAATATGTAAGGAAATAGCTCCAGAAGTTTTGTTCAACTTATGCAAAAGTCCAACATCTTCTATTTTTTCTTCCAGACTCCTTGGCTCTCCTCCTCCAGGAAAACGTCCGAAACGTGTTCCACCAGTTCCTAATGCCCACGATGGAATCGCAACTTGGAAATCGATTAGTCTTTGAATTATGTTTTCAACACCTTCGGTTTCGTTTTTTGCGAAATCAAAAAGTGTTTTGTGTTTCGCCAATTGTTTGGCGTTATGGTCATCTATTATATTTTGAGAAATTATCATGTTGTCTTGTTTTTACCACTGAGTTTCACTGATGTATTTTTTACTTCACTTTCGTTTTTGAGTTTCACAGAGTTTTTGGCATTGGTCATTTTCTATAATACTTCATAGCTATTCAATAACCACAAATACTTTAACTTTAATACCGAATTTTAGAATTAAAAGGCTTTGCAACTTCGTGACTTTGCAGTTCAATAAAATCACCTATAAAAGCCCATGGCTACACCACCATCCACATTAATAGCGTTTCCAGTCGATTTATTGAGTAAACCTCCAACTAGAGCAAAACAAGCATTAGCAATATCATCTGGTAAAATTATTTCGTTCAGTAGTGTCCTTTTTGCATAATAGGCTGGCAGTTCCTCCACAGTAATTCCATAGGCTTTAGCACGGCCTTCTGCCCAACCACCTGCCCAAATGTTTGAATCGGAGATAACAGCATCTGGATTTACAGTATTTACTCTGATCTTATCGGCTCCCAATTCAGCAGCCATTAATCTGGTCATATGAGCTTGTGCGGCCTTAGCCGATCCATAGCCGGGATTGTTAGGCCCAGCCACTACTGCATTTTTGGAAACTATATTTACGATATCTCCACCAATACCTTGCTTACGCATAATAGCTACACCTGCTTGGGACACTATAAATTGACCTTTTACCAAAATATCATATAATCTATCCCATTCTTCAAGGCTATGTTCTGCAATAGACTTTGAGATACTGATTCCAGCGTTATTTACTACAATATCTACGCCTCCAAATGCTAATGCGGTATTTTCAAATGCCGTAAATACTGAATCTTTGTCCGTAACATTGAGTAAAGTAGAAGCCACGGCATCCTTCCCAAATAATTTTATAAATTCCTCAGATGCAGCACTTAGCCTTTCTTGGTTGATATCGTTCAAAATAACACAAGCTCCTTCTTCCGCAAATTTCTTTGCAATAGCTTTACCAATACCACCCGCACTACCTGTAATTAAGGCAATTCTTCCTGAAAGAGCCTTTGGTTTTGGCATTCTTTGAAGTTTGGCTTCTTCCAACAACCAATATTCTATATCAAAAGCCTCCTGATGAGGTAATGCTGTATACTCTGAAACGGCTTCGGCACCTTTCATTACATTTATGGCATTGGTATAATACTCCGATGCTAATCGAGCCATGGTTTTGTCTTTGGCAAATGTAAACATACCAATTCCTGGGTAAAGTATTACCACTGGATTAGGGTCACGCATGGCTGGCGAATTTGGATGTTTGCAGGCATCATAATACGCTTTATAACCCGTTCTGTATTCCTCAAAAACTAGATCTAAATAGGCTTTATCTTCAATTTTAGCCGGTTCTAAAACCAATGGGGCGATTTTAGTGCGTAAAAAGTGATCGGGACAAGAAGTACCTAATGGAGCCAATTTTGCCAAATCATTCGAATTTATAAATTCCAAAACTCGGCTATCATCCGTAAAATGGCCCACCATTTTACGCTCAGATGAACAATACCCTCTTAGCGTTGGAGCTAAGGATGCTGCTTTAGCTTTTCTTTCTGCATCTGCTAAACTTTCTATTTTTTGTCCTCCAAAAACTGGTTTAGTTTTACCAAAATTATCCTCTAAATATTGAGCACATTTTTCTATAACTTCCAAAGTATTGATATAGCTAGAGTAGGCAGTATCTCCCCAAGT
>JAIPAJ010000077.1 GCA_021740125.1 Leadbetterella sp. | reverse complement strand
TTGAAGAGCGTAGCTGATTTAAAAGAGGGTGAAAAAGGGGTAATATTTGCATTTTTAGACAATAAACTTGCATTGAAGTTGCTAGAAATGGGTTGTTTACCTGGGACTGAAGTTACTTTGGATCACAAAGCTCCTTTGGGTTGCCCTTATTGTATTTCAGTATCTGAAGACTACCAACTATCTCTCAGAAAATCCGAAGCCATAACCATACTTATCGACTGAACCTATGATTGTTGCATTAATAGGAAATCCCAATTGTGGTAAGTCTTCGTTGTTTAATCACCTTACTGGTTTACGCCAAAAAATCGGGAATTTCCCTGGAGTAACCGTCGATAAAAAAGTTGGTTTTTGTAAAATAAGTGATGGCTCAGATATTCAAGTCATCGATTTGCCAGGAACTTATAGTTTGTATCCCAACTCCCTCGACGAACAAGTGGTTCTCGAAGTTCTTACCAATCAAAACCATTCAGACTATCCAGATTTAGCAGTTATTGTTGTTGATTCTTCCAATCTTAAACGAAATCTTTTACTTTTCGAAGAAGTAAATGATCTCGGTATTCCTACGGTTTTGGCTTTGAATATGTTGGATGTAGCCAATGAAATCGGAATATCTGTAAATACACCCAAACTTGAGAAAATACTTGGAATACCGGTGGTTGAGGTAAATGCGAGAGAGGGTATTGGATTAGAAGGTTTGAAGTTGACCATCTTTAGAGCTTTAGAAAAAAAGCAAATTCACGAAAATGTAGAGGTGATTCCTGAAGAAATGAAACCTGCAGCCAAGGCTGTCAAGAAAAGGTTTTCTCTTAAAACTGATTATGCTGCCCTGCACTATTTAACACAAACCGACAAACTGGCTTTTTTAAATTCAGAAGAAAAGAAGTTTTTGCAAAAAATCTCAGGAGAATTAAACCTTGACGCCGATGCTTTTCAGGCCAAGGAAGTCATGGATCGATATAAAGATATTGGCGTCACACTCAGCCAAGTGGTGGAAATTGAAGCCGAAAAGCACAATTCGCTTACCTTAACTCAGAAAATTGATAATGTTCTCATCCATAGATTTTGGGGTTATGTGATATTTCTTGGAATTTTATTCCTGATTTTTCAGTCAGTATTTACATTGGCAAACTACCCAATGGATTTGATAGACGGGGGGATAGCTTCTTTAAATGATTTTCTAAAATCTGTACTACCAGAATCCAAAATTACTGACTTATTGACAGATGGATTGATTGCAGGAATAGGTGGCGTGGTTATTTTTATACCGCAAATTGCATTTTTATTTGCATTTATATCCATTCTTGAAGAGTCGGGATATATGGCACGTGTGGTGGTTTTGATGGATAAACTCATCCGTAAATTTGGAATGAGTGGCAAAAGTGTGGTGCCTTTAATTTCAAGCATGGCTTGTGCAGTGCCCGCCATCATGTCTGCCAGAACTATCGGAAATTGGAAGGATAGACTCATAACCATCATGGTTACGCCATTGATGAGTTGTTCTGCTCGTTTGCCTATTTACACTATCCTGATTGCCTTAGTTGTGCCAGAGGATAAGCTATTTGGTTTGTTTGGTTTTCAAGGACTTGCTTTGATGGGACTTTACCTTTTGGGTTTCTTTTCAGCTTTGGTTGGAGGTTGGTTTTTAAAAAAAATACTCAAAACCAACGAGCGAACATTCTTTGTAATGGAACTTCCGACTTACAAAAAACCAAGATGGAAACAGGTAGGATTTACGATTTTGGAAAAAGTTAAAACCTTTGTTTTTGAAGCAGGAAAGGTTATTGTGGCGATTTCAATTATTCTATGGGTTTTGGCTTCTTATGGACCTGGTGAGGGTTTTTCAAAAGCTGAGGAAAGAGTAGCAGCTCAAAATGTTGGACTCACGACAGACCAACTTGAACCCAAAATTGCTGCAGAAAAACTTCAAAATTCCTATGCGGGTTTGTTTGGGAAATTTATTGAACCAGCCATAAAACCGCTAGGCTATGACTGGAAAATCGGAATTGCTCTTATCACCTCCTTTGCGGCGAGAGAGGTTTTTGTAGGTACTATTTCTACAATATATAGTATTGGTGCAGAGGATGCCGACGATTCAACCATAAAATCTCGGTTGAAAAACGAAATAAATCCAGAAACTGGGGAGCCAGTGTTTTCCGTAGCCACTTCATATTCTTTGTTGATATTTTATGTATTTGCCATGATGTGTATGAGTACCATTGCGGTGGTTTATAGAGAAACCAAGTCATGGAAATGGCCAATTATCCAGTTGGTTTATATGAGTGCCTTGGCTTATGTTTCTGCTTTTGCCGTTTATTGGTTTTTGAAATAGACTTTTACCATTTCACTATTCTAAACACTATTTCTTTGTAGTTATCTCTTTCATAGAGAACTCCAACTTTCCTTTTATTTATTTTTGCTATATCTGAATAAGCCGTAAAGTCGCTATTCCCTTCTTGGCCATCTATTAAAATTGATTTTGACCAAGTTTTTCCTTCGTCTTTAGAAATTCTAAGCGTAAGGTTATTGCGGTTTTTTTTATCCGCTGCATTGGTGAAAGCAAGTTTTTTCCCACCAATATTTAATAGACTTCCTTCACAAACGGGATCTATAAGTCTTTCATCAAAATTTTCGGATGTCCAGGTTTCACCATTATCCTTACTTATTGCAACTATTCTTTGCTTTACATCACCTTTTTGATTTCTTGTATTTAATATTAATCCATCCTTGCTTAATTCCGCTGCAGTTGCTTCATTGCTGCCTTTTAGTTCTAGACTTTTACTCAATCTGAAAGTTCTTCCGTGGTCATCAGAATAGAAGGCATGTGCACGATAGTCCTCAAAATGTGCTAAAGGGTCACCTTCACTGTGATTAGCAGGCACAAAAAGTCTTCCTTTTTTTGTGCCCTTTGTCAATTGTAAAGCATGTCCAGGTGTATTCGCATAAGATCGCCACTCTGAGGGTTTATGTGTTTGGGAAGTAATATCCACAGGAGAAGACCAAGTATCTCCGTTGTCAATCGAGGTAACGTAAAGAACTTCTCTTTTGCCATTACCCTTTCTAACCTCGTTTTCATGGTTTGTGCCTATGTTGTAAAAAAGAAACAATCGACCTTCCGGGAATTCAGGGTCTAGGAAATCAAAAACAGGGGCAGGGTTGCCTGCTTGGAGTTTGTCATTGTCTATTACGATTTTCAGTTTGGTCCAAGTTTTTCCATCGTCACAACTTTTTCGCATTACTAAATCAATATTGCCAAAATCTCCCGCATTGTTAACTCTACCTTCAGCAAATGCTATCAAACAGCCGTTTTTTGCAGCAACCATAGCTGGTATTCGAAAAGTCTGGTAGCCTTCAGTTCCAGAAGTGAAAATAGGCGTTTGAGCGAAAGAGATGGAGAAAATAATGTTAATTAACACTGTAACTCGTATCATATCTAAGGTTTTGAAAATCGTAAAATTATTTTTTTTAATGTTTTTTTATCCCCTAGGGTGAAATTCCTTCAAAGTTTGTTGTAAGTATGCTCGGTCCAAATGCGTATAAATTTCGGTGGTAATGATGGATTCATGACCAAGCATTTCTTGAACTGCTCTCAGGTCAGCTCCACCTTCTACTAGATGCGTAGCAAAACTGTGCCTCAATGTATGTGGAGAAATGCTTTTGTGAATACCCGCTTTTTCTGCCAAGTCTTTGATGATTATAAATACCATAACTCTGCTTAAAGCTTTCCCACGACGATTTAAAAAAAGATAATCTTCATGACCTTTTTCAATTGTAAGTTGAGTTCGTAAAACATGAAGATAGATTTTAGAAAATTTAATGGCTTCATCGCCTATTGGAACTAACCGCATTTTATTCCCTTTGCCAACCACTCTGATGAATCCTTCTGAAAATAAACAATCAGAAATCTTAAGGTTTGTCAGCTCCGAAACTCGCAAGCCACAACTGTACATTACTTCTATAATTGCCTTATTCCTAGGTCCTTCTGGTGTGCTGAGGTTTATGCAGGCCAGCATGGCTTCTATCTCATGCAAATGTAGGGTTTCGGGTAACTTTCTTGTGATTCTTGGTGAAGAAATAAGTTCGGTGGGGTCAGTGCTTATTAATTTTTCGATTAATAAAAACTCAAATAATGCTTTGATTCCACTCAGAATTCTGGCTTGACTGGTGGCAGAAAGTCCCAAATCGTTTAAAAAAACCAAGAAATTGTGAATGTCTTCGTCCTTTAAAGATGCAATATGTTTAGTTTTTCCACAAAATTGGGAGAGTTTTTCAGCATCTCTGACATAAGATTCTACAGAATTACCCGAAAGTCCGCGTTCAAGTTTCAGGTAATTCTTGAAGTTTTTGATATGGTCGAGCCATGTCATGCTCAATTCAGCCAATTGAAAATCATTTCTTGCTCAATATCAGGATGTAAGCTAAGAGAAACTGGGCAAGTTAATGCTACTCTTTCATATCTTTTCTTATCGCTATCCGAAAGTGGAGGCTCACAAGTAAAATCAAACTCAGCAATGATTTTAGCTATTTTTCTGGGAGCTTCAGAAGTCATTATTTTGGTTATTTGCACTTCTGTTCCTTTAAATTCATGCCCAGCATTTTGGGCTGCAATACCAATTACTGTTATCGCACAAGCCCCCAATGAAGTTGCCGCCAAATCAGTAGGAGAGAAGGCTTCGCCCTTACCGTTGTTGTCGGTCGGAGCATCTGTAACAACAGTTTTTCCTGATTTCAGGTGTGTCATTTCGGTGTTTAAGCCACCATTGTAAGTGATTTTCGAGGTTTTCATTTCATTAAATTTTCTATTTCTATTATTTCCAAAGGAATATCTTTCATTAAATCTTCATTTCCGTTTTCGGTGATCAAAATGTCATTTTCTAACCTAATTCCAAGGTTTTCCTCTTGAATATATATTCCTGGCTCCAAAGTTAATAACATTCCTGCTTCTAAGGATCTTTTTCTATCTCCTACATCATGCACATCTAAGCCCAAGTGATGCGAAACTCCATGTGGGAAATATTTAAGAATAGTTTTTGGCTCAATTTTTAGCTCAGACCTAGAGCAAATACCAAGTTTTATGAGTTCTTTGCCAATCAAGTTTTGGGTTTCTTTTTTTAAATTTTCGATGGTGTTACCTACCACCATTTGTTTTTTTATGGCATGCATCACATCCAAAACAGATTGATATACTTTAGCTTGCCTTTCAGTGAATTTGCCATTTATGGGTAAAACTCTGGTCATATCAGCTTTATAATTTCCATATTCTGCTCCAAAATCCATCAAAATCGTGTCGCCACTTTTGCAAATTTCGTTATTACTAATGTAATGTAAAATACAAGCATTTTTGCCAGATGCCATTATGGGCTGAAAAGCATGATTTCTCGATCTTTGTATATAAAACTCGTGACTTATTTCTGCTTCTAGTTCGAATTCGTAAATTCCAGCTTTCAGAAATTTGGCCGCTCTTTCAAAGCCAAGTTTTGTGATTTCAACGGCTTTTTTTATCTGGATTATTTCTAAAGGATGCTTAATAACTCTTAAATTATCAATGATTTCTGATGAATTTAAGAAGTTTTTATTCTGGAATTTCCTTTTCAAAAGGGCGGTTAAATATTTCTCTCTTGACCTGAAAGCCGAACCTTTTCCTTGGCTCAAATCTAGGTGTGTATAAATATTTAGGCAATCGTTTAAATTACCTGAGGCGATTTTCCAAAACTCAGAACTCCATTCCACATTTTCAATCCCAGAAATTTCCCTTGCTTCTTCTTTTGAAAGCATTTCACCTTCCCAAACCCTTATTTTTTCGTCGGTCTCTCTTACGAAAATTATTTCTCGGTGAGGTGTTTTTCTCTTGTCTATGATTAAATATCCATCTTCTTGGTCAATCCCCGTCAAATAAAAAAAAGTGCTGTTTTGAACAAAACCAAAAGTGCCGTCGGCATTGGTCGGCAGTGGGTCATTGGTAGAAAATATGGCCACAGAATTAGGTAAGATTTTCTCTGCAAACTTCTTTCTGTTTTCTCTATAAAAGCTATTTGCGATTTTTTCGTACCTCATTTATTTCAGATTATATTTGCAATAATATAAAAAATAGGCTCAATTGAATAGTTTGAAGGGTAGAATTTTGTTTTTTTTAGTTTTCTCATTTTTTATTTCCCATGGACAGGATAAGTATTGGGTATTTTTCAAGGAACGTGATTTGTCTCAGAGTCAGCCAGTTTCTGATAAAACATATAAAAATAGAGAAAATCTCGGCATAAAAACCTACCAAGAGTCTGATTTCGGACCTTTTCAAAACCAAGTTAAGGTTCTTTCTGATGTTGGTTTAAAGGTGCAAAATACCAGTCGGTGGTTCAATGCAGTCTCAGTGTATTTGACTGATGATGAGAAGAATAAAGCCCAATCTTTTCCTTTCGTAAAAGAAATTAGGAAGATTGACCATTACCAATATTTAGCCTCAAATAGCACTCCAAAAAATGAAGATGGAATTTATCTTTCCTATCCATTGCATCAAATCAATGCCAGCGTTTTTTTAGAAAAAGGTTGGCTAGGTGAAGGTGTCGATATTGGTGTAATAGATGGGGGCTTTTTTGGAGCAAATGAAGATGAAAACATACAACATTTGTTTGAAAATAAGCAAATTAAAGAAACTAAAGATTTTTTTAGTCCTCCAAAAATAGACTTTTATAGAGAAAAAAAGTCAGAAGGTGAGCTTCATGGTACCATGGTTACAACCGCGATTGCTGGTTTTAATCCTATGAAAAAACAACTTTTGGGTATGGGTCTAAAATCTAATTTTTATTTTGCCCGTACAGAATCTTCTCAAAAAGAAGCAAGAATTGAAGAAGATAATTGGATTGCGGCGATTGAATGGCTGGATAGTTTGGGCGTAAGGCTGGCCAATTCTTCATTGGGTTATGCTACTGGATTTACAAATCCTTCAGAAAGTTATAAGCCCGAGCAAATGGACGGTAAAACGAGTTTGATAAGCCAAGGAGCAAGAATGGCAGTGAATGACAAGGGAATGATTTTGGTAGTTTCGGCTGGAAATGAAGGCGAAAATAAAGAATGGGGAGGCATTGTGTCTACTCCAGGAGATGTGGAGGAGGTAATAAGTGTGGGTGCTAATGATGAAAATGGATTAAAAATGGCTTATAGCAGTAAAGGTGTTGAAAATGTAGATTTTATAAAACCCGATTTAACTGTTTATTCTGAGTTTGGTACTTCTTTGGCAGCCCCAATAGTGACTGGAATTGTGGCCTTAATGATAGAAAAGGATCCAAATCTTAAATCCTCAGAAGTTAAAGAGATTCTGAAATTTTCTGGTAGTCTATCTTCGATTCCGAATAATTTTGTGGGCTATGGATTTCCTGATTGCAATAAGATTATAGCGTATTTGGAAAAGAAGGAATTGATTTCAAAGAAAACAGAAACTATAAAAGCTAATAAAAAAATTGTATTCAAAACCACGCAAAATGAAGGAATTGCAATTTTTCATAAAAAAGACAGTAGAAATGTGATTTCTCAGGAGTTTCTTCAAGCTTTACAGGGAAGGCTTGAAATCAAAAAGAATGAAAATGTTAAGCAAACAACTTTGATTTTGAAAGACCGGATAATAGAAATTCTATGGAAGCATTAACGCACTCTCAAGACCATAACGCCTGCATGCTTTTTTATTCTCATTAAATATTGTTGGAGGGTTTCTTCGGAGATTATCACCTTCTTTTTTTCAATGGAAGCATGCATCAAATAAAGTTTCCCATTTTTTCTTATTGCAAAGCCTTCGTGATTCACATCTAAACCAGCCACTGTGCTTGTAAACGCAATGATATCTCCAGTTTTTATTGCTGGCTCGTAAGTAGAAAAATCTTCTTTTTTAATATGAAAGATGGCCTTTTTTGCCAGATTTTTCTCCATCAAAACAATTTCTTCTAAAACTTCATCGTCTTTTGCAAATGAAGGATATAGGTTTCGGTGCTGACTCATGAAGTTGATTTGTTTGTCCATTTTCACACCTAGAATCGGACTTAAATCTTTCAAATAGTGGTTCTTTTCAGCCGTTTTAGCCCAATCCGTGAAATAATGAATCCTAGAGCCATAGCCATCAATTTTACTATTTCTATATCTCAAATCTTGTAAAATTCTCATGTAGTTTGCAAAAGTTGGCTGGTCCGAATGTTTGGCCAAGCTGATGGCCATTACATTCTCCACAAATGTGTAGCAATCAAAAGCATCGAGTTTGCAAATGAGTTTTTCTTCTGGACCCTCTAATGTTCCTCCTTGATAGGGCAAACCGAGAAAAGTTTGGCCGACCTGAAGAATAGTTTCATCTATATTTGCATTTAGAGGAAGTTTTAATTTTTCCTCTACGAGCTTTTGATTAAACTGTGCTGCCAGATTTGTGCCTAACATACAAACAAATACAAATATAAAAAGAGCTTTCATTTTTATATAATCGGTGCTGTTCTAGATAGACTTTCCTCTAACGAAATAAAAGTCTCTGTTCGTTGAATTCCTTGTACTTTTTGAATTTTATCGTGCAGTACACTCCTCAAATGGGCGGTATCTCTGCACATCAATTTCACAAATATACTATAATTTCCAGTGGTGTAGTTGATGCTTACTATCTCAGGAATCATTTTTAGTTGGTCCGCCACGTCATCGTATTGTTCGCTTTTTTCGAGATATATTCCCAAAAAAGCAGCTATATCCCAGCCGAGTTTCTTTGTATCTACACTGATACTACTACCGGTAATTATGCCAGTGGATTCCATTTTTTTTACTCGTGTATGCACTGCCCCTGGCGACAAAAATACTTTTTCACCAATATCTCCATAGGAAATCTTTGCATCTTCTATCAATATTCTAAGAATCTTTAGGTCTATTTCGTCAATATTTTCTTTAATCATCTAAAAAATGTTTAGTGAAAATGTAAGTTAAATATGTTTTTCTAAATGTTATTTAGTTAAATATCAAAAATAGTAAACAGAATTATAAAATTTAAATAAAATAATAAATAATTTTTATCAAATCAAAAATTGGTATTACCTTTGTAATGTTTTCAGAGAGAGACGAAAACAAATTTAGTTCTTAATAATAATGTAGGATGACGAAATTGGCAGCCGTGCCCTCCTGTCTCGGGGGTGATGGTAACAGGATAAACGAAGAGTAAAGCCGAACAGGTTTTTTCAGTTCCGACTGGGGTTGACCACCAAATTTTGCTCTTTGGCTAACTGCATCGTGGGCGGTTCGACTCCCCCTCCTACAGCCATGCAAAGGGCGTGAAAAAGAAAAATGTTTTAATTATTTTTTTCATGCCCTTTTTTTTGCATATTTGTTTCAGAAAAATATTTTAACAAAAATATTATTTGGTTTTTAGTTTGTTGATGAAGTGTAATTGCGACACACAGTCTCATTTTGTAGATTGTGTGTTTTGTTTTTAGGGTATTTTAGAATGTGTATATTTGACAAAAAAATTACCTTATGAAACCCGAAGCCATTATTACCAACGATGCTGTTGTGGCCGCTATTCTTTTCGCTCTTTTGATTTTTATTTTCCAATTGGCCAAGTCGTCCAATAAGCTCATACAAGGTTTTTTTAAAATTTTCCCACCAATATTATTGTGTTATTTTTTGCCAGGACTATTCAATACTTTTGGGCTCATATCAGGAGAGAGTTCTGGTGTTTATCCATTTGTTTCTAAATATCTGTTACCTGCATGTTTATTGTTATTTACGCTCAGCCTTGATGTTGAAATGCTCAAAAAACTTGGATTAAAGGCTCTTTTGGTGTTTTTAGCTGGAACTTTGGGGGTAATAATTGGCGGACCATTGGCCGTTAAAATTGTGAGTAGCTTCAAGCCTGAGATTTTTTATATGGGCACTGAAAATGAAGTTTGGCGGGGATTGGGTACAATTGCCGGAAGCTGGATTGGGGGAGGTGCTAACCAAACTGCACTAAAAGAAATTCTTCAGCCAAGTGCCTATGTTTTTTCTCAATGTGTTGCTGTGGATGTATTGGTGGCCGAAACTTGGTTGGCGGTTTTATTGATTGGCGTAGTTAATAATAACAAAATCAATAAATGGTTGGGAGCCGATGGTACTATTGTGGAGGAAATGAAGGAAAAAATTTCTGCTTTAAAGGGTCAAAAGGAGAGGATTCCTACTTTTGACGATTATCTTAAACTCACTGCGGTGGCTTTTGTTTTTACTGGAATCTCATATTTTTTAGCAGATTTGATCTCACCTTTTATAAAAGTAAATTATCCGTATCTCGAAAAATTTAGTTTGACTTCAAATTTTTTCTGGGTGGTGTTTTTTATAACAATTTTTGGAGTTTTAGCTTCTCGGACTAAACTTAGAGAGTTAGAATATGTGGGAGCTTCAAAAATAGGAACTTTGTTTTTGTATATCTTGGTGGCTTCTATAGGGATGCAAATGGATCTATCAGCGGTAGCTGACAACAAATGGTTGTTCTTGGTAGGTTTAATTTGGATTTCTATTCACGTTATTTTTGTAGTTTTAGCTGGTAAATTCTTGAAAGCACCCTATTTTATGTTAGCTGTTGGTTCTCAAGCTAATATCGGTGGAGCCGCCTCAGCCTCTGTGGTTGCGGGGGCTTTTCATCCCGCTTTGGTTCCAATTGGCGTTATTTTTGCGGTGTTGGGTTATGCCATCGGAACTTATGGTGGATATCTCACAGCACTTTTAATGCATTGGGTTTTGTCATAAATTTGGCTTGGTTTTTGTAAGATTTTTTCAGCTGATAAAAAGACTTTTCGGTATCATATGACAAAGAAATTACTGATAACCATACTCTTAATTATAACTGCTTTATGGAGCAGTTCATCTATTTATGCCCAAAAACCAAGAAAAGCAAATTATTCAGTCGAATTAGGTGGTTTTTACTCGATTAAAAATAAAATCCCCTTTTGGCTTAGAAGTAACCAATTTGGTGCATTACCCAATACTGATAATACGGTTTTGTTTCGACAGCATATACAGTCTATAAAGGATACCTCGAGAGCCAATTTTAAAGGTGAATATGCCTTTGATATGGCCTTATTTGTGGGTTCGCAAGCTAAAATAGTTATACCAGAAGCTTATTATAAACTGTATTACAAGAAGTTTGCATTGACTGCCGGACGGAAAAGGCAGGTTCATGGTTTTGTAGATTCAACACTGAGTAGCGGTTCCATCACTTGGTCAGGGAATTCGCTTCCACTTCCTGAAATCCAACTTTCAGTGCCAGAATATACGAAGGTTTTGTTTCCTTTTTTGAGTTTTAAAGGACATTTTTCTCATGCTTGGTTTGGGAATCAAACTAGTGTAAAAGGATATTATTTGCACCAAAAAAGCATTTATGGCAGGATAGGCAGTCCCAATTCTAAAATTAAACTTTATGGCGGTGTTTTGCATCATGCACAATGGGGCGGTATACCAAAATATGGAATTCCAGATTGGGACACCCGATATGTAAATGGTAAATTTCCAACGGGATGGTATGTTTATCGAAATATTTTGTTGCCTTTCTCCAATCCGTCGAAGGATTCCTTAGTTAATCCCAATACAAGCCCTTACGACTTCGAAAATCGGTATGGGAATCATTTGGGGCAAATTGACATGGGTGGTGAACTTACACTCAAAAAAGCCAGGATGTTGTTTTATAGACAAATTATATTTGAAACTGGGCAGACTTTTAGTAGCCTTACAAACATTGACGATGGATTGTATGGTATCTCCATAACCTCTTTGAATCCCGAAAGTATAGTCAATAAATTAGTACTTGAGTTTGTTCACACCACAAACCAAGGTCTATACAGATCTGGTTTGTTAAGGCTAATTGGCTTTGAAGGAAAACATTATGGTCGAAATCAGAATTTTTATTTTAACCACGGACAGTATTACGAAGGTTGGTCCTACAATGGACTTACAATTGGTTCTCCTTTTTTAATTCCCAATCCCGATATTCGCTTTGAAAATAAAGATAACGGCTTAATACAACTTTTTGCCAACAATAATAATATAAAAGCCGGCTACATGGGTATGACTAATAAGTTGAATACCATTCGGTTAGAATCAAGACTTTCATTTAGTAGAAATTTTGGAACAGGCAATAATCCATTAAAGGCTGATCAGTTCTCCATTGCCACCAAGGCAGCTATTCCAGCCCCAAAACTCAAAGGGATTGTCAATGTGGGTGTAGGGATAGAACATGGTGACCTCATTTATGACAATTTTGGAGCTTTTGTTTCTTTTAAAAAGATCTGGCAATAGTTGGTTTATTCATAAAATATATTCATTTTTTCCACAGAATTTCTGCTTTTTTGTGCTATTTTTGCACCTCAATTTCATTGTTTGGATTAAATAATTTTTTGTGAAAAATATTCGTAATTTTTGTATAATAGCTCATATTGATCACGGAAAAAGCACACTTGCTGACCGATTATTAGAATTTACAGGTACTGTGACTGCTCGAGAAATGCAGGCCCAGCTATTGGATGATATGGATCTTGAAAGAGAGAGAGGTATCACCATCAAGAGTCATGCAATTCAGATGGATTATATTTTCAGGGGAGAAAAATACATACTCAACCTGATTGATACGCCTGGCCATGTTGACTTTAGTTATGAAGTTTCTCGTTCTATAGCTGCCTGTGAGGGAGCCCTTTTAATAGTAGATGCCGCACAAGGTATTGAAGCTCAAACGATTTCGAATCTTTTCTTGGCTTTAGAGCATAATTTGGAAATTATACCAGTAATCAATAAAATTGATTTGCCTGGGGCCATGATAGAGGAAGTAAAAGATCAAATAGTTGACCTTATTGGAATTGATCCTGATGGTATCGTTTTGGCAAGTGCCAAAGAGGGCATCGGTATAGATGACATACTAACGGCAATTATTGACAGAGTTCCTGCACCTGTTGGCGATCCCAAGGCCGAACTTCAGGGACTGATTTTTGACTCGGTTTTTAATTCTTATAGAGGGATAGAAGTAATTTTTAGGGTAAAAAATGGCACAATCAGAAAAGGAGATAAAGTTAAATTTGTCGCTACTGGAAAAGAGTACATTGCTGACGAAATTGGTAGCCTTAAACTCAAAAAACAACCAAAAGATGTAGTTGAGTGTGGGGATGTAGGATATCTGATTTCTGGAATAAAAGTGGCCAAAGAAGTTAAGGTAGGAGATACCATCACCCATGTAGACAGGCCTTCAACCGAAGAAATTCAAGGATTTGAAGAGGTGAAGCCAATGGTTTTTGCTGGTATTTATCCAGTAGATACTACTGATTTTGAAGAGCTTAGAGAATCTATGGAAAAACTTCAACTCAATGATGCTTCTCTTATTTGGGAACCTGAAACCTCAGCCGCTTTAGGGTTTGGATTCAGATGTGGATTCCTCGGTATGTTGCACATGGAAATTGTGCAAGAACGTTTAGAGCGGGAATTCGATATGACAGTAATTACCACCGTTCCTTCAGTAAGATTTACTGTTAAAACCAGAAAAGGTGAAGTTCTACAGGTTTCTGCTCCTTCCGAAATGCCCGATCCTAACTTGGTAGTTTCTATAGAAGAACCTTATATCAAGGCTCAAATTATTACTGCCTCAGATTACGTTGGGCCAATCATGAAGCTTTGTATGGAAAAAAGAGGCGAGGTGAAAAACCAAGTTTACCTTACTTCAACAAGGGTAGAATTGACATTTGATATGCCGCTTTCTGAGGTTGTATTTGACTTTTTTGATAGATTAAAAACAATTTCTCGTGGATACGCTTCTCTAGATTATTCATTGATAGGTTATAGAGAATCTGCTTTGGTAAAACTCGATGTTTTATTGAACGGAGACCCAGTGGATGCACTCTCGGCTATTGTTCATAGAGACAAGGCTTACGATTGGGGTAAAAAATTATGTGAAAAACTTAAAGAACTTTTGCCTCGTCAACAGTTTGAGATTGCAATCCAAGCGGCCATTGGGGCAAAAATTATTGCCAGAGAAACAGTAAAGGCCATGAGAAAAGATGTAACAGCCAAATGTTATGGCGGTGATATTAGTAGAAAGCGTAAGCTGTTAGAAAAGCAGAAAAAAGGAAAGAAAAGAATGCGTCAAATTGGTAACGTAGAGGTGCCACAGGAAGCATTTATGGCTGTTTTGAAAATTAACTAAAAGAGAATTTGAATTTCAATTCCTTTTTTTTGAAGTAAAGTGGTTCCAAGAACTCAGTCGTTTTTTAGATAGATTTCTTAAAGCAAATTTTCTGAGCAATATTTCAGAATAAAATAGGATAGAATATTAAAATATAAAAAAGTTTTTAGGGAACTTTGAGACGAAAATCAATTTTAACCTAATACAGTTAATTCTAAGCAAAAAATAAAAGATATGGCAGAAGTTATCAAAATGCCCAAAATGAGTGATACCATGGAAGAAGGCGTAATAGCCGCATGGAATGTCAAAGTGGGCGATGTCGTAAAATCTGGTGATATATTGGCGGAAGTAGAAACCGACAAAGCCACCATGGACATGGAGTCTTATTATGATGGTACGATATTGTATATTGGTGTCGAAAAAGGAAAGGCGGTGCCTATTGATGCAGTTATTGCAGTTATAGGTGCTCCAGGTGAAGACTACCAAGCACTTTTAAGTGGAGCATCTGCTCCTACAGCAGCTCCTGCTTCTGTAGAAACAGCACCAGTAGCTGAAGTTGTGGCGTCAGTAGCGGTTGCTGCCATTGACACTTCAAAAATAAAAGCCACCGTTGTTCAAATGCCACTTTTAAGTGACACCATGACCGAAGGTGTGATCCATAAATGGTTGAAAAAAGTTGGGGATGCTGTTAAGGCTGGAGATATGTTGGCCGAAATAGAAACCGACAAAGCCACTATGGAAATAGAAGCATATGAGGACGGTAAATTATTATACATTGGTGTAAAAGAGGGAGAAGCAGCACCGGTTAACACAGTAATTGCCGTTATTGGAGAAGAAGGTGCAGATTTTGAAACTTTGATAAAAGCACAAAGTGCTCCAAAGGCCACCGCGGCTGCATCAGTACCAGAAGCTCCTAAAGCAGCTCCTGCTCTG
>JAIPAJ010000076.1 GCA_021740125.1 Leadbetterella sp. | reverse complement strand
GGGACACTTTCGTTAGAGAGGGATATCACAGGGGCAGGCCAAGGTTTCCTTGATTTTCTAGTTATCAAAATTGATGGAACTGGAAGGCAACTTTGGGAAAAAGGATTTGGTGGAAATAATTACGATGTGGCGTTTTCGGCATTAGAAAATAGTTCTAAAACTGGGTTTTATATAGCGGGAGAGTCAAGCTCAATTAATGGCCAAATTGGGAATTCATTGGGAGAGAAAGATGGTATTATTTTAAGAATCGATAAAAATGGGATTTTACAAAATATAAATCACTTTGGTGGCATCGACAACGATGGTTTTTATAGTTTGACACGTGGCACAGATGGCGTATTGTATGTATCTGGTACAAGTCAGTCGACAATTGGTACTACCAAGCCTAAAGGCACACTCACAGACGTTTGGCTGATGGCTTTAAAAGAAGAGACCTTTGTGCCTATTTTTCATAAATTGTTTGGTGGAGCTGATATCGATTTGGCTCGACAAGTTATTTATACTTCAAAAAACGGCTTGTTCTTGGCTGCAAGTAGTCGCTCAGCAGATGGCGATGTGAGTGTTAATAGAGGTCAAAGCGATTTTTGGACTCTTAATTTAAGTTTACCTCCTCCAATTATTTTTGGAAAGTTTCAGGCTTTTTTAAATGAAAGGCAAGAGATAGAATTGGTATGGACTACAACATTTGAACAAAACTCTCAGTTTATTTTCATAGAAAAAAGCGATGATAATAAAGCGTTTTTTCAGAAAGATGAGCAGGCTGCAGTTGGGGTTTCCACTGGAATAGTTTCTTACAGATTTACAGACAAAAATCCAATCTTTGGCAACAATTATTATAGATTGAGATATACGGATTTAGCAAATAAATCTTACGTTGGCCCAACTGTAAGCTTTAACTTTTTACCCCTTTCAATTATAAATTTGCCCTTAGATCATTTCAGGGTTTATCCAAACCCTGCTACAGATTTTGTACTAATTGATACCTTTTTAGAAAACCCAACCATTCAAATGGTGGATGCAAAAGGAATAAGCGTGCCTTTTGAGTTAATTAAAATTGCTGATTCTTCTTACAAAATAATTTTAACAAATAATCCTTCAGTTGGCATTTATCAAGTGGTGGTTTCTAATAATGTAGGTAAACAGACCAAGAAAATTATTGTTAACTAATGGTTTTAGGGCTAAATTGCAAAAATATTTGACTTTATATAAATGATTAAAACCATAAAGTGGGGAATTTTGGGTGCAGGTAAAATTGCCGCAAAGTTTGCTTCAGATCTAAATAAAACAACTGGTATAGAACTCGTAGCAGTGGCCAGTACTTCATTAGATAGAGCTCAGCAATTTGCATTAAATCATCACGTTAGGCATGCCTTTGGTAGTTATGAAGCGTTATTTACTGTGGATATTGATGTAGTTTATGTAGCAACCCCTCATACTTATCACAAGGAGCACACTTTGTTGTGTTTAAACAAAGGTGTTGGGGTTTTGTGTGAAAAACCCTTTGCTATGGATGAGGTAGAGGTAAACGAGATGGTAGCAGCAGCAAGGAAGAATCAAGTGTTTTTGATGGAAGCGATGTGGACGCGTTTCTTGCCTAGTACTTTGAAAGTACAATCGTGGATAGGTGAAGATAAAATAGGTAATATTAAAACTTTGCATGCTGATTTTGGATTTAAAGCGGCTTTCAACGAAAAATCTCGCCTTTTCAATCCTAGTTTGGGCGGTGGGGCATTCTTAGATATCGGTATTTATCCAGCTTTTTTGTCTTTGTTAATTTTGGGTTACCCATCCAAGATTACGGCAGCAAGCATTTTTTCTAAAACAGGAACAGACGAAACTACCTCTTTTATTTACCAATATGACAATCAAAGTACGGCAGTGTTAAATTGTACGGTTGTTGCTCATACCGACTGTGATGCTCGGATTTATGGAGAAAATGGCTCCATTAAAATGCATGGTAGATTTCATGAGGCTACTCGTTTGACTTTATACACTTTGGAAGGAGTGGAAGTGGAAACTTTAGAGTTTAAAAGAGATACTTTTGGATATAATTATGAAATCGAAGAGGTAAATGACTGTCTCAGAAATGGCTTATTAGAAAGTTCTAAATGGTCTTTGGCTGATAGTAATAAACTTATTCATTTGTTGGACAAAACTAGAGAAGCAGCTAAGATCGTGTATTGAATAGCTTAATTTATTTTTTTGGTTAATCTATTTACCTTATTGGGATATTCAATGCAGTGTTTTCCCAATTTAGTGTTAAATCTATGCCTCCCTCTGCTACTTCATTGAGTTTGATGGTTAGTTGTTCAATAGCCTTTTGGGTCTTAACGGCTTCAACTTTAAACCTTAAATAGTCTTTAGTTTCGTCATAATTGGTTCCCCATTGTCCTGATTCTGTATTCAGTATTATTGTCCAATATTTTTCATAAGGGATAGTCCATAGGCTATATTTGCCATCTTTTACTTTTCTCCTACCAAAAGTACAAGTTCTTGAAAAACTAATAGTGGTTGCTTCATTTGCCCCAGTTCTCCATACGGTATTGTAGGGTATAAGTTCGCCAAATATTTTTCTTTCTTTCATTAATGGTCTGCAGTAGCCGAGTTCTACTTTTAAGTCTCTTTTGCCTTTGGCAGTGAGTTTCTCAAATGGGCTGTGGCTCTTCGTATAGGTACGCACACCATATAGAGCTAAAACCAACACACCGATGACAATAAAGATTATATTTAGTGCTTTTTTCATGATTAAAAGGTTAATGTTTTCGATCCAGTATCATACAAAATTACCAATTTTTTCTTTTTTTGTTCAGCCTCCGCTTTGATTTTTTCTACAACCCATTTTTTATTAGAACCATCCAGTATAATCGTGCCATCAAATTCTGATAAATTTGTGAGGTCTTTTATGGCATTTTCTGTGCAGACTAAATATGGGGTATTTTTTTCAATTATTTTTCCATTTGGTGTCTTCATCCATTGGATATTTCCCAAATTATTATTTATGATGAAGTTTCCTTGATCAGCGACTTTTTGTGTTTTATAGTTCTTTATGCCTTTTGCGTCATAATAGTTTTTTAGGTGGAATTGATAAATAAGTGGCTCATTGCAGAGCGAATCTGTAGAAATAAAAGTAGCCGAACGACCCTCAATGACTGAAATTCCCCATCCGTTTGGAATAAAGTGGAAAGTGATTTCTTTTTGTTTGTTTTGTTTGAATAACTGATTTGCTCCACTTATAGTTAGAAAAAGGCAGGTAATTGCAATCAATTTTATATAAATGACTTCTTTGTTCTTGAAGAATAAAAGTACAAAAGCGATGATCAAAAACAACAATATTACAGTCGTGATGGATATTGAAAGCCCTACAGTGAGAGCGTTTGGAAGTTTTGAAATCAAATAAACTGAATAATTGAGAATATCAATTAACCATTGGAAAATAAAACCTAAAGCCGCTCCTAAATATGGTATTTTGGCAATAAACAATACCAATAAGCCAATGGGCAGCATGAAAGAAGACACCAGTGAAACTACGGGATTGGCCAGTAAAAAGTAGTTTGGAAATTGATGGAAATAGTAGAGTGTAAGCGGCAAAGTGAAAATCTGTGCGGCAATAGATACTGCTGAAATTTCCCAAATCCAACGAATAGGCTTCCATTTAAAATAGAATAGTCTTTTTAGGCTCGGATAAATTACCATTATGCCTAAAACTGCCAAATAAGATAGCTGAAAACCAACATCATACAGCCAAGTAGGTACAATGATGAGTAGAATTATAGCAGACAATAATAGTGTATTGACGGGATTATCGTCACGTCGGAAAAATGTACCCAATTGTATCATAGAAAACATCAAAGTAGACCTGCAAACGCTTGGACTTAGTCCTGTAAATATGGCATACGACCAAAGTAATATCAAGATAGTAGCCAAAAAGAAAGGTTTTTTCTTGTCTAAAAAAAGGCCTAAAAGTTTATTCAGTACTACAAATAATATGACCACATGCATGCCTGAAACTGCCAAAACATGAATGGCACCGGTGGCAGAATACCACTGTTTGGTTTCAAAATCTAGCTCAGCCTTCATGCCTCCAATCATAGCCTCTGCTACGCCCATTTGCTTGGGAGTATCTAAAATTTCTTTAAAAACTGTATGGGTATAGACATTTAAAGAATTGGCAAACTTTAGCAAAGACCAGCCTTTCATTTCGCCGGCTAGTAGAAAATCGCCTTCCCTCAAAAACTGATGATTGAATATGTTTTTTCGTGCTTGATAGGTTTTATAATCAAACTCAAATGGGTTTTTAGGGGCCTCTATTTCTCTAATTGTATTTTTCAATACATAAATTTCTCCATATTTTGGAACTGTGTTAGCCTCTTTGTTGAAGTAAAGCATGGTCTCGCCAACTACATTTTTCCATTTGCTGCCTTTTTTTACAGCAAATATCTTTGCTGTCACTTTGTAAGTTTTTGGCTTAGATTCTGTATATGAATCAATCATGGCCATATACTTATCAAATTTACCTACCTTTGAGATATAATTTTCTCGGTTTTTCTGATCAAAAAGATGCGAACTGGCCAAGCCTAAGCCTAGAAAAAGAAACGGAATGGTGTGTTTTAGAAACCGCAGTTTATTGATTTTTGTAGAAAGAATTCCTAATAAAAATACGGTACTTATAAAAATATAAATTTGACCAAGCTGTGGTTGATACCATTGGTATAGATAGATACCTACTACTAATAGTATAAAATATCTTAATACAGGTATGGATCTTAGGTACATATTAATAAGACTCCTTTTTGTTAGGAAAGTCTCCAGATTTCACATCTGTAATATAATTTGTAAAAGCAGTATTCATCATGGTAGAAAGGTCGGCATATCTTCTCAAAAACCTTGGCGAAAAGTCTTGGTTGATGCCTAACATATCATGGATGACCAATATTTGTCCGTCGCAACCGTTACCAGCACCGATGCCTATCGTCGGAATTTCAAGTGTTTGGCTGACTTCTGTGGCCAGTTTTGCGGGTATTTTTTCTAATACTACACCGAAACATCCCAAGTCTTGTAATAATTTTACGTTATCTCGCAGTTGCTGAGCCTCTTCGTCTTCTTTGGCTCTTACTGTGTAAGTTCCAAATTTATAAATAGATTGTGGAGTTAGACCTAGGTGTCCCATTACTGGTATTCCTGCACTCAAAACTCTTGCAATAGACTCTTCTATCTCTTTTCCACCTTCCATTTTTACAGCATGGGCACCAGACTCTTTCATGATTTTTATAGCAGAACGGAGTGCTTCTTCTGAATTACCTTGATAGCTGCCAAATGGCAAATCGACTACAACCAATGCTCTTTTTACAGCCCTTATGACTCCTTGGGCATGATAAATCATTTGATCTAGTGTAATGGGTAGGGTAGTTTGGTGACCAGCCATGACATTTGAAGCTGAATCGCCAACCAGTATCACTTCAATTCCAGCTGCGTCAACCAATGTGGCCATGGAAAAATCATACGCAGTCAAGCAAACAATTTTTTCCTTTTTGTTTTTTAATTCTTTTAAGGTGTTGGTGGTTACCCTTTTGATTTCTGAATGTACTGACATTTTAATATTATTTAGACCCTAACCAAGGTTCGGGATTGAGTTTACTGAAATTATGCCAAATCTGGAAGTTTATCTCCGGACTACCGTCTTTGTAGGCTACAGTACCAATTTGTTGTTGAAGGCTTACTTGCTGATTGATGCTCACATTTACATTATCGAGATTGGCATAAACTGTGTAATAATCTCCATGTTGAATCGCTATTACATTGTTTAGGCCAGGAATTTGTGAAATGTCCAATACAACTCCCTCAAATACGGCTCTCACTGCAGCATTGGGAGATGACTGTATGTCAATGCCATTGTTATCAATTTTTAAACCTTTAAGAACTGGATGATTTTTGACCCCAAACTTATCTGATACAAAACCATCTACTGGCCAGGGAAGTCTGGATTTGCTCGCTCCAAAATTTTTGCTAGAAATTCTATTGGGCTTACTGCCAGTTTCAGCCTCTTTTACAACAGCTTTCTTACTTTCTCTATCTCCCAATATTTTCTTTTCTCTATCTTCTATTTCTATTTGTTTTTCTTTTCGTGAGGCTGGTACTTTTCTAGCTTTTTGTTCTTTCTCAATTGCATTGGAAATTATCGAATTCAAGCTTGCAAGTGCTGCTTTTGATTTCTCCAATTCTCCTTTAAGATCTTTTTCTTTATTATTGAGGTCTTTTACTATCAAATCTTGTTTTTCTCTTAATGCCTCCAGACTTTTGGCTTCAATTTTTACTATGTTGATCAGATTTTGCTGGGTGATTTTTTTCTGAAGGAGTGTTCTTTGGCGTTGTTTAAGCATTTCGCCTATTTTTTTGATTTGTAAAAGTTGATGTTTCCTATTTTCAGTATATTGTTCCAAATATTTGTATCTCAAAAAAAGCTCGCTTAATGAACCAGACGAAAACAAAAATCCCATTTTGGTGAGTTTGTTGCTGTTTTTTGATTCTCGATAAATTGTGGCTGAATATTCGGTCTGTAAGGCATTTAGCTGTTTAAAAAGGTCACTTTGGGCTTTTTGGATTTCCACCATTTCTATTTTTATGAGTTCGATATCATCCAAAGCTAAATCTATTTTGTTCTGTTGATTTTCTATTTGTTGATTGATGGCTTTAATATGACCAAGCGTATTTTGCTTTTCTTTTTGTGTCTCATTCAGTATTTTTTTTACCTGAGAAATCTTTTGAAGGTTCTTTTTTTTATCTGATTCAAGTGCGGCTCTACTCTTTGTTTTTTGAGCAAAACCGGATAAGGACAAAATAAATACAAAAAATAAAATAACGTATTTTTTCATAGTATACCCTAACCTTAAAAATTAGGAATTTTTTCTAGAGAATAACCTTTCGGAATATTAAAAGGAAAACGAATATTTCGGTCTAAAAAGTCAAACTTAGAGTGTTCAAATTCTATTTTTGCCTCGTTTTTGCCTGAAATCAACAAAGAAATAATAGTTGGGACAAGTTTATTGTCTTCATTGATAAAACTTTTGTAATCGATATTGAGCTTGGTATTTGTTTTTTTGTCTGTGGCACTTATATAAAACAATTTACTTTTTTCGAGGTCAAATCGGTTCTCAATTTCTACTTCGTTACGTTTCTGATAAATACTGTTAAACTCTGCAAGTTTTTTATAAATATCGATGCTGTCTATTTTTATGGGTAAATTTCCTACAAGAAGAGATTGTATCATATTAAAATCCAAGTCAAAGTCAAAATTATCGCTGAGCTCTTTAAAACTTACTTTATAATATTTTCTGTTGAGCCTATCCAATAGAAATATGCTGTCAGGATTGATACTGACTCTTGCTGCTTCAAGACCTAAAGCTATCGAAATCCAGATAACACTGTCTTTCTTGACATGAATGGTGGCAGGAATATTTTGGTCTATTTTGGCTGTTTTTATACTTATTTTGGATTTTATTTTTAGTTTTTCAAAATCTATTTCTTTGGTTTCAAAAAACACTTTTTCCTCTACAGGTATTTCGGTCAACACAATACTGTCTTTTTTTAGTATGACGGAGTCAGCTGAAGCCGTTACGGTTCCCAGTACAATAGTATTTTTCTTCATCTTGTGGCTTCTACAAGATGTTATGACAACAATAATAAAACCCGCAAAAAATAGTTTTTGGAGTATCTTCATTTTATTCTATAATGGTTCTATCTTTTATTTTATTTTCAAGTTTTTTATTGGATTTGTTCAATTCTAGAGCTTTTTTCCAAGCCGCTACGGCATTGTCTATTTGCCCCAGCTTAAAAAGGATATCTCCTTTATGTTCAAATATACTATCACTTCCTTCTTTATCTTTTGAAATTGCCAAATCTATAAATTCATTGGCTTTGGCCAAGTCTCCTTTTTGGTATAATACCCATGCATAAGTGTCAAAATTGGCAGATTGACCTGGGTAAAGTTTTACAAGTCGTTCCGACAAGGTCATAGCTTTCTCAATATTTTTTTTGCTAGTGGCCAAAAGAAGGCTATAATTATTTAATGCTTGTTCGTTATTTGGGTTTTCGGCTAAAACAATTTCAAATAATTCAATTGATTTTTCAAGCTTTCCTGTCAAATGATAAATTTCAGCCATACTGGCATTTATATGGTGTCTGAGTTCTTTGTTGTTGGTATTTAAAACTTGGGCTTCTTCAAAAGAAATTAGTGCGTCATCGTATGATTTTGTTTGCAATTGTGCAAATCCCAAATGGTACCAAATATACGCGTGATTTGGATAGTATTCAGTGGCTTTTTCTGAATGTTTCAATAACTCATTGAATTTTCTCAGCTTAACGTCTAATTCTATTACGGCTAACCAAGCTTCAAATATTCCCTTGTCGTATTTAATAGCATTAAGATAGGCTTCTCTACCTTCCAATAGTCGGTTAGATTTCACCAAAATGTCTGCTTTATATACATAGGTTCTGGCTTCGTCGGGATGTTGGGCTATAATTTGATCGCAAAAACTCAATGCATCGTTTAAGTCATCCGGCTGGCTTCCACTTTTCAAAGTACTAAAAAATGAGCCTAAGGCATTGACTTTTAGTGCATAAGGCAAGGATGATTGAGCCAAAATACTTTTTAGGACATCCTTGGTGCCTTGCTTATTGTTTTGCTTGGCGTAGGTTTCTGATAATAAGCCATAAGCCTCCATAAAACTGGGATTTTCATCAATGGCATTTTTGAGCATTTGAGTGGCTTCTGTAAACCTATTGTTGGAAATTAATATGGTTGATTGTTGCAAAACATATTGAGGGTCCGACTTTACCATCTTCTTTCCTTCTTTCAATGCTGCATCTACTTTGTTTTGCTTGAGTAAAATAGCTTGTTTGGCTTGAGTTATTTGTTCGCTTGCCCCCATTGATGCTTCCATATCTTCAAGCGTTTTTATGGCTTCGGATTCTCTGCCTTCAATCAAATAAATATCCACAAGGTTCAAATAACCTTCTACATAGTTGGGCTTGATTTTAAGGGCTTTTTTAGTAGTCAAAGCTGCGTCTTTGTATTGTGAACTCTTAAATTGGATATTTCCCAGATGTTGCAAAAAGAAAAAATTATCTTTTTCTAAATCCGAGGCTTTTTTAGCCGATATCAAGGCGGATTCCAAGAGGTTAAGGGCGAGTTCGGTTTTGGAAAGCATAAAAAATGAGCTTCCGGATTCTCCAAATACTTTAATGTGTTTTTTGAATTCTTCTTGGGCTTTAAAATAATCTTCAATTAAATAAAGCTTCATACCTTCGGTAAAAGATTGCTCGGCTTTTAACTCTTTGGCTTCGATTTTCTGGTCTTGGGGTTCATCTACGGCAGATTGACCAAAGGCTATCGAGGTTATAAATAGAAATATGATTAAGATTCGCATTGGACAGTTATTTTATTGAAGGTTGCCAGTTTTTATAAAATTTTGATAAGTTTAAAACTTTAAATTATTTTTGATTGATTTTTTTAAACCCCTTCAAAACGTAAATTTCAGTATTTTGTTACAAAAAATCAATTTTTGAACCCTTTATAATATATCAATAAGCTTATGGCCAAGCAAAACCCTAAACATAAGACAGAAAAAATAGCTATAGAAAGCCCAATAATTGAGAAGGAATACAACAAGTGGGTAGTTTTAGGTAGCCTAACTGCCTTGATTTTTGTAGCTTATGGCATGGTTTGGCAAAACGGCTTTGTTTGGGATGATGATCCTTATGTTGTTCTTAATGAGGCTGTTAAAAATTTTAACTTAGGTTCTTTATTGAAGGATTTTCATGTGGGCAACTATCATCCGCTCACTATGCTCAGTTTAGCTATAGAGTATTTGATTGTCGGAGATAAGCCGTGGTTGTTCCATTTCAATAATCTTCTATTACATAGTATCAATAGTTATCTTTTATTTGTTTTGGTTAAAAAGCTACAAATAAAAACTGATATAGCCTTGCTTTTGGCTTTTTTCTTCGCAGTTCACCCCATGCACGTGGAGTCGGTGGCTTGGGCTGCGGAACGCAAAGATGTTCTTTATACGTTTTTCTTATTTCTTTCTTTTGTTTATTATTTAAACTTCAGAAAGTCAGGTAATAAAATTCAGTATTTGCTTTCTTTGGTACTATTTCTGGCGAGTTGTCTTTCTAAAGGTATGGCGGTGGTGTTGCCAGCTTTATTAATTGTTACAGACTGGTGGATGGTGGGCAAAAAGTTTTCTTTGAAAAGTCTTAGGGATAAAATTCCATATTTTGTCATTACATTGTTTTTTGCTTACATAGCCACTACTGCTCAAAAAGACGCAGGAGCCGATGCTTCGACTGTAATAAATGCTGCGTTTACGGGCTCGGAAAGATTTAGGATTGTATGTTATTCTTTTTTGTTTTACTGGTTCAAAACCATTCTTCCTATCAATTTATTGCCATTTTATCCATATCCTACCAAGATAGGAGGGAATCTTCCCGCAATATATAATTATGCGGTGTTTGGTCTTTTTATTTTTTTAGGGTTAATGTATTGGTTAGGTAGAAAAAATAACAAAGTGTGGTGGGCGATTGCTTTTTTTGCCATTTCGATTTCTACTGTTATTCAAATTTTACCTGTGGGCAGTGCTATTGTTGCAGACAGATATTACTACTTATCGTCTGTTGGTCCTTTGTTTTTAATTGCGTTTTGGTTGGGTAATCTCAAGTCAGATTTCGGAAGAATTATTTCCTTTGGATTGGTGTTGGTTTGGTCTGTATTGACCTTTTTCCAAACAGGTCATTGGAAAAATGGCTATACGCTTTTCAAACCAGCTGAAAAATTTTACCCAGAAGATGCCATGGTTTTAAGCAATATTGGCTGGTATCATTTGGGACAGAAAGAGTTTCCAACAGCGAAGGCTTACCTGACAAGAGCGGATAATAATGGTTTTAAAAATGGAGATGTTTGTAGAACCATTGGCTCTATGTTTATCGATGAAGGCGATTATAAAAATGCCCTTCTTTATTTAGAAAAAGCACAGCTATTTCTTCCGAAATCTCCAAGAACCGATTGGCTTACAGCGTTGGCCTACCTAAGGTCTAATGAATATGCTAAGGCAATTCCATTTGCGGAAAAAGCGATAAATGAAGACCCCAACAAAGTGGATTATTTGAATACCTATGCACAAGCTCTAATGAACCTAAAACGGTTTGAGGAGTCCAATAAAGTGTTTAATGATATCATTAGCAAAGATCCTGAAAATTGGGATGCATACCTTAATATTTCTTACTCGTTCAAATTGAAAGGAGATACGCAGACAGAGTTGAAATTATTGTCAGACTTGATTAATAAAAAGCCCAGTTATTTGCCCGCTTATCGAAATATTGGGGTTACATTCAGTGATTTAGGAATGCATGAGCAGGCCGTTCAATATTGGCAAAGAGCTACTGTTTATGACTCCACGGGAGATTATGACTACAATATAGGGATAAATTTTGCAAACAGAGGCCAAGTCAATGTGGCGAAAGATTGGTATGTGAAAGCGGCAAAAAAAGGTAAACCTGAGGCTATTGAAATATTGAAGGCCAATGGTATACAGTATTGAGAAGCTTTAGTGGAGTCTTTTGAAATTGGAATGAGATTTTTTTCAAAATGAAAAAATTTGAATCTAAAAGTAATTTGAAAGTGAAAAAAGTTATTAGCCTCATTAGCTAAGATTTTAGCCTTTTCAAAGTCAGAATGTTAAATTCAAAATTTTGGATTTTTACTTTTACATTCTTTCCTACTTCAACGTCTCACCTTTCTCAACTTCGTCAAGTAATTGATTATAAATCTTATATCTTTTTTCTTGAATTTTCGCAATGGCTATGAGCTCGGCTTTTTTGAATCCACCTTGATAGTAACGTTGAAACCACGGAAGTACTGAAATAGCAGCATCTAGAGGATTGTTGATATAAGCAGATCTTAAACCCAAAGCAAATAAACCTGCAGACAATATAAAAGAGTTTAGTCCATTTTTTATATCACCCACATAAATTTGACCTAGGCCTGGCATAAACATACTCATTATTTTTGCTTTCTTAGGGCTGATTCTACTCACTTTAGTGTTTTGGTTGAAAAGTTCATTTATAGCTAAAGTATCCGAAGTCAATTTTTTGAAAATTTGCTCAGATAAATCATATTCTTCTTTGGCAAATCTTAAAATGGCTTCATTGAAATTTTTTTCATATTCAAGGCTATCAGGAAGGTCAGAGCCTAGATTAAGTAATTCAATTTCCGCATAGTCGTATTCTTGCAAAATAAGAAAACAGGATATTTTTTTTAATATATAGGTGTCTTTTAGCAATGAGTCTTCCGTACTAAAATACGCTAAATCATAATAGTCAGCTGATTCTTGATATTTTTCTAGGCTAAATAAGCAATCAGCAATTTTTGGATAAATCTGATTTGAATATAAAGAAGAACTGTCAAAATAAACTACCCTTTTATAGGCTTCTACAGCATTTTGATAGCTTTTTTGTATATAAAGTTGGTTGGCAAAGTCAAAGGTCTGCTCTAGGCTCTGTCCAAAACTTGTTAACGAATTAGTAATAAGTATTAAAAAGAGCACTTGCTTCATGCTGTAATGTGTTTATTTTTTTTCTATTATAATCTTTGGTTGATTTTACAGATCCGTAAATATTGCCCAAATAAAATCCAAGTCCAATTCCACCGTATATCCATCCTCTGTGGTTGTTGGTGCCATATTTGTTGAAATTTCTGTAGGATTGGAATGCCATACCAGCGGTAAAAAAAAGAGATACTATTCCATCCTTCCAATTATTTGAGTAAGCTTTGCCAGTGCCAGGAACTACAGCCGACATTAAGGCAGCCAATCCTGGGCTTTTTTTGTGAACCTCTTTTTCAAGAATGGATCTGTATCCAATTCCAAGTTCGTTTTCTTGATTTGATATCTGGGAAAAAGTGGTTCGGGCAGATTTAAAATCGTTATTAAAAATGTCTGAGGTGACATTCAGCAATACTTTGTCATCGGAAGAAAAACTCTCATTTTTATTCCAAAAATCTTTGGCTTGTTGCCAAGACTGATTTTGCATTTGCAGTTTTGAAAATTCTAAAGCTGGAGAAAAAGGCACTTTCGTCTTATCTGCATAAAGTACAATCAGTTTTTCTATTCCTAATGTGGTTTGATTTGAAAGTCTATAGGCTTTTAATAGATTGGTTTTCAGTGTGTCGTTGTTTGGAGAAAGATAAACCAAACGTTCATATTCTTTACTTGCAAGTTCAAATTGGCCAGATTTTAACAGGTAATCTCCATATCTTCTGGATTTTTCAAAAGTAAAAATATCTTGGCCTGCTAAAGTAAAACTTATGGAAAATAGCAATAACAATAATCTCATTTCTTTTATTTAATATTTGAAACCACAGATACAGCTGGTGTGATTCTCGGGTCATCCTTGAGAAGCATAGTAGTTTTGTCGAATTCATAATTGTGTGGAGAAAGTCCATTGCATCGTGTTAAGCGATCCATGGTCATTACTCCACCTTTTATCATGCCATATTTTTTTACGGCCAAAATACCGTATTCTGAACAAGAAGGACTGAAAGTGCAAACAGTCAAATCTTGTGAAGAGAAAAAGGTTTTATAAAACAAAAACAAGCCTGAAAAAACTAATTGAACTTCATTTTTGTTATTTTTGGCTTCTACATATTCTTTTTTTATGTTTCCATTTGGCAAAACATTTCTATACAAACTTACCTGAGCTAGGGCATCATTTTTTAGAAGCAGCAGACCTAGAAATAGGAACTTTATAACGATATATTTCATCTTCATTATTTTGGTCTATTACCACATTTTTATAAGTAGTTAATTGAATATTTTTTTCTCCTTTTTCGCTTATGCTTACCATAGTAACCTCTGTAGGGAATTCTACGCCCTTCACATTAACGTATTTTTTGAAGTATTGTTGGCTAACTACAGCACCCTTGGTATTATAAAAAACCATTGCGTCCAAACGTTTGTTGATTGTTTGCATTCTGATATTTCCAAATACTTTTTTGTAATGATCCTCTGAAGGTATCCATGTAGTTATTACACCGTTGGTAGTCTTTTCCACCTTGCCAATTTTGTAAATCGTCTTCTCTTTGTTTTTAGGCTTTAAGCCATAATCAGACAATTGGCCAGTTAGGGCCAAATGGAACGCAGTAAATTCTGGAATAAGAAAAGTCCGAGTAGTGCCCACCACAATATTTTTATCATTGATTGAAAACATTGTAGTGTCTTGCACTACCATGGTTTCTTTTTTTGGGAAAATGAGTTTGTAAACTATCTTTTTGTATAATTTGTCATAGTAAATTTTGCCCATGGTGAGCCTGTAAGTACCGTTCGAGAGTTTATCTTTAATAGAAACATCAGCTCGGAACCTATAATATTGCTGACCAAAAACTACACTTGGTAGTAAAAAAATCAAAAACAAAACCGTCCTCAAATTCAACTTTTCAGATATTATGATGTACAAAAATAGCCCAAGGAATTTAAGTTTGGGCTATTTGTAAAAAAAATAATGGTGTTTATTTAATAATACGGCTTTAGAATGCAGTTGAAGACAATGAGGGTATAAAAATAATAAAATATTAAAACTCTGAGATACCGCCATAAACAAGCACTACATTAATGCACCCTTTCACAGTTTTATTAAGAGCGGCTTTGTTGGTAATCTGATAAACTATTGAGATACCCCAAATACCCAAACAAAACCACCACCAAAAAGCAAGAAAAACTGCTACTTTCAAAGGGTCATCCTTTCCTATGCTGAATTTGGTATCCTTTTTAATTTCTAAATTCTTTAATAGCTGAGGCTGATCTTTTTGGCACTATCTAAGTTAAGTGTTGAGTTGGCATTTATAATTGACTTTAATTTACTGAGTTTTTTTGAACTCATTTGAAAAATCTTCATTTTTCAAATTTTCATTTACAAAGGAACTTATTGATAGACAAATACTTAATAAGAGTGTAGGGATTCTAATCATTTAAAACAATTTTATGGATGTGAGAATCTTTTTTAGTTTATTACAATGGTTATGCAAAAAATAGTTTTCGTAAACTCTTTTCCTATAATAATAAAATCTAAAAATATTTTATTACAGTTTTTAGCATAAAAAAAACCCA
>JAIPAJ010000075.1 GCA_021740125.1 Leadbetterella sp. | reverse complement strand
CAGAATTCATTATGTATGTATTTATGCTCACTTGGCCTTTAACAGCACTTGGATGGACCTCTGGACAGATCCAAAGAGCTGCCGCTTCACAAAAGAGAATAAATGAATTCTTGAAAATAAAGACAGATATTGTTTCCACAGAAAACAAAAAAATAGAACTTAACGGTAGAATAAGTTTCCAAAACGTATCATTCAATTACCCTGATACGGGGATTGAAGCTTTGAAAAATATAAGTTTTGAAATAAATGAAGGTGAATCCATTGCAATAATAGGCTCTACAGGATCAGGTAAAAGTACCATAGCCAATTTATTGTTGAGAATGTATGATCTGAATGATGGAAAAATCCTCTTTGATGGCACTGATATTCAAGCACTTAACATTTCTCATTTTAGAAATCAAATGGCTTATGTACCTCAAGATGTTTTTCTTTTTTCTGAAACGATAAAAAACAACATTCAATTTGGCATAAATGGAATCTCTGATGAACAAATACATGAAGCGGCCCGAATGGCTGTGATTTACGATAACATCATGGATTTTGAAGAAGGTTTTGATACCAAAATCGGAGAAAGGGGTATAACTTTATCTGGAGGACAAAAACAGCGAATTTCCATTGCCAGAGCTATTATCAGAAACCCGAAAATTTTGGTTTTAGACGATTGCCTTTCGGCTGTTGACACCAACACTGAAAATGCCATATTGAACAATCTGAAAGAGATTATGAAAGGTAAAACTACTTTCTTAATCTCTCATCGTGTTTCCAATGCTCGATTAGCTGATAAAATTATTGTCTTAGACGAAGGAAGAATAGTAGAACAAGGGACACATGAAGAACTGCTTAACTCGGCAGGAATGTACCGAGACCTATTCGAAAAACAAAATTATTCAGAAATAATTGAGTCATGATTTCATACGATAAATTTCAAGGGGTTATTTATGACATGGATGGCCTACTGGTCAATTCAGAACCCATCTGGCAAGAAGCCGAAAAAGAGGTTTTTAAAACTGTTGGAATCACTTTGACTACAGAAGACTGCCTAAAAACTACCGGAATTCCCACATCAGCTGTTTTCGACTATTGGTATGAAATTTCTCCGTGGTCTGGCAAATCAAAACAAGAATTGGAAAAGATGCTGTTTGAAAAGGTCTTTTTAATGATTAAGAAGAACGCTACAGCAATGCCAGGAGTTATTGAAACATTGATTTTTTTCAAAAACAAAGGCTTAAAAATTGGGTTAGCATCTGCATCACCTTTGGAACTCATAGAAATTGTCTTGGAAAGACTTGAAATAAAAGAATATTTTGACTTTTATCATTCTGCTACTTTAGAGAAAAACAACAAACCTCATCCAGATGTGTATTGGGCTGTCGCAAAAAAATTAGGGTGCCCTATTGAAAAATGTTTGATTTTGGAAGATTCTATCAATGGCGTGCGTGGAGCCAAAGCATCTGGAGCAACAGTTGTGGCCGTACCAGATGATCATTTTTACGATTTTGAAGAATATACCATAGCAGATTTCAAAATTAAAAATTTACATGAATTAGTTAGCCTTCCTCTATAAAATTATGTTGAAAAGCATTGAAAATGAGCGTTTTGAAAAGTTAAAATCAAATCACTCTCCATTAACCAAAGCGGAATATGATTATTGCCAATTTATAGATTGTGATTTCTCTCTAGCTAATTTTAGAGATTTTGTATTCTCAGAATGTACTTTTACCAATTGTAACCTCAGCAATGCCAATATTAGTAATTGTGCTTTTAAGGATGTGAGTTTTGTGAATTGTAAGGCACTCGGACTTCAGTTTGCTCACTGTAACACTTTTTTGTTTGAAGTAAACTTCAAATCTTGCATTCTAAATCACTCATCGTTTTATAAACTAAACCTGAAAAAAACCAGATTTGAGAATTGTTCAATTGAAGAAACAGACTTTGTAGAAACTAATCTTACTGAGGCAGTTTTTAATAATTCCAATTTGGCAGGGGCGATTTTTGAAAACAGTAACCTTGAAAAAGCTGATTTTAGAAAAGCACATAATTTTAGAATAAATCCTTCAACAAACAGAATGACCAAGGCATTATTTGCTTCAGATAACTTAACTGGCTTATTGTCAGATTTTAAAATCATTATTAAATAATTATCCTCTAATTTGTTTGCGTAACCGAACTGTTCCGCATATAAAACAAACACTTAACTTTGCTTAAGAAGATATATATTTCAAGGCATATCTTAACCCACAAGAAGAGAAATTATTGGGCTCTTAGTTTTCTTAATTCCTCCATTCTTAAACACAAAAGGGGTGAATTCAAAGCTGAATGCACCCCTATATTAAAACTTAAAAACTTATTTCTTAACGAATTTCTTAACTACTGATCCTCTTTTCTCGGTAAGCTTTAACATGTAAGTTCCTGGAGATAAATTACCAATGGCTATTTCATAGTTCAGCATATTGCCATCCGATGGTACCAATTCGTCCATAATTTTATTTCCTCTCAACGAAAAAACTTCAAGTTTAATGTTTTGGCTCTCTCCTACTTCAAGGTTAATTTTCAATTTTTCTTCTGTGGGATTTGGGAAAATCTTCAATCCTGGTACTGAAGTTGACTCATTTGCTAAAACAACTGGAATATCTTTTTGAATATAGAGGTTGTCTATTGTCCATCCCCAACCATTCGTCCATTGGTCAGCAAACATTCTAAATCTAATTAAGAGGTTTTCGCCAGCAAAATCTGAAGTGAAATCTGAACCATAAATTTGCACAGTTCTCCGTTTTATCATCGCTGGAGTGGCTTTGCCTGTAGAATTTGGAGCAGTACCAGAAGAGAAACTATTATTGAAGGCATTGTTCCAAGTTGTATTGGCTCTACTGTCATATCCATCTTCTAAAGGAAACCAAAAACTTCCATCCAAAGAACCCTCAACCACAACAAAGTCGTAAAAATCTTGATCGCCATAAGTAGAGCCTGCATCGCCGGGTTCTACGAGAGCCACTTCATCAAATGTTATCGTGGCATTTTTTTCCTTGAGTTCAATAGGAATTCTGAGCATAGCTATATCATTTTTGTCAAATGGCATATAAATTCCACCATCAACTGGATCAAGCAAGCCTAAACCATTTACATAAGGATGAGCAGTATTTAAAGCCTTTGAAGTAAAACCTTCTGCCTGATCAATTGTAAATCCCAAAAGTGCAAAGTCATCATTCGAACTTTCAAAATCTGTCACATACTCAGTAGCGGTAGAATTCTTAATTGAAGTAACAGTAAAGGTATAGAATCCATCTCCTGGCTTATCATTTTGATTTGTTCCACCATAATTTGTTGGCAAAATAGTTTGATTGCCAGCCTTATCCTTGGCAATTATTTGGTATCTCACCTTATCCCCAACCTTCAAATCTTTAATTACATTCTCCGCCAAATATGCATTGTCATCTGCTCTTCCTTGCGAGAATACTGGATTATCTACACCTGATTTATATTTTGTTAAAGGTTTTGCAGGAGCTTTTATGGCATTAACGGTATACAAAATATACACAGTATCTATACCTTCTTGAAAGTCATCTATGACATTGGCCAAAATACTTACTGGGGAAGTAGAAAGTAAAATATCTGGAGCGTAATGTTCTATACCTGGCCCAGAAACATCTTTTGAGCCTATCTCAAAGCTGTAAATAAAATTGGAAGCTTCCAATCCACCATTTCCTGGACTGGTGGTGGTCAACCCAAAATTATCTTTGGTTTCAAAGTAATATTCAACTTTTGTGGTGTTAGCAGGTAAACTAACATTGGCAAAATACATTCCTGTCACTTGATCTTTTTGCAATTCTACAGTTTTTGCCTGACTTGAGGCGGCATCATTTAAAACATAAATCAATTTGGCAGAATTAGGCACTAAAGTGGTATCTGACAATATTTTTGCTTCAAATCTTATAGTACTAGCTACCGCCCTATTTTTCAGTTGGTTATGAACAATGGAGGTACTTTTCCAACCCATATCTTGAAACATCTTCATAACCAATGGCCCAGGGTCTAGATTTTTCTCTCTTAAACTTGCCGTGGGTGTCATTAAAGAGTTTATTCCACCATTACCATATTTATCATCGTCCAAATGTGAAATACTCGAACCACCCTCCCAAGGATTGGGAGCATAAATCAAAACTTTGTCTTCTTTAACATCTGTTTGTGTATTTGGTCCTGAAAAAAATATATCTTCACTTACCAATGCATTTCTTAAAACATTCGAGGGATTTTTAAATGTCAATGTATCTGTTAGTTTTTTACCTTCTCCAGTTAAAAGAAATTTATCATAAATGGCATTAAACTTAGTTCCAAACCCATAAAAACCTTGCTGACCCGAAACTCTCATGGAGGAAACGAATCCTAAGCCGTGACCCAATTCGTGCAAAACTATTGATGTAAAATCAAAAGTCCCAATTGGAACATTTGAAGCAGTACCATAATACCAAGGAATTTTACTGTTAAACCTACAATAAATATCGTCCTCATTGATGGAATTCAATTCTCTACCGGCAAGCTTCTCAGCCAATGCCAAAGGATAATAGGTATTCACTTCACGAGCACCAGGGAAGTTTCTGTAATAATCATTGGTATTGGCTGCACCAAGAACGTTTTCTCCTAGATCTTCCCAATAGGCAGTCACTCTGATAGGAACACTAGAAACCAATAGCTCAGCCCAAATATCAATTGCCCTTTGAAAAGCTGCCTTGGCATTCTCAGGAAATCCTATATAATTCACTATGAAGGTGGCAGCTTGACCGCCTTCCGTTCTTGCTTTTTTGTTAGAAAGCTTGGCTTTAACTTCTTCTGGCATATCGACAAAAGAAGGCCTGTCCACAAAACTCGCAGGACAAATTACTTCTTGCCCTTTGTTGTGTTCGATTTTGAGATTATATTTTTGTTGTGAAAAGGCTAATGAATAACTTACGAAACATAGCCCAAAAAGTACAAGTTTTTTCATAGTATAAATTAAATTTTTCCTCGGTCAGTTTGTAAATATAAATCAAAAAACAAGGCCATTGGTTCTAAAAAGCAAAATAATCAATAGCTTTACATGAAATACGCAATTTCTTATTCAAAAGTATGCTTCTTCCTGAAGAAATATTAAAAAAATATTGGGGCTACAACTATTTTAGACCATTACAAAATGAAATTATCAACAGTGTTTTAGCAAAAAACGACACCTTGGCTTTGCTGCCAACTGGTGGGGGAAAATCTATTTGTTTTCAAGTTCCAGGTATGATAGTTGACGGCATTTGCATTGTTGTTTCACCGCTGATTGCTCTCATGAAAGACCAGGTAAGGCAATTGAAAGAACGAAACATTGCTTGTGAGGCTATTTATTCAGGTATGAAATTTTCTGAAATTGAGGGTATCTTAGATGATGCAGTTGATGGAAAATTAAAATTCCTATATGTGTCTCCAGAACGGTTAAAAGCCAAGAATTTCCAGGCCAGAATCAATTATATGAAAGTTGGATTACTGGCCATAGATGAGGCCCATTGTATCTCTAAATGGGGTTATGACTTTCGACCTGCATATTTACAAATAGATGAATTCAAAAAACTCATTCCCGCTGTAAGTACCATTGCCCTCACGGCAACTGCTACTCAAAAGGTTAGAAATGACATTATTGATAAATTAGGCTTAAAAAAGCCCAACATTTTCGTCCAAAGTTTTGCTAGAAATAATCTTTCCTACTCTGTAATTGAGTCTGACCAAAAAGAAACAAAGCTTTTACAAATCCTTAAAAAAGTGGAGGGGACGGCCATAGTATATACCAAAACCAGGAGCAGAACAGTTGAATTTTCAAAGTTTCTAAAGGCAAATGGCATTTCTTCGGATTACTACCATGCAGGATTGAGCTTAAAAGAGAGAAATAAAAAGCAAGAGGATTGGATAAATAATATAACCAGAGTAATGGTTTCTACGAATGCTTTTGGAATGGGCATAGATAAACCAGACGTTAGATGTGTGGTTCATGTCGATTTGTGCGAAAATCTTGAAGCTTATTACCAAGAGTCAGGAAGAGCTGGAAGAGACAATCAAAAAGCATATGCTGTTTCTCTTTATAATATAAATGACATCGAAAACCTCGAAACCAATTTAGATCTTAAATATCCTGAATCTGCTTTTCTTTCAAAGGTTTATCAATGCTTGTGCAATTATTATAAATTGGCTTTTGAAAGTGAGGTTTTTGAAAGTTTCGATTTTGAGATTCAAAACTTTGCAGCTACCTTTGGACTGAATGTAAGGCTTACTCATTATGCTTTGAAACTTCTTGAAAGTCAGGGATTAATCTACTTGAGTGACGCCTATTTTAATCCATCAAAGTTAAAGATCATTGCTAATCCAAATGATTTTTATAACTTTCAAATTAGAAATCCTTCTTTAGAATTTTTCTGTAAGACGCTACTTAGGATATACGGTGGTGAAATTTATGCCAACTACATTAACATTTCAGAACAAGAGATTGGGAATGCTTATAATGCTTCACTTAATGAGGTTTTACAAAATCTTGAACTTCTCGATAAACATCAAATTATAGATTATAGCCCTCAAAAATCTGTTCCACAGCTGGGATTTCTTACACCTAGACAAGATGCTGACAACCTTTCTATTAATCACAAGGAGATAGAAAGCAGGAAAATCAATGAGAAAAAAGCCTTGAGATCGGTAAGGTTTTATACTGAACAAACAGCCAAATGTAGGATGTTGCTGATTCAAGATTATTTTGATGAAAATACTTCAAAAACCTGTGGGATATGTGATGTTTGTTTGAAAATGAAAAAGTTGGGTTTAGTAGGTGAAAAGAACCAAGAGATCACCTCGAAAATATTAAGTTTGCTTCCAACCACCCCATCAAATCTTGAAAACCAGTTGATTGGAGAAGACAACTCGTTGATATCTAAAATATTAAAATTTTACTTTGAGTCAGGACAGTTGGCAATGGACGGGCAAGGCTTAATTTATAAAAAATAAAATTAGGCCTGTTTTTTAATTTTTAGATCAGAACACTCCATTTTTGAACCAAAAAGACTATTTTAGCATTGTTTTTTCAAATGAATTAAAAAAATGGACAAGAGAGAACAGAAGAAAAGCCAACTTGAAAATGTAATTCACTCGACTTCAAAGGCATTAGAAAGTCAGTTAGGAGATTACAAAGACAAAGGGAAAAATGCACTGATTATTGGTGGCATTGTTGTGGCAGCTTATGCTTTCTCTAGACTTTTTACCAGCTCAGATGAAAAAGAAGATGAAAAAATCGAAGAAGAAGGTTCATCTTTTTTAGGAAATGCACTAACTGGAATGGTCACTTCAGTGCTATTGACCTTGGCAAAAGATAAAATTCTGGGTATTATTGACCAAATGAATCAAAATGAAGATGATACTAAATAGCATGTACGAAAACTGCAGCAATGGAAAGAAATCTTTCGCAGTTTTGTTAGATCCAGATAAACTTAACCTAGATATTTTGCAAGAAATAATTGACGCTATCAATTCAGCAGCAGTAGATTATATATTTGTGGGTGGCACTATCATTGGTACTGATTTTATGGATACATTACTGCAACAACTTCAAGAGAAGACTTTTGTACCCAAAGTAATATTTCCAGGCAACGGCTTACATATAAATAATAAAGCTGACGGTATTTTGTTTTTATCTCTGATATCTGGCAGAAATCCTGATTTTTTAATCGGCCAGCATGTGGTCTCTGCTCCGATTCTAAAAAGAAGTAAATTAGAAATTTTATCAACTGGCTATATTTTGGTAGATGGTGGCAAACCTACCACTGCTTCATATATTAGTAATACTGCTCCTTTACCCAATGATAAACCAGAAATAGCAGTTGCTACTGCAGTTGCCGGTGAAATGCTCGGACTAAAACTTATGTATTTAGATGCTGGCTCGGGAGCTCAAATACCTGTTAGTGAGGCTATTATACAAGCAGTAAAAAAACATACCGATACGCCTTTGATTGTAGGTGGCGGAATTAATTCTCTTCAAAAAGCTTCAAAAGCCTTAGCTGCAGGTGCGGATATCATCGTAGTGGGAAATGCGATTGAGGAAAACCCAAATTTCTTGTTTGAAGTGGCTTCATTGGTGAATTCATATAACCATTCGGTGGCATAAAATGCACATTTGCTATTTAAGTTTAGGTTCAAACCTTGGTAAAAAACAAGCTAACCTCGAACTTGCCTTACAAGAAATCAAGAAAGATGTTGGCGAAGTTTTAAGAATCTCTAGTATTTATGAAACTGAAGCTTGGGGTATTGCAAGTCAAGACCATTATTTCAATATCGTTGCAGAAGTTTCAACGCCATTTTTCCCTTTAGCTGTGATAACAAAATTACTTGCGATCGAAACCAGATTGGGAAGAATTCGGAATAAAAAATGGGAAAGTCGAATTATTGATATCGATATAATTTTTTATGAAAACTACCTCATTACGACTGATAATTTAACCATTCCTCATCCTTTTTTAGAAAAAAGAAGTTTTGTTTTAGAACCTTTGAACGAGCTTAACCCAGATTTTATTCATCCGAGATTAAGAAAAAGCATATTCCAGCTTTCTACCGAATGCACAGATTCTTCTTGGATAAAGAGAAAATAATTTAAACTGCCACAGGGGCTTTAATTAATGGATATGGATCGTAATTTTCAAGGGTAAAATCTTCATATTTAAAATCAAAAACAGACTTAACTTCGGGATTGAGTTTCATAATAGGCAAAGTCTTTGGGATTCTACTTAATTGTAGATTTACTTGCTCCATATGATTAGAATAAATATGCGTATCGCCTCCTGTCCATACGAAATCTCCCAAACCAAGATCACATTCTTGTGCAATCATCATCGTCAACAATGCATAAGAAGCAATGTTAAACGGAACACCCAAAAATACATCGGCTGAACGTTGATAAAGCTGACAAGATAGTTTATTATCAGCCACATAGAACTGAAAAAAAGCATGACAAGGCATCAAAGCCATCTCTGAAAGTTCACCTACATTCCAAGCTGAAACAATAATTCTTCTAGAATCAGGACTATTTTTCAATTGTTTCAGGACTTCTTTGAGCTGGTCAATCTCACCATTTTTACTATCCCATGATCGCCATTGCTTGCCATAAACAGGTCCCAAATCTCCACTTTCGTTGGCCCATTCATCCCATATTTTTATTCCATTCTCTTTCAGGTACTGTATATTGGTTTCGCCTTTAATAAACCATAATAACTCATGAATAACTGATTTTAAGTGAATTTTTTTTGTCGTTACCAGTGGAAATCCTTCATTGAGATTAAATCTCATTTGGTAGCCGAAAACGCTAATGGTACCCGTACCAGTACGATCTGTTTTCTCAGTTCCGTTTTCTAAAATATGCTTGAGTAGGTCTTGGTATTGCTTCATTGGATAGTTTTTCTGAATTCCACACAAAAATAAACAAAAAAAAGGCTTCGCCTAAGCGAAGCCTGTTTCTAACTATAAAAATCTAAATGAATATTATTTTTTCATACAAGACTGCTGCTCCTCTTTGGTACAAACTGTTTTACATTCTTGTTTGGCCATTTCAGTGCAACAAGCAGATGACTTCGACTTTTTTAATTTCTTTCTTTCTCTATTCAAAGGTGAATCCAAAGCAAATGAAGACATTGAAATCCCTACTAAAACTGCAAATAATGCTATTGACTTTTTCATATTTCCTAGTGTTATTTTGATTAATAATAGGTATATTTCAAACGCCATGCCAAACTAAGCATTAATCTCAAAAGAGTGTGTAATTTCTGAAGAAGAAGCCAATTGTGCTGTAGCAGAGCAATATTTTTCCATCGAAAGAGCAATCGCTTTTTCAACTTTGTTTTTATCCAAATTGCCTTTAAAGATAAAATGGATATTGATTTTGCGGAAAGGAGACATTTCCGTTCCTTCAATTTTCACCCGTTGGCCTTCTATCACCAATTTCAAGTCCTCCAGAGGCTGTCTCTGCTTTTTAAGTATCAGTATGAGATCTATGGAAGTGCAACCTCCCAAACCCATCAGCAACAATTCCATAGGCCTTGCACCAGCATTATGGCCGCCTATATTTTCACCTGCATCTATATTTACAGCAATACCTGAAGCTCCAGTAGCTTCGAAGTGAAATGCTTCATCTACTCTATTTAATTCAACTTTCATAAAAATAATAAAAATATAAGCCTAATTTAAAAGCCCAAATTTAAAACAGTTTTCAATAAAACCTTGGTTATCGAGCAATTAATCCAAATGAGCGGCTGCGTCTTTCTGACAACAATCAGGTAGTGCATCATGTGATTTTTGATTGGCGATAACTTCATCAGCATCATATCCAATCTTTGAAATCGACGCTTTTAATGCCGAAACATTGGTTTTTTTGGGGTTGTAAACAATGCTTACTGTTTTATCACTCAAATCAAGATTTACTTTTTGCACACCTTTTGTTTTTCCCATATCACCTTCAATTCTTGCCTTGCACATACCGCATTTGGCAGAAGTCTTAAATTTCACCACTTCTGTTTTAGCTACACTTTGGGCGTTTGAGCCAAAACTAATGGCCAAAAGAGTTACCAATACTGCTAAGATTTTTTTCATTTTATTTGTTTGTTTTTAAATTTATTGTTTTTGATCTTTCATAATAATTTATACCTGAATCCAGTGTAAACAGTAGCTCCTACCACTGGTCCCCAAGCCATTCCAGCATCAAAATGCGTGCTAAATGGATGCTGAGCTTTATAAATTGGGTCTTTTTGTTTAAAACCTGTGATATTTTCCCCTCCTAAATAATATTCAAACCTTGGAAAATTTCTTGATATTTGTCCATTAATATTTACATAACTCGGTGCCAGCTTGGAAGGCATTGCATAGTAGGACAGATGGTCTGTTGATGCTTCCATGTCTGCAATTCTTCGCTTTCCATTCCATTGGAGCGTTCCGTCAATTTTCCATTTGTCATAAGGAAATGCATACCCAATGTTTAGTAAGATTCTCTCTTTGGGTAAAAACATCTTGTCTAAAACAACTTTTTCTCCTTGTGGCTTACCCATAGTCTGTTTAATTTCTACATATCTATAAGCGAGTTTTATCTCCCAGTTTTTTACTGGACCATAGTTCAACTCAATCAAGGCACTTTGTCCATTTGATTTTCCCTCAGAATTATAGAAATACAAATATTCAGCATGTTCCAAATCTGCAATCATTTGGTTTTCAAAATTTGTAAAATAATATTCACCAGAAATACTAAATTTCTTGATGTTTATCATATAACTTGATCCAAACGTCCAAGAAATTTCAGGATTGAGTGGTTCTAAAATTCTCACGGCCCTGCTACTTACCAAATTTCCAAAATATTCGGCTAAAGGATTGGGTACTCTAAATCCACGGCCAGCTGATAATCTTAGCGTTTGATTTTGACCAAACTCTTGTTTTAAGTGTATTCTTGGCGAAAACTGGTTGCCATATAGATTATGAAAATCCTCTCTAATGCCTATGAGCAAATTTGTTCTATCTAGATGATTATAAGCATATTCAAAAAAAGCTCCCGGAACCAATTCATTCCTTTGCAGAATAATTGCCCCATAGTTTTCATCATAATTGTCATTCAAAAAACTTAAACCAGCCTTGTAAGTATGGTTGGTGCTCCCAATTATATCTTGATATATCAAGTTGGTATAAATGGTTTTTTGATTGGCTAAATAAGGTTTATATCCAAAATACGAATCTGAGGCGTGTGAAGAAGCATTTATAATTAATCCCAAACCTCTATATGGTTTTTCAGGAAACAGAATGGCTGTTTTTGAGAAAAACTCGACTCTTGTGGTATGGTTGGTAAAACCGAAAATCATTGGAGTGGTTTCTCTGGTCTCAAAGTCTGTTTGGCCTCCTAATCTATTCTCTTTTAAATATTTAAGTCCAAACTGGGCAACAAATCTATCCGAAGTGTATTTCCAGCGGTTAAGCAAATTTACCTGATCATATTTCGGTAAATCTAAAAAACCGTCTCCATTATTATCAATTTTAGATTTCAAAAATGAGCCGTGACTAAGTAAACCCACTGCCCATTTTTTGTTAATTTTTTTTGAGAGATTGAGATTAGCCTCTGACCTGCCAAAATTATTGAAATACATATTGAGAAGCATTCTTTCCGAGGCTTCAGGTTTCTTTAATTCCACATTTAAGGCTCCAATCATGTTTTCGTAGCCATTTACCACCGAACCCACACCTTTTCCAACATCAATAGACTGTACCCAAGTACCTGGTACATAATTAAAGCCAAAAGTAGAGGCCAAACCCCTAATGTTAGGTATATTTTCGATATTGGTCTGCACATAAGTACCCGAAAGTCCCAAAAGCTGAATTTGTTTTGATCCTGTTACTGCATCTGCATAACTTACACTTACCGAGGCGTTGGTTTCGAAACTCTCCGATAAATTGCAACATGCGGCTTTTGCAAGTGTTTTAGTGGTAATAATTTCAGTATGAATTGGAGATAGTTTATCGATTAGCGTAGCATTACCTTTAACCACAAAACCCTCCAAATCTTGATTATCTTCTTGAAGTATTTTAGTAACATAATCAGTATTTCTCGAAAGAATAGAATCTGTTTTGTACCCTAAGAATTTAAAAATGAGCAGCTTATCTTCAACAGATTTATTAATTTTAAAGTTACCCATTTCATTAGTGAAAACTGCTAAATTGGGATTACTTTTCCAAAAAACTATTACACCAGGTAATATTTGCTGATTCTTGTCTGTAACTTTTCCTTCTATTATTTGGGAAAAGCCGGAAACTGAAAACAATAACAAAATAAATAATTTTTTCATGATTCGACTGTTTAATAAAACAATAATTTAACCTTTTCCCATCGGGAATAGATTAGGGCTCAAATCAGAAATTGGTCGAAGAGAATAAAAAGTCTTTTCTTTGGAGGAGATGAATTACCTGAAATAAAAACTTTGTACTTTTTCTCTTCAATAATTATCGAGGAAAAAATAAAACTTGGATGCTGAAGATGTCCTTCAAATGATACGAATACTGGAGCTAAAAGATGATTTTGCTGAGCGTTATCAACCTTTTGGACTTTAAAGCTTAATTCACAACAAGAAGCTCTTTTTAATTCTGGAGATTTACTTTCTTCTGTAATCACATACTTGCCTGCACAAGTTTTGGGTTCAAAGGAAAGTGTTTTTTGCTTGGTAATCAAGCAGATGTGTTCGTAATAAGCAAAAGCATGAGAACTAACCAAAACGGTAAGCACCATAAATATTGTAAATATTTTCTTTGCCAATTGCCTCATAACAATTTTAAAACGATTTGGCAGAATAAAAAGTTTAAAAAACGAGGTTAAAATAAAATATTAGGATGGAAAGAAAATTCACCTAAAACATCAGCAGCCTTCTATACTTGAAGAATTTAGGTGATTTTTACTTATATTTGTTTAGGATTTCTCCCTAAATACACTATGAAAATAAATATTAAAGTATTTTATTTGGTACTATTCTTTGGCTTTTATGAGGCTTTTGGAGAAGTTGGAAATTTGAAAGACAGTTTGAAAATAGTTCTTTCAAAAAAAATGGACGACACCAGTAAAGTCATTTTACTTGAACAAATATCAAAAAACTTATGGAATTCGGATCTTGAAAATGCTCTGAAATATGCGAATCAAGGCCTAGAATTGGCTGAAAAAATAAACTTTGAAAAAGGAAAAAGTCGCTGCCTGAATAGAATCGGGGCTATACAAAGTAGAATGGGAAACCACCAAAAAGGCTTGGTAATCTTATTTGAAGCATTGGCATTGGCCAAGCAGATTAATGATGAAGAGGGATTGGCCCGGGCTAATATTAACCTAGGAATTATTTATGGTGAACAATTAGACCACAGAAAAGCCATAGAATATCACCAAGAAGCTTTGCGAATTTCAAAAAAAATCAACAATCAAAACCTTTATAATTTGGCTTTGATGAATATAGGTGCAGAGTATGTACCATTGAGACTTTATGATTCAGCCCAGTTTTACACAAAAAAATCCTACGATTTAGCTTTAAATAATAAAAGCCAAGAAATTGACATTTTACTTTATAATTTAGGTAATATTTATTCCAAAAAAAACAACCACAAAGAGGCCTTAAAGTATTTCTGGAGAAGTAAACAATTTTCAGAAAAAACTAATAATCAACGATTTCTATCTCAAAGCAATTTTATGTTGAGTAAGACCTACCAAAAACTCGATAAAATTGACTCCGCCATATTTTTTGCAAAAAAATCGAATTTACTTGCTTTACAGACTTCAAATTTAGAACTAATTTCTGAATCTTACGGTCTACTTTCAGCCTTGGTTGAGAAATTTAATCCTAAGTTATCGCTTGAATATTTCAAAAAAGCGGCAATTGCAAAAGACAGCCTATACAATTATGATAAAAATCTGCAAATACAAAAACTAACCTTTCAAGAGAAAATTCTGAATAAGGACCTAGAATTTGCAAAAAAAGAATTCAGAAATAAGCAGATAATCGGAGTAACGGGTTCGGTATTGGGCATTTTTCTAATAATCTCTATTGCCTTGTTCTTTGTCAATAAAAATAAAACCAGAGCTCATAAAAAATTAACCGCTCAGAAAAAAGAAATAGAAAATCAAAAAATTGAATTGAATGCTTCACTTGAAAAGCTAAAGCTTACCCAAAAACAGTTGGTACTTCAAGAAAAACTAGCTTCTTTAGGCGAGTTAACAGCAGGAATTGCCCATGAAATTCAGAATCCCTTGAATTTTGTAAATAATTTCTCAGAATTGAGTATTGATCTCCTTGAGGAACTAGAAGGCTTTATAAAACAATCACATCTTAAAGAACAAGGAAATGTAAAGGAACTCCTGAATGAGTTAATCACTAATCAACAAAAGATAAATTCGCACGGAAATCGGGCCAGTAGTATTGTAAAAAATATGCTTGAACACTCAAGAGCAAGCAAATCTGAAACTAGTGAAGTGGATATCAATAAAATAGCAGATGAATACTTGCACTTATCGTATCATGGAATGAGAGCAAAAGACCCTACTTTCAATGCCGATTTTGAAGTAAAACTTGAAGACAACTTGCCATTTATCAAAGGTATGAGCGGAGATATCGGCCGGGTATTTTTAAATATTATCAATAACG
>JAIPAJ010000074.1 GCA_021740125.1 Leadbetterella sp. | reverse complement strand
GAATGATTATCACAGAAAGAGAAATACCCGAAAGCTAAATTGTATAGCACTTGATGCCAAAATTTTTCATTATGGTTGGGTAAGACCGCCTCATGTTATGAAAAACAAAAACGATACGGTTATGAAAAACTATAACACGGCGTTTTGGCAGGAATTTGATAATGATTTTGATTACGGTCGTCTAGATTATTGCAAAGTTTTTAAACAAAAGCACCCCAAAGTTATGGGCCAAAGAATTATAAAGTTAGACTGGAAAGACAAACTTAGGTTTGCAGGCCCGGCGGTAATAAATCGTTCAAAAATGAAACACGAAAGACCAAAATATAGGATATTGGCTTGGATAGAAGAAAATCTTTTGGGAGGTTATGTGATTGGCGGGTTCAAGAATTATCGGCTTCTTAAATAAATATCATTTTACTGCTCTCAAAACGGCTTTTCTGAGATATGGCGGCTCTACTATGTTAGTACTTCCAAAATGAAAAATCATATATTTATCAGAAAAGTGATTAACGAAGGCCATTCTTTTCAATAACTTATCCAAGTCTTCAGCATCTGATTGACGGTGGTAAGTACAAACTGCAATTTTTAGATTTGGTTGAGATTTAATCAAACGCGTGGCACCATTTACTACTTTAGCTTCTGCTCCTTCAACGTCTGCTTTAATAAAATTTACCGTTTGTCCAATATTAAAAAAAGTATCCAATTTAATAGAATCCATTGTATCTTCATCAGAAACATATTTCTGAACAACTTCTACTTTTTCTTTCCAAGGCTCAAAAGTAGCTTCAAGAGCTTTTATCCAATCTTTTTCGACCTCAAAAAGATAAACTTTACTGGCTTTTTCGATAACACTCAATGAGAAATTTCCTTCAGCAGACCCAACGTCTACTATTACATCGCCTTGTTTCACTTTAAACTCAGAAGTAAGGTATCGATGCGGCGAATTTGGGTCTTGCTCAAGCAACAAACTGTTGAAATATGTCTGAGCTTTTTTTACTTGATGCCCGTTTTTGTAGTACAGTTTTTTGCCTTCCCAATAAGTAAATAAGAGACCTTTATCTTCATCTTTCTCTATTTTAATATCCTCTGGTTTGTATTTTTCAGGAAAATGATATGGAAAAATATGTAAAGGATTCTTCTTTAAAAATTCCAAAACCTCCACTTCTTCATCATTTAAAAACCTGTTCATAAGGTCATTAACAATCTTTGATTTGAACATCCTTAGTCTTATATACTTAGGAATAAGTTTTTTGTAAATTGGAATTTTCATGATATCATCTAAACCAGCTTTCGGACATTTAAATAAGCACAAACTTGAAAAAACAAAAATAGTACGATTTATCAAAAAAAGCTTTGTAATTTACCCTATTGAAGCCAAAATAAATGGACTTTTAGTGAAATCGTATGAAGCTTTGAAAAGAATAGGCCTTTCTAATTTAGAGGAAATATAAATTAGCCATAAAATATCAAAGTTGGCAACAATTGAGATGACAATTTCGTATTAAAAGTTAAAACGAGATTAGAAAATATGACGAGATACGAATTTTTAAAAGCTGCTGGCTTTAGTGGAGCATCTTTGATGGCATTGCTTTCCTGCGTAAAAACTGATGACAGCTATGTGGAAGCTTTGGTACAAAACCCAGACGGAACCACAGGAACAACATCTGCAACTGGCACTTCATCGGGAACGACTACTGGCACAACTTCTGGTTCAGGAACAACAACCATCACTGGAACGACCACTACTGTAGCCGCCACCAAAGCGGATAGCTCTGTGTTTATTTCTACAGAGGCTTTGAGTAAAATCACTCCCAAAATCACGATTGACTTAAAGTCTACGACTTACTCTAAATTAAACACCTTGGGTGGATATTTGGTGGTAAGCAACACCTATGTGATAGCACTTTCAAAAACTGGCAAATTTATTGCGGCCACCGTAACTTGTAGCCACGAACCTAAAAAACGAATTGTCTATTCAAACGAAGAATGGTATTGTACGGACCATGGAGCAAGATTTTCTTTGGCTGGTAAAGGTTTGAACTCAAATGGTAGCAAAGGATTGACGATTTACAAAACAGCCACAGATGGTAATACACTTGTAATTTACTGAAAATGAAAACATTAGCATTAATATTTATAATTCCTTTCTTTTTCGGTTTAACTACTTGGGGAGATAATTTAGAAACGGCTCTATCCGATGCCAAGCAAAATCATAAAATGGTTTTACTGTATTTCTCAGGATCTGATTGGTGTGGTCCTTGCATAAAACTAAAGCAAGAAGTGTTAGAAACTGCTGATTTTCAGACATTTTCTAATGAACATTTAAACTTGGTAAGAGCTGATTTTCCAAGAATGAAGAAAAATCAACTTTCCAAAGAGCAAACCGCATACAATGAGAAATTGGCCGAAAAATATAATCCGAAAGGAAAATTTCCATTGACCGTTTTGATCAACTCAGATGGTAAAGTAATCACTGAATGGGATGGGTACCCAAAAGACCTCAATACCCAATCTCTTAAAAAACAAATACTTACGTACTTTTGAACGAAAAACTTTTTTCTCGAACACTGCGACTGATGGGCAATAGATTTGTGATAACAGTGGCTTCTGAAGACAGTGTTACAGCCGAATCACTGATTGATGACACAGTGGCCGAAATTCAAAGAATAGAAGAATTATTGACTACATTCTCGGAAAAAAGTCAGACCAACAAAATCAACGAAAATGCTGGAATTCAGACAGTAAAAGTAGAATCGGAAGTATTTGAATTAATTGAACGAGCACAAAGGATTTCACAATTAACAGATGGAGCTTTTGACCTTAGCTACGGATCGTTAGACAAACGATTTTGGAATTTCGACAAAAAGATGACCGAACTTCCTAATGCACAAACTGCCAAAGAAAAAGTAAAATTGATTAATTATAAAAATATCGTTTTAGATAAAACCTTAAAAACCGTTTTTTTGAAAGAAAAAGGAATGCGGATAGGTTTTGGAGGAATAGGAAAAGGATATGCCGCCGACAAAGCCGCTCAATTGCTTAGAAAAAAGGGAGTTACGAGCGGAATTGTGAATGCAAGTGGCGACCTTATAACTTGGGGAAATCAACCAAATGGAAATCCTTGGACCATTTCGCTCGCTCATCCAGACCTCCCATTTCAGGCTTTTTCAACGCTGAACATCAGCAATTTAGCAGTGGCAACTTCTGGAAGTTATGAGAAATTTGTAATGATTGATGGTAAAAAATATTCTCACACCATCAATCCTAAAACTGGATATCCTGTTTCAGGAATAAAAAGTGTAAGTATCATTTGTCCAATAGCTGAACTTGCTGACGCATTAGCTACACCCGTGACCATTATGGGTGTAGAAGCTGGATTAAATCTTATCAATCAATTAAATGGCGTGGAAGGCATAATCATAGATGACCAAAACCATGTCTATAAATCAGACAATATTAAAATTGACTAAAATGCGTAAAATACTTTCAATTGTTGGCCTATGCTTATTTTTCAGCTCTTGTGTGAGTGTAAAAGAATATCAGAAAAGCAGAATAAACGACTCAGAAATGGAATTGGCCAACCGAAAAGTGGAGAAATTTGAAACCAACTTTTATCTCTATCGAGAGGGAGCTGCAGGTGCCAATGGAGGCAAAAGCGGAGGTGGATGTGGCTGTAATTGAGTCATAAGCACCTTGATATCCACTTGTCAAATAATTATTAAAAAAGATGAAGAAATTAGTTATAAGTATCGGGATTTATTGCACTTTTATTTTCTGTGCAAATGCTCAAACAACAAAGCCTCTACTCAAGTTAGCAGAGACCAAAAAAGAAAAAACAGGTCTGCGAAGTTTAAAAATTGACGAAGTAAACTTGGTAAGTTCTTACTATACCCAAACTGGCAACAATTCAGCCATTACTGGCGGAATCGGTACTGAAAAACTTTGGGATGCCGCCAATTCATTAGACCTAAAGCTTTCATTCACGGATAAAAAACTAAGAACCCATGCAGTTGTTCTGGATGGGTCAATGGACTATTATTCTTCTGCCTCTTCAGACATGATTGATTCACGTTCACTTTCGTCTGCCTCTATGACCGACCTCCATTTTTATCCATCGATTGCTTGGAGTAGAAAAGACGAAACTAAGCATAGCAATTTTGGCTTAAGTGCCGCATATTCTACCGAATGGGATTATGAGTCTTATGGCGGAAATATTAGCTACAGCAAAAGCTCAAAAGACAACAACACTGAGTTAAGTCTAAAAGCTGGAGCATTTTTTGACAAATGGATGGCAATATTACCAAATGAACTTCGGCCGGTTGGTTATCCATCAGGTGGCGATGACGACCAAAATGGCATAGCATTCAAAAACAGGAATTCCTATAATGCTTCTATTGCTGTTTCGAGGGTGGTTTCCAAGAGATTACAAATGATGCTAACAGTAGAACCTGCTTTTCAAGAAGGATTATTAAGTACGCCTTTCCATAGGGTTTATTTTAAAGACAATACCCTAAAAGTAGAGAAATTACCTGGTCAAAGAGCAAAATTACCTATGAGCGTTAGAGCTAACTATTTCATGGGTGACAGGGTGATTTTTAGAACTTTTTATAGATATTATTTGGATTCATGGGGGATGACTGCCCATACCGTCAGTGCCGAAACTTCAGTAAAAATCAACTCTTTTTTATCCTTTACACCACATTACAGGTTCAATACTCAGACCGCCGTAAAGTATTTTGCAGCCTACAAAAAACATAATTTGACTGAGGAATTTTACACCAGCGACTATGACATTTCAGGCTTCAATAGTGCGTTTTGGGGAGCTGGACTAAGGATAGCCCCTCCAGGAGGCATCCTTGGCAACCGTTGGTGGAATTCTTTAGAAATCAGGTACGGACATTATAACCGTACCAATGGAATGGTGTCGCATATTGTTTCTTTGAGTACTAAGATTAAGTAGTTTGTTGATTGGTTAGCTGGTTATTGGTTGAATAGTTATTAGTTAACCAGTGACCGGGTTACTGGTTGACTGGTTAAAGGGTTACTGGTTGACTGGTTATTGGGTTACTGGTTGATTGGTTATTGGACACTTAGCGAAGCCGAAGTGGGTTATTGGAAATTCCGGCCACTGAGCACAATGATATTCAGATGATAATCTGAATGAAATTGCGATTGATAGATCTCGATCTGGATTGACTGCTTGTTCGGTTAATGGTTGATTGGTATTCGAACACTGAAAGGTTGCGAAGTGTGTTTGAGGGTGACTTATTAATAGTTGACTAGCTTTAAAGAAATTGGAAACTTATTGTTTTCCAATCTGGTGTTTTTCTCAGGTCCGACTATCGTCTGACCGCTCTTTTGCTTTCCAAATCCATCATATTCAGTTCCGACTATTATTTGACCGTTGTGGTTTTATAACCAGTAAACAAAACACCAGTAACTAATTTACTAATAACCAGTTACCAATAAACTAGCTACCTATCTGTCTTTTATCAACTATTTCTCTGAAGGCTTTTTTATAGGTATCCGAAATCGGAATAGTACTTTTATTGATAACCAATCTATCTTTTTCGATTTCTTCAATAGCAGCGAGAGAAATAATAAAACTGTTGTGCACCCGCACAAATCTATCACTTGGTAAAGATGCTTCGAGCGATTTCATGGTTTGCAGTGAAATTATTTTTCTATTTGCCGTATAAATACAAACATAATCTTTCAAACCTTCAATGTAAAGAATATCTGACAGGTTGATTTTTATAAGTTTAGTACCATCTTTTACAAAAATATAATCCACAGGTGGAACCGTTTGCATTTCCTGTATAAGCACTTGTGTGCCTGATGAGGAGTTATTTCCGTCTAATCTCGCAATTCCCTTTTCTACTGCTTTTAAAAAACGCTCAAAACTAATGGGCTTTAGCAAATAATCATACACTTCAAGTTCATAACCTTCCAAAGCATACTCTGAATAGGCTGTAGTTAGAATTATTAGCGGCTTGGATTTGAGTAACTTGAGCAAAGTAATCCCAGTTACTTCCGGCATCTGAATATCAGAAAAAAGGACATCCACAGGATTTTCTCTTAAATATTCTAATGCATCTAGGGCATTAGAAAAAGACTGTATTAGGTGTAAGCGTGGCACTTTAGAGATATAAGCCGAAAGCAAATTACGTGCTAGAGGCTCATCTTCAACAATTATGCAACTATATGGGGTCATTATTAAAGGTCGATTTTCAGAGAAACTTCATAAGTTTGGTCGGTTTCGCTTTGCTCCATTCTGTATCTGTCTGGATAGCTCAATTCCAACCTACGTTTCACATTCTGGAGGCCAATTCCTGACTTTTCCAAAATAGAATCCTTAGGCAATTTACTGTTTTTGACCTTATAAACAATACTTTTTGCAAGTATTTCCACTGATAACTCCACATAAGAACCTTTGAAATTGTTACTTACCCCATGTTTAAATGCGTTTTCTAAAAACGTAATTAATATCAAAGGCACAATCTGTACAGTTTTCGGATTACCGATAACTTCAAAACTAACTGGTACTTGGTTATCTAGTCTCAGTTTCTCTAGGCTAATATAATTCTCCATATAGGCCAGTTCCTTCTCTAGTGAAACCAATGGATGGTTAGACTCATATAGCATGTAACGCATCATTTGCGAGAGTTTTTCTATAACTTCTGTGGTATTAGGTGAGTTTACTGTTGCCAAATAATAAAGATTATTGAGCGTATTAAAGAGAAAATGAGGATTAATCTGAGCCTTGAGGAACCTGAGTTCAGAAACCAATTTTTCATTCTCCACTTCTTTCTTTTTAGACTCTAATGCAAACCAATCCTCCACAAACTTCAACATACCAACAAAAATGGCAATAAAGAGCGTAATAGCCGTATGCTGAAAAATAAACTTACCACTGTTCATAAAACCTTTGCCCTGCTCAATAAACTCCGAATAAAGAAAACGCTTAAAGGAAATATGTAGAAAAACGATAATAAAAAAAGGCACAAAAAACTCTAACAGATACCTCCAAATGTTTTTATGTTTCAGAAATCTAGGTAGCCAAACGAAATAATTGAGGTAACTAGCGGCACCCATAAACAAGACGTGCGTCAGAGCATCTACTAATGCTCTTCCAATATTAATATCGTCTTTGTGCCTGAAAAAAGTAATCTGATAAAAGAAAAAAGAGAAATAAAGACACCAAAAAGATAGGTGCATTACTAAGACTCTTTTGTTCGAAAATATGGTTTTTGTTTGCATTTATTCCTTTTATAAGTTTCAATATTACGTTGATTTTTAATTATTTATGACCAAAAAATACCCATATTATACGTTTTACATGAATTTCTCTATGAATAGGTCAATTGGGTCGAAGAATGCCTATTTATAGCAAAAAAGACCAAAAACTAAGAAAACATAGAGGATTGTCGAATTAATACAGCCTTTTGTCTATTAGGCAATATTATTACTAAACTTCCTGCCTTAATTTGTGTCATAATTCCACAAGAAAACAATAGAACATCAAAAAAATATCAAAATGAAAAAGATTTTATTAACAGTATTAATTGGTCTAGGATTCAATGCGGCGTTTGCACAATGGGGCCCTCCAGGTGGAGGCGGAGGAATGGGGCGTCCAAGTGGCGGCGAAAATGGAAGGCCGACTGGAAATACCCAAAAACCTGCGACACTTGACCTTGAGGCCAATGTACCCAAAGGAAATTCTAAAATTTCAGGTAATGTTGTTGACGATGCACTTACTACAGCAGTAGAATTTGCAAATATTGCTTTGATTGATGTCACTACCAAAAAGCCAATTGATGGTACAATGGCTGACGAAAAAGGTTTTTTCTCAATGAAAAGAGTAGCCGCAGGAACTTATAATGTGCAGATCTCTTTTATTGGTTTTGAAAATAAAATCATCGAAAAAGTAGTAGTTGAAAAAGGCAAAGACGTAGAGTTAGGGGTAATTAAATTAAAACAAAGTGCCAAACAACTAGACGAACTTGTAGTCAGTGGACAAGCTGCCATGATTGAAGAAAAAGTAGACAGATTGGTGTACAATGCCGAAAAGGACCTTTCAGCCAAAGGTGGTGATGCATCTGATATCCTTAAGAATGTTCCGATGCTAAGCGTAGACTTAGAAGGCAACGTTTCACTAAGAGGTAGCGAAAATATCAGAGTCTTGATTAATAATAAACCATCTACGATTGTAGCCAGCAGTATTGCAGATGCCTTAAAAATGATTCCTGCAGACATTATCAAAAGTGTGGAAGTTATTACTTCTCCATCAGCCAAATACGACGCTGAAGGCTCAGCTGGTATTATCAACATCATCACTAAAAAATCTTCTTTACAAGGACTAAACTTAAATATCGACTCAGGAGTAGGCTTGAGAGGATCAAATCTTGGATTAAACGGAAACTTCCGTAAAGGCAAATTGGGTATCACTTTGGGTGGATTTGGAAGAGCTTTTTATAATAAATCCGCGGGAGAAACTACGCAGTTGCTTAAAAGCACTGGCGTAAGCACAGAACAAAACCAAGACGGAAATCATTTCGGAATGTTTGGTAGATACAATATCGGTTTAGATTACGAATTGGCAAAAAACCAATCTTTGTCAGGGACATTAGCCTTTGGGTTGCGTAGTTTTGATAGAGACCAAATTTTGAATTCTTCTAGCTTTTTAAATGGTTCTTTACTAAACTCATCAATTAGAGATATATCTTCAATTGACAGATCAAACTCAATGGATGCGAATATTGACTATATCAGAACTTTCAAACCAGGACAAGAATGGTCAGTTTCTACGCAGTTTAGTCAGAACAAACTAATCAATAACTTCGACTCTGACCTTTTGAATATTTCTAACGAAATTTTAAGCAGACAGAAAAACATCAACGATAACTTAAACACAGAGATCACTGTTCAGTCTGATTATGTCAGTCCAATTGGCAAAAAGCAACAAATTGAATTCGGAGCTAAAGGAGTATTTAGAACGGTAGAGAGTCAGTTTGAATATCTTTTAGCCAACCCAACAGGAAGTTTCAGCAGCGATGCTAGAAATCCGTCTGGTTACCTAAACTACTCCCAAAACGTCATGGCGGCCTATGCTTCTTATTTATTCTCCACCAAAAAGAAATTTAACTTTAAACTAGGGGCACGATACGAATATACTGAAATCTCAGCAGATGACTCTAGAGGAAACATAGAAATCCCTGCTTACTCTAACTTGGTACCTAGTATCAATGTCTCTAAAACCATAAAAGCATCAACTTATAAATTGGGATACAATAGAAGGATACAAAGACCTGGATTACAACAACTTAACCCTAACGTTAACTTGGTAAATCCCCTAAACATAAGCTATGGTAACGCCAGTCTTAATCCAGAATTAACTGATAACGTGGAGTTTAGTTTAAGTAAAAGCATTAAAAAATCGTACTTGACAATTTCTTTATTTGCTCGTCAATCTAACAATTCTATAACGCGTGTAAGTTTCGCTTCAGATTCTATCCCTGGTGCAATAATTACTACCTTTGAGAACATTGGTAAAGAGCAAACTTTGGGAACCAACGTATTTGGAAACGTAATTTTATCATCAAACTGGACCCTTAATGGTGGTATAGATGTGTATTACAGATATTTAGAAGGATTTCAGACAGGATTAACTGGCATCTCAGAAAAAGTTAGCAATGACGGCATCATATTGAGTGGAAGATTGATGACCAATCTTAAATTGAAAAAAGGCTGGGCTATGCAAGCTGGTGGTGGCATGAGAGGCAACAACATTAACCTTCAAGGAACACAAGGCGGAATGGGCATGTACTCTTTGGGCATCAGAAAAGATTTTGGTAAAAAAGCTAGTTTTGGTATGGCCGCAGAAAACTTCTTTGGGGGTATGGTCATGAGAAACTCTACTAATACGCCAGTGATTTCCCAAAAATCGGTAAATTACATGTACAATTCGAACATTAAAGCTACGTTTAGTTATAAAATTGGCAACATGAGATTTGTGGCCGAGAAGAAAAAAGTAAAAAATGACGACGTGAAAAGTGGTGGAGACGAGAACTAATTGAGAAAATAGCTGGTTTCGAAAAATACGAAACTGGCTATTTTTTAAAATCCTACGTTTCGCAACCTTTTAAAATAAAAACCGTATTCGTATTTAAACAATTATAATTTCTAATCTAAAATTTATTTTCAAAATGAAAAAAATCAGTCTTTTGGCAATCGCACTTTTTATGACAATTGCCGCATCAGCTCAAAAATGGACACTTGACAAAGCACATTCAAAGTTGACTTTCACGGTGACTCACCTTTTGATGTCAGAAGTTGACGGTGTTTTCAAATCATTTGACGCCAGCATCACTTCTTCAAAAGAAGATTTCTCTGACGCAACATTTGAGCTTACAGCTGACATGACCAAGGTAACAACCAACAACGAAATGCGTGATGGTCACTTGCAAAAAGAAGACATTTTTGACACTGCTAAGCACCCAACAATGACTTTCAAAAGCACAGGAATCAAAAGCACAGGTGGAAACAAATATGCTCTTTCTGGAAATTTAACTATGAAAGGTGTTACTAAACCAGTAACATTGAATTTGACAAAATTAGGAACTGGAACTAACCGTCAAGGAAAGAAATTGGTAGGTTTTAAGGTTACTGGAACTATAAAAAGAACAGACTTTGGTGTTGGTGCCATGCCAGCTGCTGTTGTTGCTGAAGATGTAGAATTGACCGCTAGTGGTGAGTTCGCTTTGAATTAAGGTTGAGGTAAAAATGAATAAATGAAAAAGGCAGTTTCTCGAAAGAGAAGCTGTTTTTTTTTGCAATATACTTTACGAAGTTCGTATGTTTGCTGACTACACACTCGATTACTATTTTTGACAAAAAGTAAGTGTTTTATGGCCAATCTTAGTCTCAATAATTTTAAAAATCATTTTGCAGACGACGTAAAACTTTCGGCTGCACAGTGCTCTGTCAGAGAATGTGATGAAGAAACTAAAGGTCACTTTGTGTCTTTTGTAGACCAAGGCGATCAATCATTTGATGTAAATCTGCATATAAACCCAAAACAGGAGATAATTTCTAGCAATTGCGAATGTCCAAAAGGCCAAACACTGTGCCAGCATAAATTTGCTTTAATACAGCATTTGGTCGGAAACGAAAAAATAATCGCACCAAAACTTACAAAAAACAAAATATCTCCACTCGACAAGATTTTTTCAGAACTTAGCCATGACGACCTGAAAACATGGGTCAAGAAAGTTTTTGAGCAAGACAAAGCACTTCAGATAGAATTTATTCAGGAATTTACGAAAAATGAAAATAAATTTTGGACTTTACCAGCTCTAGAAAAAAAACTAAAAGAGCTGTTGAAAGCAGTCGTTGGATCAAAAAGAAACGTAGAAGCTGCTGTTTTTAAGAAAGCCATGTCGTTGTGGGAAAGCTTTGCAATGAATCACATAAATTTATACCTCAAAAAACCAACCCTTTATATCCATTTTGAACAGCTTGACATACTTTATCAAGCTATGTCTAAACAAGTTACTGCTCACAATTCCTTAAATTCCGCAAGCTATGTCAATATTCAGAAAAAGATAGAAGCAAAAATTGCTGAGTATTTTAATGAGCAACTTTCAGAGGAAGACTTTAAATTGGCCGTTAAGCTACTTGCTAATAATTTACTAGCTTCGCATGGATTAGATGCTAACCCGCTAAAAATCCTCTGGGGAATATTTGAAAAAGCGAATGAAAACGGCAAATTGCATATCTTAGAACTTTTGATAGAACGATATACAAAGTTTCATAGCGACACCAAATTTGGCGATAAATACTTCACGCAAGTAGTTTGGGAAATGATTGAAGCTACCGATACTTTTGAAAAATACGGAGAACAGCTATTGCCTTTAAATCAAAGCAATGATTTTAACACAGAATTTATTAATAAACTGATAAATGCCAACAACTTCGAAAAAGCGATTGAGCTTTGTAACAAGCTAATTAGAAATAACTATTACCCTGAATATAATTTCCCGTATTGGGTTTTTCTAAAGAAACTTTATGCTGCTACCAAACAACCCGAGAAATCTATCGAAATAAAAAAACAGCTCATCCCTTTTACGGGAAATTTTGAGGATTTCTTGGAAGTGTATGAAGCCATGACCGATGAAAACGAAAAACGTAGTTATAGAATTAACCTCCTCACCAAATTTCGGACAAACGCCCAAAGCGATAAGTTTTCGAATACGGATTTATTCTGTATTAAATTGGCTGGTTATGAGAAAAATTATACCAAATTGATTGATTATCTTCCACAATATCAACTCATACAGTATTTTGTGCCCTATTTAGAAGAAATGTTAAAACAGAATAAAAAAAAGACATTTTTAAATATCATTAACCATTTTAAATTTCCACCAAGTGGGGCAAGTAATCACATTATTAATAGCGAAAAAGAAAGTTACTTAGCTGTTTACCAAATTCTTAGTGAATTTTTCCCTGAAGATGAGCTTTTTTTACTCCTTCGTCAATATCTCCCTTTTTCACAAAAAGTCGCTGAAGGTTCTTTGGTAAATTTTATCTCCAAAAACCTGATTTAATTTTAATTACAGCCACCCACCTCCGCTCTAAATATCGTACCTTGTTCTGCCACAAAACCTTCTTTTAGTTCTATTGCACGTGCCGTATAAGTTGCCCGAGTTCCAGAGCCCCTCACCCAGTTGCTGGCTGTAATCTTCCCACCCAATCCGCTAGCAGCTACTTTTGTAACTGTGCCTGTGGTAATATCGTCAGTGGGATGAATAAGCTCGACCGTGCTGGCACAAGGATTGGGCATAATAGTAACAGGTTTCGAATTATTGCTAAACAAAATACAGCTCCCCAATCCGTAGGCTTGTTCGATAGTTTTTCCAGTTAAAGTATTGGTATTAAACCCATTGACATACATTAAACCATAAATTTTGTAAGTCCCAGCCGCTGAATTTGTAAAGTTAGAAGAAGATGAAACGTCTTCTATAAGATTATTACTTTGGTTAACTGCTGCGTAGGTGTAGGAGAAACCGGACGGGTCTGTAATCACTTCGTAAACTTCGCCAGAACCAGAGATAGAAAGTGTAATATTATTTGGATCGAAAACAGGGATAATTAAAATATAATAAGTTTGACAAGCATTAAGACTTAAATTTCTATTTGAATTCCAACTAATAATGTCAAAAGAATTACTTCCTACAAAACTTCCACAATTATAGACATTGTTATTAAATACACTAAAAGGCAGAAAATCGGCTCCATTGTCTCCATCAGCACGTAGGGTATAATTACCTGATTTAGAAACCCTAAATGCCATTAATATTGTGGGCCAGGATCCAGGATTTTGACATGTAATCAGCGTTTCATCAGTATAATTTATTAATGGCCTGTTCGTAGTCGAACTGGCTGACATTACCTTAGTATTGTTTAGTAGAGTCAAAGAAGTCACTCTGCTCATACCCAAGTTTAAAGAGGCATTACCAACCATTGCACTAACAGGGTTTTCCGTACAAACTATAGAGGATTTTACCAAACACGCTGAAGTAATGCTAAAATTCACATCTGAGGCATCAAAAAACTCCGCTGTAGAACTGTTATTGCTGGCTACAATTATTCTAGCTAAAGTAGAATTGGGTACATTGGATGGAATAACAACCGACTCGCTGCCATCATTGGAGGTTGACGAAGACAAAATAAACGGAAATGATCCTCCTCCATCAATTGAAAGCAAAATTTTAACATTGGGACTTAAAGAATTGGTACTGTTTACAGCCCAAGTTACTGTATGTGATGCACCAGCGGCTATACTGATTGATGTATTAGGTGAGGTAACGGATAAAGGGCCTTTTGTGGCATCCACAGTCACGGCTACTGCCGCACAATGCACACCCCCTCCGCCTGATTTGTTATCTCGTCCTGTCAGTCTAAAGTTTAAAACTCTACCTACATTCGTTAAATCTTCACCAACATTATCTGCGGGGTTATTGTTGTTATTAAGTACGTATGTTAAAGCTGGGAAATATCTTATGGGACTACTTGATTGTGATGTCCTAAAAAGCGGAGCCGTTGGGCTATCTACTGCATTTCCACCCAGCGTATTTACTTTATTTCCTAATTTACCCGTGTCGCTTACAGCTGCTAGGTTAAATTGTTCCCATGTATAGGTTAAATCATCATTGTTAACATCACTTCCTGAACCAATGAGTTTAAATGGTGTATTTTTAGGAATGGTGTAGGACAGACCTGCCGAAACAACTGGTGGTGTATTAGTGGTGGCAGTCGCAATTCCACAGGTACTGCCAGTGCCCGTGGTAATATAGGAGGAGATATCCTGTAAAGATTTTGTATGAAAATAAGGCACCTTACCACCTATTAAATTATAGGCTCCTGGCGAGCATAAACTAGCATAAGACATGATGGTATTGCCACTTCCAGGCTCATATGCCGAATTATTACCTCTGTTTGAAGGGCTACAATTGCCACTGCCATTACCGTTAAAAGTATGGTCAGCATTAAATTGATGTCCAACCTCATGTGCGAATAACAAAACGCTTGAAGAAGTGGTGCTTCCAGAAAGTGCAGCAGCTTTATTTCCGATGTTACAAACCCCATTTAGATATGCCACACCTCCCCCAGAGCTATGCAAGCAATGCCCAATATCTAAGTTCCCCGAACCAAATCTAGAAAAGACCTCGGTTTGAATATTGAACAAATCTCCGATTAAGGTACCAGTGTTACCTGTATGTTTGTGAAAAAAATTTGTACTTACAGGATTATTTGGCGAAACCAAAGTAAACCTCACGGCTACTTCTTTCTCATAAATTCCATTTAAATTATTTACAATGGCTACTATTTCACTATTTACCGCTTCATCTGTATTCCCCCGTACAGCATAAAATTCAGATGTAATTACCAAAGCAAGCTTGTAGGTTTTTAAAGTCGCTCCATAAGAATAATTTAGAATAGCTTTCTCAGCAGAAATTTTACCTTTTTTTTCTATATGGGTATTAACCTGACATTCATTTTCATAATTCGGAGACAAATACACCTCATAATCATCACTCAATAATGAACCTGTAACTTTTTCTAGAATGATTGTTTGTCCATTTTCGGTAACACTCGCCATTAGTTTTTCTTTGGTGAGTGTGACTCTACAAGTAACTAAAGCATCTCCAACTTTCTCACCATAATAAGTCCTGATATCAGTTTTTGAATTCTCTGGGACTATTAGGTATTCCATCATTTTAAAATC
>JAIPAJ010000073.1 GCA_021740125.1 Leadbetterella sp. | reverse complement strand
GAAATCAGGGCTTTTAAGGTGTCCATCTCTCATGTCGTTGCCAGTGTTGATACTACCTACTTCAGCAGTGAATTCGAAAACTGCATCAGAAAAATCTACTTTTGAAGATGTTAATTTTGCATCATAAGATTTGAAGCTACCGTCAACATCAGAAATCATCATGTGCGTGATCGTGAATCCAACATTAGAATGAGCCTTGTCTAATGACCATGTTTGTGCGAACGTCGCCAATGATACTAGTCCAGCGACTAAAGATAAAAATACTTTTTTCATTTGAGAATTTGATTTAAGTTTTAACAATTAATGTATATACATATAATAATTTGAAAAAGTTCATCCTTTTAATACTTTTACAAAAAAAATGGCCGAGAACTATTCTCGACCATTTAATATTATGATAAAATGTGTATTCTTTATGACCGTTTATTTGAAATCATTTTGCCACTACTATCAAAAATGACTATAAATTCTTTTTGACCTGATTTGATTTTAATGACATAAGTAACAGACTCATTTTTTGTTACTTTTGTACCAGATATAAATACCATTTGAGGGAAAGTTGTTTTTAAATAGCTCCCTGCTGTTGACGGTAAATCAGTTAAAACTAATTTTACTACAGAAGTTTTATTGCTACCTGAGGCACTTTGAAAAATGCCGTTTCCATCAAATTTGAGTTCATAGGTGATGTTGTTTAGTTTAATTTTAAGGTAAATAAATGTACCCGTGGCTTTTTCAGTTCTTTCACCTGAAATAAATGTATACCCTGCATAATTGGCCATTAAATATTCTTGAACTGAGGCAGGCATTGAGGTTGAGGTTATTTGAGAACTCTTAACACTTTGATCCGAACTTTCTACAACAACACCATTTGAATTGAATTTGATTTCAAAAGTATTGTTACCTGACTTGACTTTTAATTCATAATAAATCACTCCATTTTTAGAGACCTTTTTTGCAGAAATCAACGTGTAGGCTGTATATTTTGATTTCAAATAGGAAATAATATTGGGTAATAACTCAGATTCTTTTAATGAAGCGGTAGTTTGACCTTCGGCGAAAATAATTAGAATTTTTCCTTCAGAATCAAATTTTAGCTCTACGATTCCTCCATTGCTAGTCTTTATTTTTATCTCAAAATATGTTTTTTTGTCAACTTCGTACTTTTTTGCCGAAATAAACTTGTATCCACTGTAATTGGCTTTAAGATAAGTACTTATGGTACTTAACAATTCACTTTCTTTGATTATTTGTTCCGGAATACCGCCTTTTTTTTGTGATAATACTTTTCCTTCGGCATCAAATTTTATTTCATAAGGTACAAATTTTAATAGGAACTTAACCATATAAACATTTGTACCGGCTGTGGATGTTATTTTTTTTGCCTCTAAAAAAACGAAACCATTGTAATTCGCTTCTAAATATCCTTTGATTGGATTTGGCAAATCTACCAACTTAAGTTTGATTTCACCAGGTTCAACTGTTATTGCATTTTCTGTTTGAGGGTAATCTGCAGAAGCCAGATTATCCTGTTCGCACGACATGAGGTTAGAGGCCAATGCTATTGCCCCTAAACCAAAAATTAATTTTAGGTTTTTCATTTTATTGTAATTGTTTTTTCACTCGATTTTGACCATTAATTTCCAGCAATAATCTAGCCAACAGTGCTTTACATAAGATTTTTTTGCCTAGAAAACTTTAGAGGTTTATATGTGTTTTTTTTGCTTTATTTGTAAAGTTTTTAAACAAACTAAAAATAATAACCCTAATAGAAATTGTATGTCTGGATTTAAGAGAGAGATTAAACTATTTGATGCCGTAATGTTGGTTTCCGGATCAATGATTGGTTCAGGAATTTTTGTGGTAAGTGCCGATGTGGCCAGACAAACTGGCTCTGCTGGTTGGCTTTTGTGTTCGTGGATTTTAGCGGGAGTTTTAACCATGACAGGAGCCTTATGTTATGGAGAACTTACGTCCATGTATCCACAAGCTGGGGGACAATACGTTTATTTACAAAAGGCCTATGGAAAGTTATTGGCATTTTTATATGGATGGTCTTTTTTTGCGGTTATACAAACGGGTACCATAGCAGCAGTAGCGGTGGCTTTTGCAAAATATACGGGGGTTTTGTTTCCATCAGTCATTAATGATACAGATGTTTGGATGGCTCTAGGCGATACTTCTTTTAAAATAACTCCACAGCGAGTCTTGGCCATTTTTAGTATTATACTATTGACGTGGGCAAACACCAATGGCGTAAACTATGGTAAAATAATTCAGAATATTTTTAGCAGTACAAAATTGGTAGCCATAGGATTACTGATTGTTCTTGGTTTTGCTTTGGGGGCTAATTCGGAAGTCATTTCTTTAAATTTTGGTGATATGTTTACACCCAGTAAGTCAGAGTCTATAGATGGGGTTTTGAATGTAACCAATTTGTCTTTTTTAGGTATTATAATGGCCTTAGGTGTTACACAAGTAGGTACACTATTTTCATCAGACGCTTGGAACGGACTTACTTTTGCTGGAGATGAGGTGGTTAATCCCAAGAAAACTATACCTATGGGTATGGCCATCGGAACCATATTAGTGACTGTTCTTTATTTTCTAATGAATTTATCTTATTTGAGTATTCTGCCTTTAAAGGGCGACCCAAACGGCGTCGATGTAATGGCGAGAGGTATTCAGTTTGCTTCAGAAGATAGAGTGGCCGCAGCTACTGCGATTATTATTGGAGGAGCCAAATTTGCCATTTTTGTAGCTATTTTGATTATGATTTCGACTTTTGGATGTAATAATGGCCTAATTCTCTCAGGAGCGAGGGTATATTACACAATGGCAAAAGATGGTTTGTTTTTCAAAAGTTTTGGAAAATTAAATGTCAATGGAGTGCCTCAAAATGCTCTTTGGTGGCAGTGTTTCTGGGCTTGTTTCCTTTGTTTTACGGGTAAGTATGGCGATTTGCTCGATTATTTGATGGGTGTAGTAATCTTGTTTTATGCCTTCACGATTTTCGGAATTTTTATTCTTAGAAAAAAAGAACCAAGTCTTGAAAGACCTGTAAAGGCTCCATTGTTTCCAGTTTTGCCAGCATTATATGTTTTTCTTTCACTTTCTTTGGTAATTATACTGTTTTTCGAAAAACCGCAATTTACTATTCCTGGGATATTTATAGTGGCTATCGGCATTCCAGTGTACTATATTTTTTCGAAAATAAACAAAAAAGTTGAGTGAAATTACTTTATAATTGTCTTTGAATAACTTACAGCTTGATTATTTAGGAGCCTATTTATCAGTGGTTTTGACTAAAACAATCGATGAATAGGTTCCTTTATTTGGATTTAAGCCTTAATTTTGAATTTTAATTTAGTTAGTTTTGAAAATACTCGGTGTTTATTTTGCTTTTCTAATTTTATTTATATCCTGTGAGGAACCTGTACCTGCTTCTCTTCCAATTCCTAATCCCAAATTGGTGGTTTCAAAAAATCAAGTCGATCTTGGGGATATAAAATCTAGTTCGAAAGGACATTTTAGACTAAAAAAAGATGGCATTGGCGTTATTAAGTATACGATTATTTCGAATAAGAGTTGGCTTGTACTTGATTCAAAAGAGGGTTCACTAAGTTTTTTAGCAGATACAGTTAAGTTTCACGTAGATTTATTAGCCAAGGATTTAATAGAAGCTGACAATAATGCTACTTTAACGGTAAAGTCAACAGTAAATGATGTCACAGTTCCTGATTATCAGATTGAAGTAAAAGGCAAATTTGTGCCTACTATTCTCCAAACTAACACAAATTCTATTTCACTCGGCACAATAAAAAAGGCAGTTTCAGCCAAAATTAATTTAAAAAAGATAGGACTTGAGAGTTTAAGCTATGATGCAGTTTCTGACAAGCCCTGGGTGAAATTGGGTAAAAATAGTGAAACAATAGCTTCAAGTGATTCAATATCCGTTAGTATTGATCCCACAACACTTCAAGCTGGCCCCTTTGAGGCAAAAGTCATCATTACACCAAAAGTACTAGGTGTTGTAGGTAAGCCGAGTGTAGTAACTATCTCTGGAATTTATGATGATACTATCACAGGCACAATTGAGGGCCATGTATTAACAAAAAATGAAACATGGACAGGAAATGTAAATCTTAATGGGGATATAACTGTACCTAAGGGGCTTTCATTGATTATTAAGCCTGGAACAATCATTAAAATTAAAAAACTTCCTACTCCATTGGTAATCAATATTTTAGGTAAACTCGTTGCTAATGGAGAATCATCCAAAATTATTGAATTCAAGTCGAACGAAACGGTCACAACTGACGGAGATTGGGGTGGGATAGTGTCTGAATATGATTTGGAGGTATCTTATGCTTTAATAAAAAATGCGAAAGCGGGGTTGAATTTTGAGAGGGTATCAAATTCTTCCTTTGGTACAGCCTTGCCTAATATACATCACGTTTTTTTCGATAATTGCGTATTTGGTATTTTGGACTTAAAATCAAATCTGGAATCAACTTTGAAAAATTTAAGTTTTAGAGATATTTATTTTTTCAGTTTAAAATTTTCTAGTACAAAAAAAGTAAATATTCAGGATTGTGAGTTTCTCGCAGACTACTGTTATATAGATGTAAATGTTTCTAGTGATAATAGTACAATAAATTTTTTAAACTGCAATTTCGCAAAAAAGAAATTTAGCCATCAAACACATTTGGAAGTTATTTCTGGTTTTAAAAACAATATCATGACAGCTTCTAATTGCTTTCAATTGGCGTTTGATCAAGCATTATTGCTAAATGGTAATAAGTTTACTGCTACAAGTTCAAATAGTTTTGCCAATGTAAATATTGGTTGCGGTTTTATGAACAGATATCCTCAAGGCCGAATTAGAGTAAAGTAAAAGAGGCTTTAGAGCCTCTTTTACTATTTTACATATTTCCTTAAAGCTTCTAAAAACCTATCAGCTTCAGCCTTGGTAAGTGCCAAACTTGGAAGTAGTCGGATGGTATTTGCACCAGCTACGCCTGTAAAGATATGGTCTTCATAAAGTAACTTATTTCTAATTTCACCTACAGATTCCTTAAGTTCTATTCCTATCATAAGCCCTTTTCCTCTGATCTCTTTAACGTTTTTAAGCTTGCCTAATTCGGTTAAAAGATACTTACCGATTTCTGCGGCATTTTCAACCAATTTTTCCTTTTTGATAACATCCAAAACTGCTATTCCGGCAGCACAAGCAAGATGATTTCCTCCAAATGTAGTGCCTAATAATCCATGTTTAGCCTTGAATTTTGGTGAAATTAGAATTCCACCGATTGGAAACCCATTCCCCATCCCTTTGGCCATACTTACAATGTCTGGCTTAATTTTATAGTGTTGGAAAGTGAAAAATTTACCAGAACGTCCAAAGCCACACTGTACAGAATCGTGTATAAATATGGCTCCAGTTTTATCACAGGAAGTTCTGATGGCTTTCATGAATTCCTCCGTGGCTACTTGGATTCCACCCACTCCTTGAATCCCTTCCACAATTACGGCACAAGTTTCATTATCGATTGCTTTTTTTGTCGCTTCTACATCATTGAAAGGCACAAAAACTACATGATCTGTAAAGTTTATGGGTGCTTTAATCGAGGGGTTGTCGGTTACCGACACAGCAGCAGATGTTCTACCATGAAAACTTTTGGTGAAAGCTACTATTTTTGTTCTTCCATTATGAAAAGACGCTAGTTTTAGTGCATTTTCGTTAGCTTCAGCTCCTGAATTGGCCAAAAATAGACTGTAATCTTTTAAACTGGATAGTTTTCCTAGTTTATCAGCTAGTTCGTCTTGAAGAGGTATTTTTACAGAATTTGAGTAAAAACCGAGATTTTTAAGCTGTTTAGTAAGTTTTTTTACATAATGTGGGTGCGAATGCCCAATTGAAATAACGGCATGTCCACCATACATGTCTAAATATTCTTGCCCTTTTTCGTCCCAAATAGTGCTTCCCGAAGCCTTTACGGGTTCAATATTATTTATGGGATATACGTCAAATAATTTCATTGTTCTTTATTTTTAGAATCCTACACTTTTTAAATTTAACCCCGTATTTTCAGCTAGGCCGAATGCCAGGTTCATGTTTTGTACCGCTTGTCCAGAAGCCCCTTTTACTAAATTATCGATTATAGAAGTAATCAAAAGCTTGTTGCCATGTTTTTGTATTTCCAAAATGCATTTGTTGGTATTTACAACTTGCTTGAGGTCTATTGGGCTTTTTGAAATCGTACAAAAAGGATGCTCTGCGTAATATTTTTCAAAAATCTCTAAAGCATTTTCTAAAGTTCCTTCGTAGTCCAAATATACATTGGCCATGATACCTCTCGTGAAGTTTCCTCGGTATGGAATAAAGTTTATTTCTTTCTCAAATCCAGTTTGAAGTTGCTTTAAACTTTGACTTATTTCGGCCAAGTGTTGATGTGTAAATGCCTTATAGATAGAAATATTGCTGCTTCGCCAGCTAAAATGTGTGGAAGCACTTAGCGACTGCCCTGCACCAGTGGAGCCAGTGACAGCACTTACATGCACATCGGATTTTAGCAAGGTATTGGCCGCTAAGGGAAGCAAAGCCAACTGAATAGAGGTGGCAAAACAACCAGGATTAGCGATTTTATTGGAGGTTTTAATTCTTTCGCGATTTAATTCTGGCAAACCGTACACAAAACCGCTTGATTCATCTCTGTAATCCGTACTTAAATCAATGATTTTTACCGATGATGGGACATTGTTTTCAGCTAAAAACTTTGCAGACTGACTATGACCTGAACATAAGAAGATAACATCAACGTCTTCGAAAGGTAGTTTATCTGTAAAAAGCAGTTCAGTATCACCCAATAAATCAGTGTGGGTACTGTAAACAGTTTTGCCAGCCTGACTCTGCGAATTTACAAAAACCACCTCTGTCATTGGATGATTAATCAGTATTCTTAGTAGCTCACCACCTGTGTAGCCAGCTCCACCTATGATTCCAACTTTTATGGAGTTCATTAAAATATGTTTTTTGAAAAAATTATAAAAAATGATATTTCAGACGAGGCGAATCTCATCGGAGGGTGTTTCGAATAGGTCTTCGAAGGGGCGATATGAAATGGAGTTTTCTCAATTTTGCTTCTTATCGTTGCAAAAATAATTAAATCTTGTTAAGAAATTTAATAATTTTAGTTTGTTTTGAGGATATGGGTTAATTTTACTTTTCAAAATCAAATAATCAAAAGATGTTAATCAACCAAATAGTGTGGGATGTTTCGCCAACTATTGTCAAAATAGGAACCTTCGAAATTCGTTGGTACGGCCTTTTATTTGCCATGGGATTCCTCTTTGGCTTTCAGATTATTGCCAGAGTTTTTAAATTGGAAAACAGAGACGAAAAAGACTTAGATAAGCTATTGCTCACCATGATTCTTTCTATCGTTTTGGGTGCAAGAATTGGCCATTATGTATTTTATGAAGGCGGACATTTTATGGACAACCCATTGGCTTTTTTATGGGACATGCTCATTCCCCCGTATTCGGGATTGGCGAGTCATGGAGCTGCATTTGGTGTTTTGATAGGTTTAATAATTTTTAAGAAAAGAAATCCAAGCTATGATTATTTATGGTTGACCGACCGCATGGTTATAGTGAGTGCTTTAGGTGGGTGTTTCATAAGATTTGGTAATTTTATGAATTCCGAAATTGTGGGGAAAGCCACCGATGAGCCTTGGGGAGTATTATTTAAGCAAAATTTTGAATTTATTCAAGTGCCACGTCACCCAGCACAATTGTATGAATCTATAAGTTGTTTGGTGCTATTTGTGATTTTATTCTTTTTGTACGAACGTTGGAAAAGCAAAACTCCAAGAGGTTTATTGACGGGTATTTTCTTCGTTTGGATATTTGGATTGAGATTTTTCTATGAGTTTTTGAAAGAAAATCAAGAGAAATTTGAAGATTCCATGACACTAAATATGGGTCAAATTTTGAGTATTCCGGTAGTCCTTTTTGGCCTTTTTGTGATGTTTAAGGCACTTAGAGAGAAACCTATAGCGTAAAATAGTAAGGGAGTGAGCAATTTATTAATTATGCTCACTCCCTTTTAAATCTAAAAATCATCTTTGCCTATTATATCATCCCCAAAGCTCTCCTAATTTTTCTGGTTACTTCCATCACCCATTTTGGTATTATGTGGTCTCTAAATATTAATTTTAAATGAGGAATTTTTGGATACATTAATGAAATATATTTCGCTGCAATCACCAGTTTTTTGAAATATAAACCTTTGTATTGCTTAGAATTTAGCAATAAGTAGTACCAGCCACCAAGATTTCGCTTGAACTTATCATGAAATTTATATCCCGTATCTTTATCGAGATTGGTGTACATCATTATCCTATTCTCTAAAAATTTTGCGTCGTCTTTATGGTCTGTATTACTTGCACCTGCAGCGTGTCTTCTATATGCTGCAGTTACGTATGGCAAGTATTTGATTTTTCCATGCCTGGCGGCCAACATAATCATGGGTATATCACCACTTTTTGTTTTATGAAACCACGGTTGGACTGGAAAAATTGATGACATCGTATAAAACAGAGTAGCGGTTCCCATAAACCAAACTTCCGTTTCGGCTATTAAGTCTTTCAGCTCAAAAACGTCTTTTTCTATATTTGAATTCAGCAAATAAGGTTCTTCGTTGTTTTCAAAAAACTCCACTCGGGTATTAGTGAAGCAAATGGCAAAGTCTGGGTTTTGTTCCATAAAATCAGCCTGTTTCTGGAGTTTCAGCGGGTCTATCCAGTAGTCGTCGCCTTCAAGGGCAGCCATATACTTTCCTTGTGAGTTTTCCAGAATCCTGATAGAGTTGGGCTGTGGGCCACTGTTTGTTTTGCCTCTGACTACTTTTATGAGGTCAGGGTATTGTGCAACATATTGGTCAACAATTTGGCTGGTACCATCTGTTGAGTGGTCGTCTCCAATAACTATTTCGAACGGAAAGTTGGTTTGCTGATTTAAAACACTTTCTATCGACTGAGCAATGAATTTTGCATGATTGTATGTGAGCAAATGTACACTCACCAATGGCTTTTGTTTCTTCATTCTTTCTTAAAAAAAAGAAACAGGAAGGTTAATTCCTGCTTCTTTGTAAACTTAATATTTTATTGAAAACAATTCTAATTTTTATTTAAAATTAGGCTGTCATCAATTCTTTAATATCTTGAATAATCTTGTCGGCAAGATTGTCAGCCTTGGTTTCAAACTCACTTTCAGCATAAATTCTGATGATTGGCTCGGTATTAGATTTTCTAAGGTGAACCCATTCTTTATCAAAATGTATTTTTACCCCATCTCTGGTATCGAGGTTATATTTGATATATTTTTTCTGAATTTTCTCTAAAATCAAATCCACATCGGTACCTAGGTCAAGCTCGATTTTCTTTTTGGCAATAAAATAATTTGGATATTTTTTTCTTAAAAAACCAACGGGCTTGTTGAATTTGGCCAAATGCGTAAGAAATAATGCGATACCTACCAAAGCACCTCTTCCGTAGTGAAGCTCTGGGAATATAATGCCTCCGTTGCCTTCTCCACCTATTATTGATCCTGCCGCTTTCATTTTTTCTACCACATTTACTTCACCAACAGCAGCAGAGAAATATTCTCCACCATGTTTTTCAGTGACGTCTTGCAATGCCATGGTAGATGATAAATTAGAGACTGTTGTATTCTTCTGCTTTTTGTTTATACTCAAAATATAGTCTGCAACGGCCACCAGCGTGTATTCCTCTCCAAAAGGTTCGCCATCTTCACAAATAAGGGCCAATCTGTCTACATCTGGGTCTACAACGATACCCAAATCGTAGTCTCCTTTTTTCATTTCGCCAGATATTTCCCTGAGGTTTTCAGGAAGGGGCTCTGGATTATGTGCAAAAATACCTGTAGGCTCACAGTTGAGTTCTTTGATTTCTGTTACACCCAGTGCTTTGAGCAGCATAGGTACTGCAAAACCTCCTGATGAATTTACTGCATCTACAACTATCTTGAAATTGGCACTTTTTATGGCTTCAACATTTACAGAAGAAAGGTTCAAAATAGCGTCAATGTGTTTTTGAAGATAAGTGTCATCGGAATGATACTTGCCCAATTGTTTTACTTCTGCAAACGAAAAGTCTTCTTTTTCGGCAATTTCAAGTAGCTTTTCACCATCATTTCCTGAAATAAATTCTCCCTTTTCGTTCAAGAGCTTTAATGCATTCCATTGTATAGGATTATGACTTGCAGTGAGTATTATTCCACCTCCAGCGGCTTCTAACGGCACAGCAATTTCTACTGTTGGGGTAGTGGAAAGACCCAAGTCTATAACATCCAATCCCATGCCTATCAGCGTAGAGACCACTAGGTCAGACACCATTTTGCCAGAAGGACGGGCATCTCTACCAATCACAACTTTTTTGTTTACATCAGGTTTACTGATAATTGTGGCTGCAAAAGCAGCTGTAAATTTCACAACATCTAGAGGAGTTAAACTTTCTCCACTTTTCCCTCCAATAGTTCCTCTAATTCCAGATATAGATTTTATTAATGTCACGCAGAATATAAATTAGGTTTCAAATTTAACATTAGTTTTTGGTTTTTTGGTCTTATATTTTTAGCAATTACAATTAAAATTGCCTGATACATGCTCACAAATTCATTCAGCGTCTTTTTAAAATAAATTACCCATAATGTTATACTCAAATAGAGCCATTACTTTGATTCTTTAATAATAACTTCGGCGTTTAATACAGAATCAACATGACCAATGGACCTAAAAGTTCCTCGCACTGGACTTAGTCCGATCGATTCTATAGATGCGGCTAAGGCAACATAATTTTTATCTACGACCCTGCCTTCAGTAGGGTCAAATCCTCGCCACCCGCCACCGGGTAGCAGTACCTCCACCCAAGCATGCAAGTCGTGCTGATGCAATTCGCTTCCGTATAAATATCCACTTACAAATCGAGCCAGTATTCCAATTGAAGCACAAACATCTATCATAAATATTGAAAAATCTCTGCAGGAACCACTTTGGCTTTTTAGGGTTTCTTCGGCTAACACTGCGTCACCTCGTTCTCTAGAGATGTAACGAAATTGTTTGTGTATTTGTGTGGTGACCCCCATTAAAAAATCGAGGGTTCCGTAGTTTGCTTTTTCTGCAACAGCCAAAGCAAAATCTTTTACATCCTCAGAAATTGACTTGTTATTCAGTATAAACTCAACATATTTTGCCATTCTTTGTGGATATTTAAATGGGATTTTAGCACATTCAAACGGAAAGAAAACGAAATTGAGTCCTTTGAAATCTTCAGTTCTTATACTGAATTTGGAGTTTACCTCAAAGGTTTTTAGTCTTTGATTGATAAAACAGACATGCTGAATATTGCCTTCCTGATCAATGTTTTTATTGAGCAAATCCGGTTTGGGTAATATACTGAGGTCATGATTTATTAAATATTGATAGGGAGTAGGTTTAGGACTTAAGAAAAAATAATGAGGATTAAGACCCACATAATCAGCGTAAGAATAGCTTAGTTGATGCTCAACTTCTAAGGTCATTTTATTTTTTTCTAAGTAAAGGATCTATCCAGTCGATGGGTAGTTTTTGTACTGAATTATTGAGCAATGCATTCCATTGATAAGAGATGTGTTCTAAATCGTGTTTCTCAAAAGTGTGCTCTACAATATTGAAGCTGTCCTTCTCATAAATGAGTACATCAATCGGAAAATCAACATCGTTGGCACTCACTCTTGTAGAATCAAAAGCTAGAAAGCCCAGTTTTAAAACCTCCTCAAAAGGACTAGAATATTTAATGTTTCTGTATAAGATGGGTTTACCATAGCCAGAGTTTCCTATTATAATAAATTGTGAACCTTCTGTAACCTCTATCCAGTTGCCTTCGGGATATAATAAAAAAAGCTTGTGTTCTTTGTCGTTTTGCAACTGCCCACCCACTATAGCTGAAAGGTTAAACCTCAACCCCGCATTTACCAATGATTCTTTGTCTTCTTGAGCTACTCTTTTGAGTTGATTCCCGAAGGCGTTTACCGCTAAAAATAGTTTGTCAAAATTATTGTCTTCTTTGTCTAAAACTTCCTGAAAGTAAGTAATGGCCTTGTCTCTTACTGACCTCAAACCGGCTGTCATTATAAATAGCGAATGGTTTTTTACTTGATGAACCGATAGTTTTTTTTCGCTCGAAACCTCACTCCCTGAGGTTATTCTTCTGTCTGATATGGCTACTAATCCTTGGGCTGTTTTTACTCCTAAACAAAAAGTCATTTTGGTGTTTTAATATTGTTTCGATGCAAATTTAGTATTTTCAGTCTATTTATTCCCGACACTAGGCAAAATACACCTTAAATATTTCTAGGTCTATTTTGTTATTTTTTACTTGAAAATCATTCAAATATTTATGTAGTCCATATTTGATAATTTCATTTGTTTCTGTAAAATCAATATCGTGTTTGAGCTGAGTGATAGCTTTTTCTGCTTCGTTAGAATAGCTATCCTGTGGCCTTGCACCCGAAATTCTGTAAATGGCATATTCAGCCTTTTTGATGCTGTGGCAAATAGCCCTCGGGAAATCTCTGTCTTTTATCAAAAACTCAATGATATTTTCTTGTTTTAAACTTTTATATTGTTGGCGATACATATTAAAAGCACTTACGGATTTCAATACGGCTGACCAAACCAGTAAATCTTGAGGGTTGGCTGTTTTTACGTCTGAAACTGATTTGAAATTGAAATAACCAATATCCAAAAACCTGGAAGTTTTGTCAGCTCTTTCCAAAAACTTGCCCATGTTGGCAAAATAATAGGCTTCATCTCTGAGTAAAGTACCGTCTATCATTCCTGCAAAAAGTTGGCATTGCTGCTTTATATTTTCATAGAAATTAGGCAACTCTTCGAAATCAAGTTTTCTGGTGGTTGAAAATTGCTTAAAACTCAGATAAAAACTATTCAAATGTTCCCAAATTTCTTTGGGTAAAGTCTCTTTTACTGTTCTAGCGTTTTCTCTAGCATTGCCTAGGATATTGAAAATGGAATTTGGATTGTTTGGGTCGAACGTTATAAAGTAAATAATTTTGTCCTCAGTTTCTTCTGAATAAAGTTTATCATAAGTAGCTTTATCATGAGTCGCTTCTAGCAACAAGCCCCAATGCTCAGAAATCATCCCTGGTAAATCATATGACAGATTGATGTTAACGCTTACAAAACGGGCATAATTTTCAACTCGCTCAATGTAGCGATTCATCCAATAGATGGAATTAGCAACTCTACTTAACATTTTCTTTGGTTTTTTTGATTCCAAATATACCCAAATATTAAATAGTTGCAAATCCTTAGGGAATTATTAGAATAAATTCATAAAAAAATCTTAAATGAAGATTTGTTCTTTTCTCAAAAATGGTTTGGGTTTGTTTTAGCGAGGAGTAAGTTTATACCATCTTAGTTTTGACATAAAAAAAGCGAGTCTTAAAAAAAGACTCGCTATATACGGGGAGGCTAATGGGGCTCGAACCCACGACCCCCGGCACCACAAACCAGTGCTCTAACCAACTGAGCTATAACCTCCGTATTGAATTGGAGTGCAAAATTAGGCAAAAAAATGATTCAGTCAAATTTTGAGAGAGATTTTTTATTTACTTTTTTCTTAAAGAAAACTACCTTATTTTTGAATAAAATTGGATTTCCTAATTTAAATCATCAATTGGAATGTTTAAACTACATAAGAAAGTAGCAGTGGTCACTGGTGGTGCTAGTGGCATTGGCTTGGAGATTTCGCGAGCTTTTGCTAAGCAAGGTGCTATCGTACATATTTTTGAATTAAATATTGACCTTGCAGAACGGGAAGCTGATTTAATAAATGCTAGTGGAGGCAAGGCTTACTGTCACAAAGTAGATGTTTCTAATCAAGAAGTAGTGATGAGGAAAATGGCTAAGATAAATGCCATTCAACCTATCAATATTTTGGTGAATAATGCTGGTATTGCCCATATTGGTACGGTAGAAACTACTGAGGAAGCCGACATGGACAAAATTTATAGCATCAATATCAAAGGACCTTACAACTGCATGCATGCTGTTATTCCCTATATGATAAAAAACGAAGGAGGGGTAATAATCAATATGGCGTCTATAGCAGCCACGGTTGGGATTCCTGATAGGTTTGCCTACTCCATGAGTAAAGGGGCCATTTATAGTATGACTTTACAGGTTGCAAGAGACTATGTAGCGGACAATATTCGTTGCAATAGCGTATCACCAGCCAGAGTGCATACGCCTTTTGTGGATGGATTTATCAAGAAAAACTATCCAGGTAAAGAGAAAGAAATGTTTGAGAAACTCTCTCATACACAGCCAATAGGAAGGATGGCAAAACCTGAAGAGATTGCTGCTATGGTCGTTTATTTGGCATCAGATGAAGCAGCATTTGTGACTGGAAACGATTACGTAATAGACGGAGGATTTGTAAAATTGAACAATTAAAAGCGTGGAAATACGCTCAACACTATACATTTATTCAAAATGAAATTAATAAGATTTGGAACTTTTGAAAACGAAAAACCGGGTGTGTTAACCACCGAAGGTAAAAGATTAGACGTGAGTGCTTTTGGAGAAGATTATAATGAGAAATTCTTTGCCACTAACGGCTTAGAAAGATTGGAAGAATGGCTAAAAACAAATGAATGTCCTGAAATTTCGGAAACCGAAAGATTAGGCTCATGTGTAGCAAGACCTTCAAAAATCATTTGTATTGGACTCAATTATGCCAAACATGCCGCCGAATCTGGTATGGATGTGCCTAAAGAACCGGTTGTTTTCTTTAAATCTACCACTGCACTTTGTGGGCCAAATGACAATGTAATTATTCCAAGAAATTCAGTAAAAACTGACTGGGAAGTGGAATTGGCAGTGATTATTGGTAAAAAAGCATCGTACATAACCGAAGAAACTGCCATGGATTATGTAGCAGGTTATGCTTTGCACAACGACTACTCCGAGCGTGAGTTTCAGCTAGAGCGTGGTGGACAGTGGGTAAAAGGTAAATCAAACGATACTTTTGCACCTTTGGGGCCTTTTATGGCTACGAAAGATGAAGTCTTAGACCCACATAATCTGCACCTTTGGCTTGACCTAAACGGAAAAAGATTGCAAGATTCAAATACCAACGACCTCATTTTCAATATTCCTCAAATTGTAAGTTATTTGTCAAACTTCATGACTTTACTACCCGGTGATGTGATTTCTACGGGTACTCCTGCCGGAGTGGGACTAGGCTTCAAACCACCGATGTACCTGAAAGCTGGAGATGTAGTGGAGCTTGGTATTGAAGGACTTGGGGAACAGAAACAGACCGCTTTGGCTTGGGGGTGAGGTTTTTTTTTATGACATGGTGTCTATTAGACCTATAAGAAATAGGCACCATTTTTTTAGAGTCTGATATTTTGTTATAGATGCTAAATTCCTTATCATTTCCCTGCACGTTTTTTATTTTCATTACTTTT
>JAIPAJ010000072.1 GCA_021740125.1 Leadbetterella sp. | reverse complement strand
CTGCATGAGACATAGACTTTATTTCCCAAAATCGCTATACCTAGAGCTGCGTTGATATCTTCTCCTTGATAAAATACTTTTGATTTATCGGCTTTGCCATCTTTATCAGTGTCTTCCATAATCAAAATCCTGTCGCCTTTAGGATTATAAGGATTTCTTGGATTGAGGGCATTCCTGTAATTATAGGCTTCACAAATCCAAACTCTACCTTTGGCGTCAATGTCCATGTTGGTAGGATTGGTCATCATAGGTTCTGATGCAAAAAGACTAATTTCTAATTGAGGGTCTTTTAATTCTATGCCATCTAGGGCATGTTCCACAGTCCTTTTCTGGGATTCTGTGAGTTTGGCATATTCTTCGGCAGAGAGGGGTTCTGTTTGGAAAGAAAGAAAAGAGCATAGCGAACCCGCCAATAAAATTGATAGTTTTTTCATCTAGAGTTGAATATTAGATAGATAAGTAAATCTACAAAATCTAAATTTAGAATTTGTAAAAGTTTTTTCCTGATAAATATAATTGTTTATGATCTATTCTTTTTACGAAAAGTAGTCTTTTAAGATTATATTCATCATAATTTGGAGAATTTATATCAAAACTATTTACTTGAATCATTCCAGAAGAATGAATGAAGGATTTGTCTCCTGCCCATATAGCCACATGTGTGACTTTTGAAGTTTGGAGATTTCCAAAGAACAACACATCACCCTTTGATAGTTTGGTGAATTCATAATCAATCGAAACAGTTTCGCCCAATAATGCTTGCTGAGAGGCATCTCTTGGCAATAACATTCCTGCAGCTAGGAAAGTCATTCTGGTAAAACCACTACAATCAGCCCCTTTGAAAGAAGTACCTCCCCATAAATAAGGAATTCCTATCATCTGATAAGCATAATTAACCAACGACTCATTATCAGTTTTACGAGTTTTTAACCAATCTTCTGAATTCTGTATTTCATTAGCTGGTATAAATCCAGTCTTACCATCAGGGAAAATTACTTCTGCAAAACCTTTCTCTATTTTTTTAAAAGTTAATAGATTACCAAAACTTAAATCTCTAACAGGACGAATTAAAGAAGAAGTATCATTGAGTGCAAATCCAAATGGCTTTGTAAATATGGCTTTTTGTGCTGACTGGTAAATAGCATATTCATTTTCAGAGAATTGGGTCATCGTTGATCCGTCTATCCATCCAATATAATCATCTGGACATTGAACTCTGTACCAGCCTCTATTTTTTTCGAGTATTCGAAGTGGCATGCCCATCAAAATCTGTGAAGCTAACTCAGCTGATTCCTCGGGTTTTGTCCTAAGATTAGCTACCGAAACATGGACAATTCCGTATTTTTTTAAATTATTATTCTTAGCTGGTAAAAATTGAATAGAATCTATGACATTGCGTTTCAGGCATAGTTCTGAAAGTGCCTTTTTCGCTTCTAAAGAATTGGTCTTTCCTCGAATTGAATTATATCCAGCATTGTAGCTTATTTCGAAAACCACAGTCCTTTTATCGGGGGCATATATTTTCCTGTTTTTTTCAATATCCTCGTCATATTGTGCTGATGTACAATAGCTTAAAAAGATGAAGGATATTAAAAAAAGTCTTTTCATTTCCAACCCTGGGCTACTATTTTAGTTTTTTCTCCGGAGTTTAACACCAACCAATTTTCTATCTCTTTTGTTACAAATCCAATTGGTGTAATTTCAGGTATCGATTTTATCTTTTCAAAATCAGATTGCTTGAAAGTCATTAATAGTTCATAGTCTTCTCCACCGCTAATTATACTGGCAATCGGATTCAAATTGAATTCAGTACAAGTTTCCAAGGTGATATTTTCGATCGGGATGTTGTCAAAAAATACGGTAAATCCAACTTGAGAATGCTTAGAAAGGTGAAGGATTTCTGAAGCCAAACCATCTGAAATGTCGATCATGGAGGTAGGAACTACAGCTATTTCGTTTAAATCATGTACGATATCTGTACGACCTTCTGGTTTTAGTTGCCTTCCAACTACATAAGTTTTATCATCTATTTTGGGTTGCATCTGGGGATTGCCAAGAAATTCTTGTTTTTCACGCTCTAATACTTGCAAACCCATATATGCTGCTCCCAAATCACCTGTTACACAAACGATGTCGTTTTCACCAGCTCCTGACCTATAAACAATTTTGTCTTTGTCTACCTCTCCAACTGCAGTCACAGAAATAACTAATCCTGAGCGACTTGAGGCGGTATCTCCTCCCACAAGATCTATGTGATATGCTTCACAAGCGGCATTTACACCCTCATAAAATTCATCGATAGCCTCTAAATCAAAACGATTGCTAATGGCAATTGAAACTGTTATCTGCCTAGGTGTGCCATTCATGGCAGCAATATCTGAAACATTTACAGCTACAGCCTTATAACCCAGATGTTTAAGTGGAGTATAAGTTAAGTCAAAATGAACACCTTCGAGCAAAAAATCAGTACTGATAAGTGTAAAAGAGTTGCCATTATCTATTACAGCGGCATCGTCACCAATTCCCAAAGAGGTGTTGGTATTGAAAATAACCGCATTTTTTTTTATTCTATCTATAAGTCCAAATTCTCCAAGACTTTCAATTGTTTCTTTTTCCATTCAACAAAATTAAGATATAAGAAGCTATATACAAAAAAAAAGGTGTCTCTTTCGAAACACCTTCAATTACTATATTTAGCAGAGGTTAATTACTTGTAATCAAAGTATAAGTATTCGTGGTATTCCCGGTTTTTGCATAAGGTTTAGTGCCAGTAAGAACCAAGTTTGTACCTTCATCAGACAATGAGGTAATCGTAAAATCTAAATTCCCACTTGTATTAGTCGGTTGTGGAGTAAGCCCTTTGATTGACAAAGTTGTGGCAGTTACTGAATATGTACCAGTGTATGTTCCACCATCAATTTCTCTGATAGTGACATTTGGCGGGGTAGAAAGGTCTAATTTATAAGTACTGTAACCAGGTTTCGTATTGGCAGTTCCACCAGTTTTGTATACCTCAGTATCATTTTCTTTTACTGAACTTGCTGTCCATATTTTTGCAATTCTTTCAGAAACAGGAGCAACTTTAGGCTTACAAGAAAATATAACAAAAACACCAAAAGTGATTATAGTTGAAAATAGTAACCTTTTGTTCATAATAAAATTGTTTTCTATATAAAACGTAAATATATCTTGATTCGTTGTATAAGGCAAAAAAAATGCCACATTTTTATTTGAAAAGGATACCAAAAACTACAATTGTATTACTTTTGAAATTAAATTTTCAGCTTTTGGAATTAAAAGAAATTAAAAAAAGGGCTTTGTCACTTAGAAATGGGACTGATAAACCAGAAATTTGGGTGGCATACAAAGGAATGGTGTATGATGTTTCAAATTCAAGACTTTGGAAAAATGGTAAACACTACGAACATTGGGCTGGGCAAGATTTGACAGCTGAACTGAAGGATGCACCGCATACCGAAAATGTTTTTGATAAGATGAAAATAATTGGTAAACTAATTGACTAATATGAAACTGGTAGATGTATTGATATTTTTTGGAAGTATTGGCTTTTTGGTAATTTGGGTTGACCAATTTATCTACAAAGGTGTCCCATTCTCAGATACTTATTTTTTGTTGATGCTCGGCATAGGAGGAGTTTTATTTGCTCTTTATAGAAGAGGAATACAAAAATTAAAAGACAACCAAGGGAAGAAAAAGTAAGGAATCAATAATCCAGCGATAATTATCTCTGAATCTAAATGAATTTACTACAATTAGAGAAGTAGATATTGAAATGGTGACAAGGATAAACGAGAGCAAATTTGGGTAATGCAATTGATTTGCAAAAAAGAAAATAACCAAAAATATATTCAGACTCGTCACGTAATTAATTACTTTTCTTGTATTTCTTTGACCAATTTTACTGCAAATATTTTCTGTGTCATGGCCTTCCTCTGATTCAAATAAAGAGAATGAAAGGGCATTTTGAATTACGACTCCAAAAAACATGAGAGCCAAAATCCAAGAACTAAAACTTATGCTTGAATTTAAAACAAAAGGCACACCTACTACTGCAGCTATATAAATAATTGGCATGAAAAGTTCTTTTAGAAATGGATATTTTGGAGAGAGAAAATAAACATAAAAAACTACAACTACTAAAAGGATTATTCCATAAATATTGAGTATAAAAGGTTGAAATAGAGCTATTACCGTTGTGATTGCCACCGATGAAATCAATAAAATTTGTAGTATAAATTGATGTTCATAATGGAATTTATGGCGATCTGTAATAATTTCTACGGACGAGATATTATCTCGAAGTCTATCTAAAATATAAATTGCCCAGCAGGTCAAGCCTAGCTGGGCAAGCGACAAAAAGTCTGTAAATGGCTGATTGTTTGGGAGTTTATAGAAGGCTATGAAACAAACAAGCGTAGCCAGGACTACATTTAAGCTGGAAAATGAAATGTATTGAAAAACCGTTTTAACTTTATTTTGAATCATTTTATTAACAAAAACAACCCAAAAGTATCAATCATTTTCAATAAAGTTCTTGATAGCCATGTTATATTTCTCTGGCTCCTCCAATGTTCCGGTATGTCCAGCCCCATCAATAATTATAAGCTGTGAGTTTTTTATATTATCTGCTAAGTATTGTGACTTTTCCACAGGACATGGAACATCTTGACTACCAACCAATATTAAAGTTTTACATTTGATGTTGGGTAAATGATATTCTGTAGACTCTCTTAAAATGACTCCTTCCGTTGCTTTTACAATTAGTGAACGGTTATTTTCTTTAAGCTTCTTTAAAAAAGTATCATATTGGTTTGATCTTGATTTATCTTCCAGAAACTTTTTACCAAACATGATAGCCATTATTGATTTTTCAACGGGCCAATACCCTACAGTTTTAACCATATTGTTCAGCATTTTGTATTTTGAGATACTATCCACAGTTTCTGCATCGGTAGTGGATTCCATCAAAATTAACTTTTTGACCAAATCGGGTCGCTTGGCTCCTAAAGCGATACCTACATAGCCACCCATCGATAAACCTGCGAAAATCACGGGCTTGCCAATAAGAGTTTCAATTATCTCAACGGTATCTTCAAACAAACTATCCATATCGTACTTACCGTTATTAGAGGTGGATTTACCTTGACCTCTGAAATCAAATGCAAGAACACGGTACTTTGATTTCAGGAAAGCAATTTGATTATGAAAAAGCCAATGACTCCAGAGTAGGCCATGAGCAAATACAATGGTTTCTTGACCTTCTCCTTCCAATACATAATTGCAGGAAGCGTTTTTTAACTCAATAATTGGCATAATATATTTTAGTTTGAATAAATTTCACTTCTTAAAGGTATGGCAAAATCATATTCACCGTTTTGAAGTTTTGTTCTAATCTTTTTAAAAGCCTCTATCGTGTAATCCACATCTTCAAAAGAGTGCATAGAAGTGGGAATGAGTCTTAGCATAACTACACCTTTGTTCACTACTGGATAAATGACCACTGAACAGAATATCTTCAGGTTTTCCCTTAGGTCTATAACCATATTTCCAACTTCATTTTGAGTAAAATCTTTGTTGAAATAAACTGGCGTTACATGACTATTGGTTGTTTCTAAGTTAAAGCCTTCTGATTTCAAGCCATTCTGGAGCCTCAAAGCAATTTGCCATAATTTTTCACGAAATTGAGGATTCTCTCTAATTACCTCTAACCTTTTAATGCCGCCTAAAACATAGCCCATTGGCAGAGCTTTGGCGTAAATTTGTGATCTAACATTGTAACGAAGATATTTGACTACCTCGGCACTAGCTCCAACAAACGCTCCCATCGCTGACATGGCTTTTGTGAAAGTGGCAAAATACAAATCTACTTCACTTTGGCAATTAAAGTGTTCAGGAGTTCCTCTACCATTGGGACCTAAAACGCCGAAACCATGTGCATCATCAACGAGGAGTTTAAAATCAAACCTTTCCTTTAAGGCTACTATTTGATCAATTTTGCCAATTTGCCCTGTCATCCCAAAAACGCCTTCGGTAATTACTAAAATGCCCCCACCGTTTTGAGCGGAAAGTTTCGTTGCCCTTTTTAGATTCAATTCAAGACTTGCCATATCGTTGTGGTTGTACCTATAATATGCCCCTCCTTTGGCTTTGTGAAGTCTGATACCGTCTATTAAGCAAGCATGACAATCTCCATCAAAAACAATTACGTCGCGGTGGTCAACAATGGATTCTATAACTGACATAATACCTTGATATCCAAAATTCATTAGAAATGCGTCTTCATAACCTGAAAATTCCGCCAAATCTTTTTCAAATTTTTCATGGTAATGAGAGTTAGCACTCATCATTCTTGAACCCATTGGATAACTAAGCCCAAACTGGTCAATTGCGTCGGAGTCTGCCTTCCTAACAGCAGGATGATTTGACAATCCAAGGTAATTATTCAATGACCAATTTAGGATTTTATTTCCATTAAAGGTCATATAGGGGCCGATCTCACCCTCAAGAATTGGATAGCTAAAATAGTGGTGACCAAAATGCGAGATGGCACCCAGCGGACCTAAATCCTTAGAAATTTTGTCAAAGATGGATACTCCCATTGTTTTCTTTTTTTATAGTGAAAAATATGAGAGAGTGAATTGTATTTTTAAAAAAGCACATAGAATACCATCCAATTTTGTATTGCGATAGCATTTTTCGTTAAATTTATATTTTTTGGGAAGACGTTAAAAACACTGGCAAATAAAATTACTATTGATTTAAATCAATCATTTTAAACAATAAATTTTGCAGAAATTGCCGAGAAAATAATTGAATGGTATCATTTATCCCATTCAGATAGATGCTGAATGCATAAATCTCATTTTTTTCGCTAAAAAAATACCCTGAATAATTTCTAGTTCCTGAAATGGAACCACTTTTAGCATGAATTCTCCCACGTGTTATCCCTGATGGGTCTAATGAAGCTACAGTTCCTGACTTTCCAACTTTTGGTATACTGGCTAAAAAAGAGTCGAAGCTTTTGCCTTTGGCCATTATAGATAAAAATGAAGTCATGGTTTGGCAAGAAAATGTATTCATAGGGGATAAGCCACTTCCATCCAAAAAATTAAAATTGTTAAGATTCAAACCTTTTTTTGACCAATAATTTTTCAAAAATAAATTAAAGTCCTGAGAAGTATCAGCTATTGTGCTTATCAAATAGTTGGATAAGCCGTCTGCGAAGAAGTTTATACTCCTATAATTGCAATGCTCGGTTATAGTGGAAAGTTTTGGAGAGCTTAAAACAGTCAAGGTGTCCATTCGGGTATCAGTTATTAAAAGTTGGTTGGAGATTGTAATTCCATTTTTTGAACATTCCAAAATAAGCAAATCTTCAAAAACTTCGTTTATGTTTGGAATTGAGCCTTTAACTTCAAAATTTGTACTCTTTAATGGTACAGTTCCGTTCATAACAATTTCATTATAAGGGGCCAAATTTAAGATGTTGACCTGATCGCCCGTACCTTTATCTGCCGTTGTTACGTTGTTTTTTATTTTCCATTTAATCGAACTTGGTGAAACTTTTTTAATACTAGCTGAATCACCGATTTTATCCCCGCCATTGAAATAGACAGTATAAAAGTTTTCATTGTAATTAAAATCTTTGGGGAATGCACCATAGTAATTTCCTAAATCACCTAAAAGCCAATCATTCGGGATCACATGTTTATTTTTTTCTTCAATTTGTATACGCCCATTTATCTGTTTAATTTTTTTTAACTTTAATGCATCCACTATTTGGTTGATCGAGTTTAGACCTAGCCTTTTCGAACCAAAACTTGGGTCTCCATTTGGTACAATAATGATATTTCCATCCAAAACGCTGTTGGTTATTAGGCCACTAATTTTTACCAAAGTTTTAAACTTGAAGTCTGCCCCCAAAGTATCGAGGGCTGTTCCTGTAGTAATTAATTTTAATGTAGAAGCTGGCGGTAGTGCCATTTTGGGTTGATAGCTAAATATTTCCTTTTCATCTGATATTTTTCTTATACTAATAGAAACATTTGTATTTTCGGCTGAGGAATTTCCTAGATATTGCGAAATAATGGTATTTAATTGACCTGAATAAGTGCTTATTTGTAAGATTATTATGCAAAATATTTTCATGAATTTCTAAAATTTTCTTTAATAGTACTCCAATATACTATCTTTGCAGTCCTTTTACATAAATTTTCTAAAAAACAGTATTCAATGAGGCTTACATTTTATGGTGCAGCCAGAAAAGTTACAGGTAGTATGTTTCTCTTAGAATTAGAGGATGATTATCGTATTCTTATTGATTGTGGCTCAACATTGGATGGCTCTCAAAATCACCGAGAGGTTTTTCAGTATGGAAATTTCCCTTTTGATGCTTCTCTAGTAAATATTGTTTTTCTGACCCATGCCCACATTGATCACTCTGGTCAAATTCCAAATCTTTTCCAATCTGGTTTTGAAGGACAAGTTTTGTGCACGAGTCCAACAATGGAACTATCTGAATTGCTGTTGAACGATGCTGCAAATCTGAACTCGAAAATCTTAAAAAATATAGAGAAAAGTCACAAGAAATCTAAAAAGTGGAAAAGCATAGAAACACAAGGGCTTTATTTGAGAAAACAAGTCGACGAGGCTATTCAAAACTTTGTACCTATAGCTTTTGGCAATAGATTTAAGTTTAAAGACGACGGATATGTAACATTTTATCCAGCTGGTCATTTATTAGGTGCTGCTCATATAGTTATTGAAGTTAAGGAAAATGGAGTTTTTAAAAAAATCGGTTTTTCAGGAGATATTGGTCGCAAAAACTTTCCTCTTTTAGTTGACCCAGTTGCGATGCCTGAGTTAGATTATTTGGTCATGGAATCTACCTACGGCAATAGAAATCACTCAGATGCTGGTGAGCCAGAGGAAGTGTTGAGGCAGATTATTCAAGAGGCCTGTGTGGACATTACGGGAAGATTGATTGTTCCATCTTTTAGCGTTGGCCGAACCCAATGTTTGCTTTATACGCTCAATAGACTATATCAGAACTACGACATAAAGCCAATTAAAGTATTTACGGACAGTCCATTAGCTAGAGTGAGTACGAAGGTATATGAAAAATACAGAAAACAACTAAATAAAGAGGCCAGAGATTTTTATGAAGAAACAGATTCGATATTCGACTTTGAGAATCTCCATTATCTTGAAACCGATTTAGAAAGTAAAGCAGCATCAATTCATACAGAATCGTGCATTATCATTTCGTCTTCGGGCATGATAAAAGGTGGAAGGGTAGAGTATCATGTAGAGAAAAACATCGAAAATCCTTATGCTACTATTTTGATGGTAGGCTATGCAACGGAAGACTCGGTAGGAGGTAGGTTATTGTCTGGCGACTTGAAAGATTTACAAATAAGAAACAAGAAATTTGCAGTAAATGCCAGCATTAAAAAAATAGATGTGTTTAGTGGGCATGGAGATTTAAACGATTTGATTAGCTTTGCAGAAAACCAAGATAAAACTAATTTAAAAAAGTTGTTTTTGGTTCATGGAGACTTTGACGCCATGACAAATTTTAAAGAAATATTAGAAAAGAAAGGTTACGAAAACGTAGAATTACCCAATCAAAACCAATCATTTGAATTATAAATAGACTTCAATGAGAACTTTATTAGAATTTGAGAAACCGATAGCAGAACTTGAAGCCAAATTAGAAGATATGAAAAAATTGGCCGAAGACAACAATGTTGATGTAAGCGACGCCGTGAGAAACCTCTCATCCGCCATTGATTCTTTGAGAGCTGAAACGTTTCAGAATCTCACCCGTTGGCAGAGAGTCCAGCTTTCAAGGCATCCAGACAGACCTTATACCTTAGATTATATAGAAAGAATTTGCACCGAATTTCATGAATTACATGGAGACCGAACAGTGAGAGACGATCCGGCTGTTGTGGGTGGAATAGCCAATATCGAAGGCGTAAGTGTTATGATTATTGGTCAGCAAAAAGGAAGAAAAACCAAAGAAAGGCAGCATCGGAATTTTGGAATGCCAAATCCCGAAGGATATAGAAAGGCTCTGAGGTTGATGAAATTGGCTGAAAAATTTGGTTTGCCTATAGTAACTTTAATAGACACTCCGGGGGCGTTTCCAGGTTTAGAAGCAGAAGAAAGAGGTCAAGGTGAGGCCATTGCACGAAATCTGAAAGAAATGATGACCTTAAGAGTGCCTGTGATTTGTATAATAATAGGCGAAGGAGCTTCTGGCGGAGCATTAGGGATTGCCATAGGTGACAGAGTATTAATGCTTGAAAACTCTTGGTATTCAGTAATTTCGCCTGAAAATTGCTCAACTATTCTTTGGAGAACTTGGGAGTTTAAAGAACAAGCGGCTGAAGCACTCAAACTGACTGCAGTAGATATGAAACAAAATGGCTTAATAGACGGCATCATAGCTGAGCCTCAAGGCGGAGCACATTTAAAGTGGGATGAAATGTCGGAAACCTTGAAAAAAACCATTATTAAGGAAATAACCGAGCTTGAGAAATTGACTCCACAAGAGCGTATTTCCGAAAGAATTGATAAATTTTGTTCAATGGGCGTAGTTGTAGAATAGTATGGGTTCTAAATCTACCATAAAGGCCGTTCTATTTGATTTTGGAAATGTAATCATCAATATTGATGTACAAAAAACTGTTTTGGCTTTTTCAGAATTGACTTTTAAAACTCCGGCAAGAATTAAGCAACTTTTTGCAGAAGCCGAAGTTTTCAGAAAATATGAAACAGGTTTTTATTCAGATGATGAATTTAGAGATGTAATCCGACAAATACTTAGTTATCCGCTTAATGATCAAGAGATTGATCAAGCTTGGAACGCTTTGTTGTTGGATGTGCCCAAAAAAAGGTTAGACTTTTTGGAAGCTTTGAAAATGAAATACCCGATTTATTTGCTCAGCAATACCAATAATATACATATTGAGCAGTGCAAACAATATTTCAGGACAAGATTCGGAATTGCAAACTTCGAGTCCATTTTTAATGACACATTTTTGTCCTACAAAATGGGATTGTGGAAACCTGATTATAAAATTTATGATGCAGTTATCAATAAAGTAAGTTTGAAACCTCAAGAAATTTTGTTTTTAGACGATAATCAGGACAATATAGATGCGGCATCAGATTTAGGTATACAATGTATAAAAATTAATCCTCCAGAGTGTTTTACTGAAATTTTAGAACTTATACTTTAAAAATGCTAAAAAGCCCTTATCTCAATATCATTCTTTTTTTGGTTACCATCATTACCACCACACTTGCTGGGGCCGAGTGGATTTACGGTAAATCTTTCTTTTTTCAAAGCGACATGATGGGTTTAGCAGAATTTAAGGAGGGGCTTTGGTTTTCTCTTCCATTCTTGGGTTTTCTTACTACCCATGAGTTTGGACATTATTTTATGGCCAAAATCCGCAAAATAGGTGTCACGTTACCTTACTATATCCCTGGTTGGTTTGTAGTTTTAACCTCTATCGGTACATTCGGAGCTTTTATAAAAATCAAGGATAAGATTAACTCAAAGAACGATTATTTTGATATTGGCATAGCTGGGCCACTGGCGGGTTTCGTTGTTGCTGTCGTTGTTTTAGCCTGTGGATTTTACTATTTGCCGCCCGACGAATACATATATACTATTCATCCTGAATACAAAAATTTTCAAGGAAATTATAGACCATTCTTGGATACCTATCAAACCAATGGTGAGATAATAACCTTGGGTAAAAGCCTGATATATAATTTTTTAGAAAGTAATCTGGCCAATCCATCTTTGATACCTCACAAATTTGAACTTACCCATTATCCGCTAATTTTAGCAGGATTTTTGGGTTTACTTTTTACCGCTCTTAATCTATTACCAATTGGCCAACTGGACGGTGGTCATATTCTTTTTGCCCTAATCGGGAAAAAAGCCTTTGACGTAGTATCCCCTGTTTTTCTGGTTTTATTGGTTTCTTATTCTGGTTTGGGTATGTTTAAATTGACGGACTTTACAATGGCATATTCGGAAGAGCAAGGAATGCTTCTTTTGCAATTCTTATTTTTTGTTTATTTTAACTATTTGTGCTTTTCGAAAATATTTTATAAAAAATTGAATAGTTTGATACTTGCACTTGTAGTTATTCTTTTTCAGTTGACTTTTTCAAAATACGTTCCACAAATTTCAGGTTATTCTGGATTCCTAGCTTTTGGCTTTCTAATTGGTCGTGTTTTGGGGGTCTACCATCCCGAGACAATTGATACTAAACCTCTAGGAATAACAAGAAAGATTCTAGGCTGGTTGGCAATATTTATTTTCTTTATTTGTTTTTCACCTAACCCGATTAATTGAAAATGAACTTCTTATTACGTATAATTTTTAGGCTTTTGGGTTGGAAAGTGATTGGGGACGTTGATCCTAAAATCAAAAAAGCCATACTTTCAGTAGCTCCTCACAATAGTTGGCAGGATTTTTTAGTTGGAATAAGTGCAAGAGCTGAAATGCGATTAGAAATTAAATACCTTGGTAAAGCAGAACTTTTTAAGCCGCCTTTTGGGTTTATTTTTAAAGCTTTGGGTGGAACACCCGTATTCAGGTCCGAAAAAATGAATATGGTGGATAGTCAAGTGGCGGTTATCAATTCATTTGAGAAAATCTTGATTAGTATCGCCCCCGAAGGAACCCGAAAAAATGTGAATAAACTCAAAACAGGTTTTTATTATATTGCAGTCGGTGCTAATATTCCAATAATCAGAGTTGGTTTTGATCTAGTAAAAAAAGAAGTAATCATTGCAGATCCATTTTTTCCAAGTGGTGATTTTGTAGCTGATATGAAAACGTACTTTCTTCCATTCTTTGGGAAAATGGGAGGATTTCAGAAAAACTGGATAAATAATTATAAAAACGATATTTTTTGATGAAAAAGCAGACCAAATTGATTCGCATTCAAACAGAAAAAACACAATTTAGAGAGCATTCTACGCCTCTTTACTTGACCAGTAGTTTTTGTTTTGAAGATGCTCAAATGGGTAAAGATTTGTTTGACAATACCCTCGAAGGCAATATTTATTCGCGATTTTCGAACCCTACCGTTCAAGAATTTGTGGATAAAGTTTGTATGTTAGAAGATGCAGAAGAAGGTATTGCAACAGCTACTGGTATGGCTGCTGTTTTTGCAGGATTTGCTGCTACTTTGGTTTCAGGAGATCATATTGTTTCGTCTAAAGCATTGTTTGGTTCTGCACATCAGATTATTACGCAAATTCTTCCAAATTGGGGAATAAAGCATACATACATTGACGCATCTTCGCCAAAAGAGGTGTGGGAAAATGCCATTAAGCCCAATACAAAAATGATCTACTTGGAAACGCCTTCTAATCCTGGTCTTGAATTGGTGGATATGGAAATGATTGGGGAATTGGTGAAAAAACATAATTTGATATATTTTGTAGATAATTGTTTTGCCACTCCTATGCTCCAAACACCATCAGATTATGGTGCAAATCTAATCGTTCATTCAGCAACCAAGTTTTTTGATGGTCAAGGAAGAGTTTTAGGCGGAATTATAGTTGGCACAAAGGCTTTGATAGAAAAAGTAAGATTTTTTTGTCGTCAAACTGGACCTTCTTTGGCACCATTTAATGCATGGGTACTTACAAAAGGTTTAGAAACACTTGGATTGAGATTAGATAGACATTGTGAAAACGCACTAAAATTGGCCAAGGCTTTAGAAAATATCAAAGGAGTTAAAAAAGTCAATTATCCATTTTTGCCTTCACATCCACAATATGAGTTGGCCAAAAAACAAATGACAGCAGGAGGTGCATTAGTAACTTTCGAACTTGAAGGAGGATTTGACCGTGTTGTGAAGTTTACCAAACTACTAAAAATAGTTTCATTAACTTCTAATCTTGGTGACAGCAGAACCACCATTACAAACCCTGATACAACAACTCATGCCAAAGTATCAAAGGAAGATAAAGCAAAATTGGGTATTTTTGAAGGAAGTATGCGAGTTTCTGTTGGCCTGGAAGATATTGAAGATTTAATTGAAGATTTTTCACAAGCCATTGAAGGCTCGAATTAAGTTTTTCTGATAAATATTTATAAAAAAAGCACTTGAAGTATAACTCCAAGTGCTTTTTCGTTAAAAGACAAGTTCTAAAATTAAAATTCCCAAATAAATCCAATAGTAGGTGTTACCAAAGCCGATGGTTCGTTTAAAATTACTGGAATTCCATTTGATGCATCTTGTTTAATTTGGCCACCATCAGTTGTTGCAAAACCGGTGTTAGTCTCGTTTCTTTTCAGGGTAAATTCTGGAACAGTTGGAGATTTGGCTAAATACCAGTTGGTTACATCTATATACAAGTCTAAGGCTGTTCTTTTAAAGTTAATTTTCTTGTCAATTCTGATATCACTGCTATTAAATGAACCCAATCGAAGTGTGTTTAGGCGTGAATAATCATAAACGGTAGTGCCTTGGGTTATATAATTGAGTCTTGAAGCATTTTCATTTATAGGTGAGTATGGAGCTCCACCTTGCAAACGAAACTTCAAGCCTGCTTCCCAGTTTCTTCGGAATTTATAACCAACAGCAAAACTCATCAAATGTCTATTGTCCCATGAACTCGAAATCAATTTGCCATCCAAACCACTAAAAAGACTTCTGTAGTAAGTATAAGAATAAACACCAAAAAACCTTTTTGTAAGTTTCTTTTGGGCAAAAAACTCAATTCCATAAGTCTTACCATCTCCTGTGAATAAAACTTCTTCATTGCCTAGAACATTAAAATCAGCTCCCAAATTGGCCAAAGAAATGCCTGAATTTTTAGAAACCGGCATATTTTGGTAAAATTTATAAAATCCCTCAAGCGTAAATCTCAAGCTTTCATTTGGAATAAATTCAACGCCAGAAACCAAATGATTACTGATTTGATATTCAGCGTCTTGATTTAATAAAGTACCTGTTGTATTTGCAAAACCTAAAATAGTGTATGGTGGTAATTTGAAATACCTACCAGCTGAAGCATTGATTGACCATTGGCTATTGAGAAAATAGCTCAAAGAAATTCTTGGTGATAGCGTTTTCAATAAATTCATTCCATTGTCGGTGAAACTATTACCATCCGTTCTAATTCCCCCACTGAGACCTAATTTTTGAAATCTTCTACCTAATTGTACAAATGCCCCATATTTCATGAAAGGATTGATGGGACTTTCAAAATTGATACTTAGTTCAGGCTGAACAACCTTTCCGTTAGCGTCAAGTATCTGTTTCCGAATCACATTGAAAGTTTCATTCGTGTATTTTACAAGCTGAGTTGACAAACCATAAGCCAGTTTCCAGCCATTCAAAGTTTGATTTACATCAAAACGTAATTTGTTCTCGGCTTCTCGAGAATTTAAATCTAATGTTTTGGGTGAGCTTTCAGGTGCTTCATTGTCTTCGTATTTTACTATGTCGTTGTTAAACATGTTTCTACTGAGTGCTAAGTTCCAATAAC
>JAIPAJ010000071.1 GCA_021740125.1 Leadbetterella sp. | reverse complement strand
GTGATGCCATGACTGAGCTGGGTGAAAGCCACCCAAATGTAGTGGCTTTGTGTGCCGACTTGGTGGGTTCACTCAAAATTGCTCCATTTATCAAAAATCACCCTGAGCGTTTTATCCAAACAGGTATTGCTGAGGCAAACATGATGGGCATAGCAGCAGGTTTGACCATAGGCGGTAAAATTCCTTATGCTACCACCTTTGCCAACTTCGGTTCGGGTAGAGTTTATGACCAAATCCGTCAGTCGATAGCTTATTCTGACAAAAACGTTAAAATTGCGGTTTCTCACGCTGGTCTTACACTTGGTGAAGACGGTGCAACGCACCAAATATTGGAAGACCTCGCCATGATGCGTGCTATGCCAAATATGACCGTGATAAACCCATGTGATTATAACCAAACCAAAGCTGCTACTAAAGCAGTTGCTGACTTTGAAGGTCCGGTTTATTTGCGTTTTGGTCGTCCTGTAGTGCCAGTTTTCACACCTGCTGACCAGAAATTCGAAATCGGTAAGGCTTGGATGGTGAACGAGGGAAAAGACGTTACGATCATAGCCACAGGCCATTTGGTTTGGGAAGCCATAAAGGCTGGGGAAGTATTGGCTGAACAAGGAATTGATGCCGAAATCATTAACATACATACCATCAAGCCTTTGGATACAGCGGCTATTTTGAAATCAGTAAAGAAAACAAAATGTGTAGTAACTTGTGAAGAACACCAAGCCAACGGTGGATTGGGTGATGCAGTTGCTCAAACATTGGCCAAAGAATTCTTGGCTCCTCAAGAATATATTGCTGTGAATGATTCTTTTGGTGAGTCGGGTACTCCTGAGCAATTGATGGTTAAATACGGTTTGGATTCTAAAAATATCATAGAAGCTGTTAAAAAAGTTATTGCTAGAAAATAATTATTAAACCTTTTGAGTCTTGGAGTGTCTAAAGGTCACTCCAAGACTTTTTTTATTTTTATGAAAGACGAAGAAATTATTCAACTCCTTGAAAATCCTGAAAACCATGAAAAGGCTTTCAAAGCCATTTTGAAGGCATACAAAGAGAAATTGTACTATCACGTGCGTAAAATCGTAATCGATCACGATGATGCCGATGATGTTACTCAGGAATCTTTCATAAAAATCTGGCGAAATCTGGATAAGTTCAGAGGAGATTCTAAATTGTACACTTGGTTGTATAGAATCGCCACCAATGAAGCATTGACTTTTCTACAAAAGAAGAAAAAAGATCAAGGAATATCCATAGACGACAATGAAGGGCTGGTATCTCACCTAGAATCTTCAAAAAGTGATACTTATATGGATGGAGAAGAGATAGAAATTAAACTTCAAAAGGCACTTCTGCAACTGACTGACAAACAAAGAGTTGTTTTTAATCTAAAGTATTTTGAAGAGCTCAAGTATGAGGAAATTGCCGAAATAACCGAAACCAGTGTAGGTGGGTTAAAAGCTACTTATCACTTTGCAGTGAAAAAAATCGAGGAATTTCTGACCAAGAACTAAACCTTTTGACAGAATAAATGTCAAAGAGACAAGAAAAAGTTTTTATGAATATCGAAGAAAGCAAAATAAAATCACCATTTACTGTTCCTGAAGGTTACTTCGGGAAATTGGAGGAGAATATTCTTGCAGAGGTAAGTATTCAGAGAATGAAATCTCTCCAAAAAACAGCCACACCAGAAGGATATTTTGATAAACTTGAAAATGATATTTTATCTCTTGCAAAAATAGATGAGTTACAAAATATCAAGTCATTATCTACTCCAGAAGGATATTTTGAAGATTTGGAGTCTCAGGTAATTTCTCAAGTCCATATTGAAAAGCTTAAGGATCAAGCTAAACCTGAAGTTCCAGAAGCTTATTTTGATGAAATGGAAGACTTGATTTTTTCTAAAGTCAAAATCGAAAAACTAAAGGATTTAAAGGAAAATAAAACACCAAAAGGCTATTTTGAAGACTTAGAAGACCAGATTTTAGCAAAAGTTAAAATCGAAAGTTTAACGAAAGAAACACAATTAAGCACTCCGTTGGGCTATTTTGACAAACTTGAGGAAAACATATTAAGTAAAACCGTTGAAACTAATAAAACCAAATTCACAGTTGTCAGAAACAAATGGGTTTATTTTAGAAATGCAGCGGCGGTGTTATTAATAGGAGCATTTTCAGTTTTGGTGTATAATCAAAATCAACCCAAAGATGAATTTGCTGAGATAAGTTCGGAAGAAATGATAGCCTATTTGGCCGAGGAAAATTTGACAGATGGAGATTTGAGCACTTTAGTTACCGAAACAACTCCAATTCACGAAAATGTAGAATTGACAGAGCAAGAAATTGAAAAATATTTGAAAGAAAATGACATTTAAGATGAAAAACATATTTTTATTCATATTGCTTATAATCAGCACTATATCATTTGGACAACGCCCTGGTGGAAATCCTCCGGGTGGGGAACGTATCAGAGCTATGAAAGTGGGCATGATTACCAACGAACTGAAACTTACCGAAAGTCAGGCAGAGAAATTTTGGCCGATTTATAACAATTACTCAGACGAGAAAAACGAAATTCATCAGGAGATTAGAAGGCTTTCCAAAAGACCTGGTGAGGATTTGTCCAATAATGAGTTGATGAAAAGGCAAGATAAAATTTTGGAATTGCAACAAGACGAATTGAATATAACTAAAAAATATAGAGATAACTTTCTAAGGGTAATTTCGGCTCAACAATATTCGAGTTTAATGGCCGCAGAGAGGAAATTTAATCAAATGCTTCTCGATAAACTCAAAGAAAGAAGAGGTTTGGACTAATTTATTCCTATCATTATTTACAAAAAAGCATCCATATTTTGGGTGCTTTTTTGTATTCAAAGCTATAGCATTTTGATTTTTAATCGGTATTTCGAAGCATTTGTTTTAATTTGTATAAAAAATCAATCTCTGGAAGACTTCAATTTAGAAATATTACAGCAAGCAGCACAAATAGCCAAACCACTGGGAAAAATTGATCCAAGGGAATTTGTGTTAAAAAATCCATTGAAACTTGACTCCCATATGCTTAAATTGGTGGTTAATCAGGCCGTTTTCAATCAAACAATTGGCTCAAAAGTTTCTGAATGGGATATAGAAAAAGCCTTGATAGCTCCTCCAAAAATCTCCTTAGAGCAATGTTCATCTCAATCAACTGCCCACTATAAAGCCAATTTGCTGAATGGTGACATCGGAGTGGACCTTACTGGTGGTTTGGGTGTAGACAGTTATTTTTTCTCAAAAAAGTTTAAAGATTTTACCCACAATGAGATTAACCCAAATCTTAGTAATGTTGTAAAACACAATTTTGACCTATTGGGCATAAAGAATGTGAAATTTACAAATATGCAGGCCGAGAAGTTTGAGCTAGAAGCCTCAACGGATTTTGTTTATTTGGATCCAGCAAGAAGAGATGCTGTAAATCGAAAAATGGTGAGTCTAAAAGATTGTTTGCCTAATTTGCTGGAAATAAAAGACTTAATACTGAGAAAGACAAAAATACTAATGGTGAAATATTCACCGATGTTAGATATTAAAGATAGTATTTTGTTACTAAAAACCGTAGAGGAAGTCTTAATATTGTCTGAGAAAAATGAAGTGAAAGAATTGGTGTTTATCTTAAAGAAAGAAGCTAATTCTGAGCCTTTAATCACTTGTGTTAACTTACTAAGTGGTCAAGTGGCTTTTGCCTTTCAATATTCACAGGAGAGCTTGGTAAATTTAGCATTTAGTGATCCTGAGGGCTTTCTTTATGAACCCAATGCCAGCATAATGAAAGCAGGAGCATTTAAGTCAATCGCTGAAGCTTATAAGGTTTCTAAAATTGCAGCGAACAGTCATTTATATACTTCAAAGGAATTTATTTTTGACTTTCCGGGTAGGATATTTGAGATAGCACACGTAATTGATTTTGACAAAAAACAAATAAAAAAACTGTTGAAATCAGAAAAGGCCAATATTGCAGTAAGAAATTTCCCTTATTCAGCAGAGGAAATAAAAAAGCAATTGGGCTTGAAAGATGGGGGAGACCAGTATATTTTCTTTAGCGAAAACCATAAAAAGAAGAAAATAGTGTTAATATGTAATAAAATTCAAATTACTTTAAAATGAAAAATCTACTAATCTTATCCTTATTTATCGGAAGTATGACCGTTTCGGCTCAAATACATAAAGGGCAGAATCTCTATCATGGTAGTCATGAACACGCATATTTTCTTTTTTCTAATCAAGCAGAGAAAGATTTGGAGGATGATTTGACTGAATATCTTCAAGGAATTGGAAAGGTTGCTAATCCTGAGAAACACGTATTTCGTGTTGATAAGTTAAAGAGCAACGATATTTCTGTTGATTTAAAAGCCATTGATGTGGTATTTGAAAGCAATAAGAAGTTTCAAAAATTGAGTTTCTTTTTTATTGACAATGATTCCGACGTGCTTTCAGTCTTTCAAATAAAGGACAGATATGCATTAGAATTGGTAGAAGGATTTCAAAAATTCACTTTGAAAAACCTAGAAATGAAATTGGCCAAAGAAAATATAAAATATGCAGAAGCCAATTTGGCGGATGCCAAAAAGGATCAATCAAAAATAGAAAAGTCGCTGGAAAGTAATTTAAAAGATCAAGAAAAGCTAGGCAAAAAGCTAGATGCAACACCTGAAATACTTACGAAGGCACTTTCAGAAAAAGAAGAGATTGTAGGTGAATTGTACAGAGAAAAAGAAGCTGAAGTTGACACAAAAGCCAAGGAGGATTTAGAAAAAGCCTCCACCAAAAAAGAGAAAGAAATACTTAAAATACAAAAAGAGAAGGAAAAGGCCGAATCGAAGTTGAGCAAAAAGGAATCCGAATTTGATGTTTTAAAAGATAATTTATTTAAGGCCAAAGCTTTAGTGAGATCTATGGAGGCTATATTAAAAGATGCTACAGAAGTATTGTCGGATTTGAAGTAAGATCATTTTGAGAGATTTTTCTAAGTAAATACCCATTTTGGGATAAATATTTCAATTTAAAATCATAATTTGACAAAAAAATGAAATTTTATTATGACCAAAACTGAGATTTTTGAAAGATTAGAAACCAATCACAATCAGTTTATTAGCTATTTGGATAGTTTGAATGAATCAGATTTTGAATATGCTTTTTCCGATAAATGGTCGGCTGGTCAACAGCTGAAACATATCGTATTGTCTGTAAAACCATTGGCTCAAGGGTTTCTTTTGCCCAGATTTTTGCTGAAAATCATCTTTGGCAAAGCCAATAGACCTTCCAAAACTTACGAGGGCTTGGTGTTAAAGTACGATGAAAAAATAAAATTGGGCGGCCGAGCCTCTGCTGCTTTTCTGCCTAAAGCTGTAAGGTTTTCTGAGAAAGATAAGCTCTATCGCACTTTGAGAAATTACATAAAATCCATCAAGAATAGTTTAGATAATTATACGGAAGATGATTTTGATTTGATGATCCTACCTCATCCACTTTTAGGTAAAATCACCGTTAGAGAAATGTTGTATTTTACCGCCCACCATGTAGTTCACCACCATGACTTAATTAAACAATATTTATCTAAAAAGGCATGAGGTCTAAGGAGTTTGAAACTTATTTAGACCATTACCGAATGGTGTGTCCAGAAATTACCGAAGAGGAACTGTCCTATATTTCAGATGCTTTGAGTATTTCTGTTTATAAATCCAAAGATTTTTACCTCAAAGAAGGCCAAGTACAAACCGGTATAGGATTTTTGATTTCGGGCTTGATACGGGCCTTTTATATCGACGACAAAGGCAGTGAAATTACCACTTGGTTTTCAAAAGAAAATGAATATGTGACCGATTACCCCGCTTATATTCGACAAAACCCAGCAAAATTTAATTTTCAGTGTATTGAGCCATCAGTGGTAGTAAATCTGCCCTATACAGATATGCAAGAGGGTTATCACAAATTTAAGAATTTAGAACTGTATGGCCGGTTGGTTGCCGAAGAGGTGGTAGTTTTGTTACAGTCGAGAATTGAGAGCTTTTTATTCCAAAATGCCGAACAACGCTATTTGGATTTCATGAGCCGTAATCCATTCTTATTTAACCGAATTTCTTTGACAGATTTGTCATCTTATTTAGGCGTGGAACGCCAATCTTTAAGTAGAATTAGAAAATCTTTGACTAAAAAATGATTTTGTCACATTTGTGACATGTATATTCTATAAACACTGTTCATTTTTGCATCATCAAACTAAAATAATTTTATGAAAAAGTATCTTATTACATGGTTTATTTTCACTGGCTCATGGGTGATTGGTGCAGACCAACCCCAAGTAGTGGTGAATATTACCAACATCAGGCAATTAAAAGGCAACATCCGGGTGGCTTTTTACAAAAAGGGGAGTGCATTTCCAAAGGAAGGTTCTATAACCTATGCCAAGGAAATGAAAGTTTCAAAATTGGGTGAAATGAGCCTTAGTTTTATGGATATTCCTTATGGTGAATATGCCATAGCGGTTTTCCAAGATAAGAATCTGAACCAAAAGATAGACAAAAACCTGGTGGGCTACCCAACCGAGCCTTTTGGCTTTTCTAAAAACTTCAAACCTAAGTTTTCAGAACCTGTATTTAGCGATTGTAACGTCATGATCTCACCTACTACCAATACCTTCACCATTAAACTAATAGATTAATATGGATGCTGCTTCAATTTTTTCTTTGGGAAACACTTGTATACTTATTGGCTGGATATTGTTGATATTTCTACCGAATTGGAAATACACACAGGCCAGTATTTTGAATGGTCTAATTGTATTGTATGCAGTGGTTTATACCTATTTGATTCTGAAAGACATCGGAGATTTCCGTGCTGACAGTTTTAGCTCATTGGCCAATGTAAAAGCCTTGTTTCAAAACGACAATGCTGTAGCCGCTGGTTGGTTTCATTACTTGGCCTTCGACTTGTTTGTAGGAGCATACATTGTCCGTAAAAGCATTTCTTTGGGTATCTCCAGAGTATTTTACACCCTGGCTTTGCCTTTCACATTTATGTTTGGTCCTATGGGCTATTTGATGTTTTTTATCATTAAGTCGCTCAAAACCAAATCATTAAAGGCGTAATTCTTTAATTTTTTTAAGCTCTTTTATTCAAATTGTTGAATTTGAGAGATATCCTATTGTCAAATTTAATCTATTAATCACCATGAATTTTTATAAAGAAATAGTTCGTAGAAATGCCTTAATGGCGAATATGGGTACATTTTTCCTGATTTTAGCAGCAGTGTTAGGACTTTATGCCACTGTAAATACCACCCAAGTATTGGGTATCAACTCCATGATTAAACCCATAAAATTTGCATTGAGCACATGGATCTATGCGTGGTCCATGGCCTATTTGTTGTTTTATGTTGAAAAACAAATAAAAGTAAGGCAATATACCTACCTGGCTGTAGCAACGATGTTATATGAAAATGGCGTAATTACGGTTCAAGCTTTTAGAGGTAAACTCTCACATTTTAACCAAACGGAGATTGTGGGTGGCATCCTTTATGCTCTGATGGGTATCATGATTGTCTGGTTGACCACCGCTACCTTGGTTTTGACCATCCGTTTTATAAGACAAAAGGCCTACAGCATCAGTGATTCTTTTGCTTTGTCTATTCAAATTGGGCTCCTTATGTTTGTGATATTCAGCTTTTTTGGTGGTTATATGAGCGGAATAAACTCCCATAATGTGGGCGGAGAAATAGGAGCGAAGGGACTCCCATTGCTCAATTGGAGTACTTTGTTTGGCGACTTACGGGTAGCCCATTTTTTTGGTGTACATTCTTTGCAGTTGATTCCTATTCTCGGATATTTTGTTTCTCAAAATATCGAAAACCAAGCAAAAGCAAAGCAGCGGGTATGGATATTTTCTTTGCTTTATTTTCTTTTTGTGGTATTTACTATGGTTCAAGCATTAGCCGGAAAGCCATTTATTGCATAAAATGAGTTCTTGGTCGTTTTGACCAAGAACCTTCTTTTTTTATAGATTTTCTACATATTTCTTGAAATTGTCAAGAATCGCTTGCCAGCCCTCTTTTTGCAATTCCACCGAATTTTCGGTTTCTGCCACAAATATTTCCTTTAGGTGTGTGCCAGAACCCTTTACTTCAAAGAAAATGTCTACTGTTCTACCATCTTCAATGGCATAGCTTATTTTTTGATTTTCAACAACTTCACTGTAAACACCGATAAAATCAAATCCAAAACTCCCATCTTTGGCTTCCATTCGATTGTTGAATTGTCCACCTACGCTAAGGTCATTAGATGCTTTTGGGGTATGCCAATCATCTGAGGCGGCGTTCCATTTTACGACATGTTCTGGTGTATTAAAACACGCCCATACAAGTTCAACTGAAGCATTGATATCCACCTCAACAGTTATTTTTATGATTTCTGGTGATTCCATTTTGTATTTTATAATTTTAAAATTGATTTCACAAAGTTAAAATAAGATTCTAAAAACGAAAGTGTATAAAAAAGACATTAGAGAGGCGTTTTGCGACAAGGGATTTTTTAATATATTTGGAATATGAAAAAAGTTGCCATTTTAGTCTTGGAAAGTTCAGTGATGCAAGCCATTGCTGATCCACAATATTGTTTTAGTGCAGTTAATCAATTCTTGGGTTTTGCAGGAAAACCCCTCCTTTTTGATATAAAGTTGGTTGGCCTCACAAAAGAAGTGAAACTGAACGAAGGGAAGTATTCGGTTCATGCCGACTTATTGATTTCAGATATTCAAATTTATGACTTGGTAATTATTCCTGCCTTATTTGGTGATTTGAATGCCGCTCTTGAAGCCAATGAAGATTTTTTGCCTTGGATAATACAACAAAGAGAGCAAGGAGCTGAAATTGCCTCTTTGTGTTTGGGAGCATTTTTATTGGCTTCTACGGGTCTAATCGATGGAAAGAAATGTTCCACACATTGGGGCTTTGTCAATGAATTCAGACGCAAATTTCCCTTTGTTGAAGTTCAAGACGGCAGTATAGTTACAGAGGAAAATGGGATTTATTCCAGCGGTGGGGCAACTTCTTACTGGAATTTACTTTTGCTATTGGTAGAGAAATATACCGATAGAGAAACTGCGATTCTGGCTTCAAAATACTTTGCCATAGACATCGACAGAAGCAACCAGTCAGCTTTTATGATGTTTCAAGGCCAAAAAGAGCACAACGATTTAGAGGTTCAAAAAGCCCAAAACTACATTGAGCAAAGCATAGATGGCAAATTGACAGTGGATGAATTGGCCGATTTGGTGGCATTGGGCAGAAGGAGTTTTGAAAGGAGATTTAAAGCCGCCACCAGCAATTCGGTTTTGGAATATATTCAACGCGTAAAAATAGAAACCGCCAAAAGGAGTTTTGAAAATAGCCGAAAAAATATCAATGAAGTCATGATGGACGTGGGATATTCTGATACCAAGGCATTTAGGACGACTTTTAAGAAAATAACGGGTCTTACGCCAATAGAATACCGCAATAAGTATCGTAAAATGGCCTAGCATTCCTACTAATATTAGTAGGTTTTTGTTTTTAACTGATGAGGTAAATTTGGGCTTTTTTAAGTCCTATTTAAAAAAACTTCAAATGAATAAAAACATCTTATTGATTTCAATTTCCTTTTTGGTATCTACTTGGTCTTTTTCTCAGTCAATCACAATTGTTCCAAATGACATTAATAGCAGTTTGAATAGTACAAAGGTCGGAGCAAATATTGTCAAAATTGAAGGTAAGCTTTTAACAGATAATTTAAACTTAAATTATAAGCATGGTTCAGCAAGCCTAAGGTTGATTGGAAATCCAAATAATAGTGATTTTTTAAGTTTTGCAAACTCAAATAATACCATTGATTTTTTACATGGGAACGTATCTAGATGGTCTATCGGTGATTATTTTAACGCTGACTTTTCAGGTGGCAGTAATAATTTTAGAATTAGGGATTATGGAAACCCCCAGACTTTTATTCCATTTGAAATAGAAAAAGGGACCAATACCGTTAGTCTAGGAAATTTAATAATTAAGGGCATGGCCTCTTATACTAATGATGGCAGGTCACTTAAAATATCTACAGAAGGTAAAATTATTGCTTCACCCAATCAGTTCTTAAATTTAGGAGCATTGGATTTAGTGGTTTTAGGTTCTGGTACCCTATCAAAAGATTTAGGTGGGAGTTTTGGTCCAACTGCCACTTCACAAGCAATTTATGCTCCCATACATATACCTGAGGATAGCGAATTTGTTAGATTTACTGTAACGTATCTTGACAATTCTCCATTATCAAGTCTGATGGTTTCGTTGATTTCCTTAAATGGCAATACACCAAATGCCATTGCCTCTACTACCAGCAGCAATATTACTTCATCCTCAAATGGTACTATGACGCCGTCGGTCTACAGTGGTAGCCTAGTCGTAGATAATCAAAACAGACAATATTATTTTGAAATCAAGCCTAGAAACCAAGCCAATACGGCCTCTGGAAACTGGGATACTACGCTTTTGAAATTGGTAAAAATTGTTTTGGAATACCAATAAGACCTACTAACATTAGTAGTACCGCCGCTTAATCATAGAGGATAGCTTTGTACAATAAATAAACAAAGCAGTGAAATTCTATTTGATTTCAATTATTACATTAATTAGTTGTTCATTTTCATTTGGACAAATAAACCTCATAAATCCTTCAAAGGCTGGCGTAGAAATATTACCAGAGGGTATTAGAGGTGGATTTATTGGAAAAACAACAGACTCTAGCAATATTGCTTTAGGAAGAGATGCACTTCTGAATAATACCTTATCACACAGAAATATTGCCATCGGTATTGGTGCCCTAAAGTTATTTAATGCACCCAATAGTGATTTGAACACCAGTATGATAGCCATTGGACATGGTTCATTGGCCAACTACAATACTTCTGGTCATAATCTTAGTATTGCCATTGGCAAAAATGCTTTGGGGAGCATTACACAAGAGGCTTCGAACAATATCGTCATAGGTCATTTTTCTGCTCAAAACAATAGAGGTGATGGAAAAATTGTGATTGGAAATAGGGCATTGACTTCGGGGGGTACAGATACGGATGGTGGAATTTATATAGGAAATTATGTGGCTTCATATGCTCCTTCTGCTGGGTCTGGAAATGTGGTAGTAGGTACTCGGGCTATGTTCAACGGCGGTCTTTATCATAATACTATAATCGGGGAAGAAGCAGGATATGGAATTTCATCTTTAAACAATATGGGAATTGGCAATGTGATGTTGGGCTTTAAAGCAGGAAGGAATGCCACCGGCGACCAAAAGTTGTATATTGAAAATTCTGATAGTACCAATACACTTATCGGAGGAAGTTTTCGACTGAATCGCGTAGGAATAAACAGAGCAAATGCTCTGATTGAATCCACCAACCGCACACTACAAGTGGAAGGAAGTACATTGATCACCGATGTGTTGCAATTGCCCTTGGGTGCAGGTGCAGGGAAAATATTGACTTCTGATGCCACAGGAAATGCTTCTTGGCAAACCGCCGCAAGTTCTGGCCTTTGGCAACAAGTGGGCAATTTTATTCAAAACACCAATCCAAATGGATTTTGGTCGAGTTATGGTTCTGCCTTGCCCACCAATGCCACCAATATCAGTTCTCCTCCAGTATCTCCTGCAGAAGGCAACGGCACCCGAATGGCCTGGATTCCATCTAGAAGTGCTTTTCAAGGTGGTACTTTTAACCTCGCAGATGGATCGGTTAGGTTTATATCTGATAGCATCGGTCTTTTTAGTTTTTGTTATGGTTTAAATTCACGATCCAGGGCACGCAATGGCGTGGCTTTTGGTGAAGGGGCCATAGCGGACGGTACGAGCAATACCTTAGCATTTGGAGAAAATATCAGATCGAGTGGAGAAAATTCACTACTTGGAGGTTTCGAAAGTAATATTTCTGATGGAACCAGCAATACGATCTTATTGGGTGAAAACTCTGAAGTAAGCAGTGGTCAATATAACCATGGTATGGGCTGGGGATTAGGCATTAGTGGTTACGGAACCTCGAATTTTGGAACTTTTAATACACCTATAGCAAGTTCAAATACCGCTTGGCTATCCACCGACCCCCTTTTCCTTATAGGAAATGGCTCGAGCAATACCTTGCGTTCCAACGCCATGGTGATTCAAAAAAATGGCGTAGTAAATATAGGAACAAGTCCCAACTTATCAACCACCTACAAATTAAGAGTTAGCGGAAGCATAAGTTCAACCTCAACTTTGCAAGCTTTAAATTTAAGGGCCACCAACTTGGCAGGTGTAGGTTCAAGAGAAGTGTGCACCGACGAAAATGGAAATCTTATAGCATGTGGAAGCAGTTCCATAGGTCCACACAATGTATCTGCCATGGGTTTTCAACCGCATACTCTCTCGGCCTTAGCAGCAACCAACTTCCAGAGAGATGTGGTCAACGGCTTGGTTTCGTTTGTGAACAATACCAAACAAACCGAAGCATTTTTATACGCACCTGTGGAGCTACCTGATGGATATACCGTAAACGATATGGCATTTCATTATAAACAAAGTGCTGGAGGAACTATGACGGTGTATTTCAAAAAAGTGGCAAAACAAAATGGAGGCCCCGCAACAAATATTGTATCGGTTAGCTCTACGCCAGGGGCAGGCGTATTGGAGACCTTTGAAAGTCCCAGCAGCCCAGAAGTCATTGACAATGCCCAATATTATTATTTTTTATACGTAGAAGCCGGAACGGTTTGGCTTGGCAATGCCATGGCCCTTAGAGGCGTAATTTTTTATCCAGAAAAACAGAAATAGAACCAATATCATGAAAACAACCAGAAAAAAACTCACCAAAGACTTTACAGAAAGTATTTCTACCTTCACCTCAGTGCATGTGGGCTCAAGATTAGAATTCTTTCCGACCGAAATCGTCATGATTGAGGCGGATGTCAGCTATTCTTTTCTTTATCTCAAAAACGGCCAAAGGATCATCGTCAGCACCAATATCCAAAAACTCGAAGAACGTTTTCTGCCATTTATGAACATGGTAAGAGTTCATCGTTCGTATATGATCAATACAGAGTTTTTGAAACAAATAGATGGTGTCAACGCCATCTTAGTCAATGACATACAGTGTATAATTTCTCGCAGAAAAAGAATCGATTTGTTTAATGCCATGCAAACAATAAATTAAGACCACTTAAATTTCCAATTCGCCCCCTCTGTCAAGCACGAATTCGTCGATTTCAACATTGACGAACCCTCGGTCAAGCACGAATTCGCCGATTTCAACCTTGACGGACCCTCGGTCAAGTACGAATTCGTCGATTTCAACCTTGACGGACCCCCTGGCAAACACAAAATCGCCAATGTTGAATATAAAATCGCTGATGTTGAACACGAAATCGCCGATGTTGAGCACGAAATCGCCAATGTTGAATACGAAATCGCCGATGTTGAATACAAAATCGCCGATGTTGAATACAAAATCGCCAATGTTGAGTACGAAATCGCCAATGTTGAGTACGAAATCGCCAATGTTGAACACGAAATCGCCGATGTTGAGCACAAAATAGAGGAAATTGAATTCTGATTTGATGAACTTTAGAAGTTTTACGATTCCCTAAGCCATCTCCAAATAAATACTTCGGTGGACGGCGTATATTTCCTTTGGGCAGGTTATACGCGTCCCGATAACTATCATGTTCACCCGCAGAAAACAGTATCCATTAATTGCTCCCTAGACTTCGCTATTCCACATGTACCCTTAAGGAAGTCAAAGAAAGATGGTTTAGGATAATTAATCTGCTAGGGATTTAGCACTCTCTTGAATTATAAATTTTCAGAAATTGCAACTTATATTTGGTTTTGTCTGATTGGAAATCCTCCTTATCTTGCATAGACATCGTGAAGTTATAGAAAAGTTGAAATATTAAAGAACTTTAAAACCTAAGCAATGACCAATAATCCCTTCTTAAAAGTAGAAATAACTATCAATAAACCTGTGGAATTGGTTTGGGAATGTTGGACCAATCCTGCAGATATCATGCTTTGGAATGTTCCTTTTCCAAATTGGCATTCGCCCAAAGTGGAGAACGATGTGAGAGCAGGCGGATCGTTTTCTTTCCGTATGGAAGCCATCGACGGCAGCGAAGGATTTGACCACGTCGGGAAATACGACAAAGTAATTGAAAATCAGATGATTGAATACACGGTTTCGGACAACAGAAAGTCAAGGATTGAATTTGTAGCTAAGGGCAATACTACAATCCTAACCGAAACATTTGAACCCGAAAATGAAACGCCCATCGACCTACAAAAAGATTTTTGCGAATCTGTTTTGCTGAATTTCAAGAAACATGTGGAGTCAAAAGTATTATAAATCTTTAGCCGTTTATAAGATATTGAAGCGTTTTGAAAATTGGCCTAAAACCTTAAAGAATACAAACCATGAATAAACTAGCTTCCTTCATCCTATTTTGCTTTTTTACAAGTGGATTGTTGGCTCAGCAACCCGTTCCTATCAAACCCAGAATTCTGGTGAGCACAGATATTGGAGGCTCTGACCCTGACGATAACCAGTCCATGGCCCATTTGCTGATGTATAGTGAGCTGTTTGAGATTGAAGGACTGGTTTCCTCGCCTTCTTATGGCAGTGGGAGTAAGCAAGAAATTTTGAGAATGATAGATTTATACGAGCAAGATTTACCCCAATTGCAGAAACACAAAAAAGGCTTTCCGACACCCAAGTATCTACGCTCCATCAGCAAACAGGGCCGAAAAGGAAATGCACCTTTCGTGGCTTATACCACGGCTACTGAAGGCTCCAATTGGATAATAAAATGTGCTAAAAAGAAAAGTACGCAACCGCTTTGGGTATTGGTTTGGGGAGGTTTGGAAGATTTAGCACAGGCTTTGCACGATGCACCCGAAATTCAAAATAATATAAAGGTATATTGGATAGGAGGGCCCAACAAAAAATGGAGTGCAAACAGCTACGCTTATATTGCTGAGAATTTTCCAAATCTCTGGTTTATTGAGGTCAATTCGTCTTATTACGGTTTCTTTTCAGATACCAATGCCATAGACAGCGTGAAAAGTTCGGATTATTACGACAAATACATAAAAGGAGCCGGACAATTGGGAAAGGATTTTAAAAGCTATTACAATGGCGAAGTGAAAATGGGCGATACGCCCTCACTGCTGTATATGATGGACGGCGACCCCCATCAACCGAGTCGTGAAAGTTGGGGTGGAAGTTTTGACCAAATTAGGCATAGTTCAAGCGTGGTGTTTGATCGCATCACCGATATCACGGATACGGTTGCTTTTTGCACCGTGGTGGAGTTTCATTTCAAAGGCCCTGAAATCAACATTGCCGCGGATTCCGTATGTTTTTGGATGGAAACACTCTATAAAAATACTACACAAAAATGGGCAGGCTATTATTTGGGAAAGGGACAGTACGGCATCAAATATGCACCCAAACAAGCCGAGGTTTTAAGCTATAAATTCACTTCAGACATTCCGAATTTTCCAAAACAAGAAGGAAAATTGGTGGTAGAAAATCTGTGGCCGGGCAAAGCTCATGCCACGGATTATAAATTGGGAGCCAATTGGTACTCAGACAAATCAGACC
>JAIPAJ010000070.1 GCA_021740125.1 Leadbetterella sp. | reverse complement strand
GTGAATTACTTAATAATTTGATTTTTTTTACATCATAGGTTTAAAAAAGTAATTTTAATTCAGATTTGGGAGAGTTTTTAATTCTCTCAAATTTTTTTTTAACATAGAAATGACCATATTTTGGGTAAATGTAAATATTTTGAGATTTGATATCTGGTATATGATTTTTTATAAATCATAACGTTTTGGTTCAATTGAATCATAACAAAAAGACGGTTAAATTTAGAAATCCATCTTAAGAAAAAAACCTTAATACTAAAATTAAAATAAAACCAACCTTTAATTCATGAAACTACAAACTTTAGATTTTGCTGTAATAGTTTTATATCTCATCATCGTTTCATCAGTTGGGATTATTTTGCGAAATAAGGCATCAAATTCAAAAAACGAGTATATGCTAGGTGGCAAAACTTTGCCATTTTGGATGTTGGGCATTTCCAATGCTTCGGGCATGTTTGATATCTCAGGTACAATATGGATGGTATCTATTATGTTTGTCTATGGCCTTAAAAGCATTTGGTTGGTTTGGTTATGGCCTGTTTTTAATCAAGTATTCTTATTTTCCTATTTGGCAGTTTGGCTAAGGCGTTCAAATGCTTCAACAGGAGCCGAATGGATGATAACACGCTTTGGAAAAGGAAAAGATGCCATGAGGTCTCACAAAATAATCATTGCATTTGCATTACTAAGCTGTTTTGGTTTTATGGCTTATGGTTTCATCGGTCTTGGCAAATTCATAGAAATATTTATTCCTTTTGAATCAATTCAAGCCTATATACCTTTCAGTATTTCAGCAGAATTCACACCTCATTTTTACGGAATCATCTTCACAATATTTGCAGTTTTTTATTCTATATTGGGTGGGATGAAAAGCATAGTTTGGGCAGATTTAATCCAATATGCATTGATGGCCTTGGGTTCAGTAAGTATCGCAATTATAGCGATGAACCAATTAAGTGGCCACACCCTGTCTGTTCCAAACGGCTGGACAGAACTTTCATTTGGCTGGAATCTCAACCTCGACTGGTCTAATATCATATCTGAGGTAAACCTAAAAATCAAAGACGATAAGTTTTCTCCTTTTGGGATGTTTTTCTCACTAATGGTAGCCAAAGGCATTTTGGCATCACTTGCTGGGCCTGCTCCCAACTATGACATGCAGAAAATCCTTTCGGCCAAATCGCCAAGAGAAGCGGCATTAATGAGCATGTTTGTCAATATCGTTTTGTTGCCTACGCGATATTTTATGATTATAGGCTTTACAGTTTTGGGATTACTTTACTTTAAGGAATTAAATATACAAACTGCCACTGGAATTTTAGATTTTGAGAGAATACTTCCTGCTTCTATCGTAAAGTTTGCCCCAGCAGGCCTTTTGGGCTTGTTTTTAGTAGAACTTATGGCCGCTTTTATGGGTACTTTTGCAGGCACCTTGAATGCAGCTCAGGCCTATATCGTTAATGACATTTACTTAAAAGACATTAAACCCCAAGCCAGCAACAAAGAAATAAACCGCATGAATTATTTGGTTGGCATATTGGTGGTGCTGATTAGTATTGTATTGGGCATTTTTGCCAAAGATGTCAACAGTGTTTTGCAATGGATAGTAGGAGCCTTGTATGGTGGTTATATAGCGGCAAATGTTTTGAAATGGCATTGGTGGCGTTTCAATGGTAATGGATTCTTTTATGGTATGGCCGCTGGCATCATTGCTGCAATGATTTTGCCATATATATTTCCTGACACCCTGCCTTTGTACTATTTCCCGATTATATTGGTACTGTCTTTTTCAGGGTCGGTTCTGGGGTCTTTACTTACTCCAGCCACAGAAATGACTGTCTTAAAAGATTTCTACCAGTCTGTAAAACCTTGGGGTTTTTGGAAACCCGTTCACGATGAAGTCTTAAAAACCGACCCAAGTTTTGAAGCTAACAATAGGTTTAAATGGGATATGTTCAATGTAATTGTTGGCACTACAGCCCAAACAGCTATAACTGCATTGCCGGTCTTCATAGTTTTAATGATGCCTAACCAAATTCTAATAACTGCAATGGTATTGGCAATTACCATTTTTATACTTTTGAAAACCTGGTATAATCATTTGCCTAAAGCTTAAAAAATAAAAATATGGATTTTAAAGAGAAGATTCAGCACTTAAAAAACCAAAAAGAAGAGTTTCTAAAAAGGGAAAATTTACCCTTAAGGTCAGGGAATGGCATATATGAAAAATTCAAATACCCTATTTTGACCAAAGACCATGTTCCTGTTGAATGGGAATATGACCTCAATCCTCATACAAATCCTTTTTTGATGAAAAGAAACATTATAAACGCCACTTTTAACGCAGGGGCAATAAAGTTTCAGAACAAATTTTTGCTTTGTGTAAGAGTAGAAGGTGCAGATAGGAAGTCTTTTTTTGCAATGGCCGAAAGCCCAAATGGTGTAGATAATTTCAGATTTTGGGAATATCCTGTTACTATGCCAGAAACGGAAATACCCGACGGAAATGTTTATGACATGCGACTAGTAGAACATGAGGATGGCTGGATTTATGGATTGTTTTGTACGGAGCGAAAAGATCCAAATGCCAAACCAGGTGACGAGTCGTCGGCCATAGCACAATGTGGAATAGCCCGAACAAGGAATTTTATCGAATGGGAAAGGTTACCTGATCTCAAAACACCATCTCCTCAACAAAGAAATGCCGTATTGCATCCAGAATTTGTAAACGGGAAATATGCCTTTTATACACGCCCACAAGACGGTTTTATAGAAGCAGGCACTGGGGGCGGAATAGGATTTGGATTTTGCGACAGCATGTCCCAAGCCATCATTGACAAGGAATATATTTTGGATGAAAAAAAGTATCATACGGTTTACGAGGTAAAAAACGGTCAAGGTCCTGCACCAATCAAAACATCGGAAGGTTGGCTACACTTGGCTCATGGCGTAAGAAATACTGCCGCGGGCCTAAGATATGTCCTTTATATGTTTATTACTGACTTACAAGACCTTACAAAAGTTATTTATAAGCCAGCTGGGTATTTTTTAGCACCTGAAGGAGACGAAAGCATTGGAGATGTTTCCAATGTGGCTTTTTGCAATGGCTGGGTTTTAGATAATGACGGAAAAATTTTTATTTACTATGCATCCTCCGATACCCGCATGCATGTGGCCACTACCACTGTTGAAAAGCTCCTAGATTATTGCAAAAATACGGTACCTGATGGTTACAGATCAGCCACTTCAGTTGAAACACTAAAGCAATTGATAGCCACAAATAAGAAATTATCATAAAAGACTGTTGGGATGGATTTAGGTGTTTTCAAACTAGAAATCAGAAATGAACGAGACGCTATTTTAGATTTTTGGGCAAAAAACAGTTTGGACTTCGTAAATGGTGGGTTCATCGGTAAGTTAAAACAATCCTCCCAAAAAGAGCATTCATCCGTAAAGGGCGGCGTATTAAACGCAAGAATACTTTGGACTTTTTCTTCTGCTTACAGCAATACAGAAAATTTAATTCATAAGGAAATAGCTGATAGGGCATTTGAATATAACAAAAAACACCTAATTGATCCCTCAAATGGTGGAACATACTGGTCCTTAGACACCTCAGGCAATAAATTGGATGGCCGAAAACAGATTTATGGATTGGCATTTGCCATTTATGGATTTTCAGAGTATAACAAAATATCTAAAAACCCGGAAGCTTTAGATTTTGCAAAAAAGCTATATTTCGAAATAGAAAAGTACAGCTTTGACCACAAATCCAATGGCTATTTCGAAGCTTTCGCCGAAGATTGGAGCAGTTTATCTGACATGCGTTTGAGTGATAAAGATTTAAATGCCACAAAAACTATGAATACACACCTGCACATTCTAGAGGCCTACACCAATTTATTTTCAATATTCCCAGATAAACATCTAGCCGACAAAATAGAGAATCTTTTAGACATTTTTGATAAAAAAATTATTGATTCAACTTTAGGACATCTAAACCTGTTTTTTGACCATGATTGGAATTCATTAAGTCAACGTTATAGTTTTGGCCATGATATAGAAGCCTCTTGGCTTTTGCTTGATTCGGCTTTGGCAATTCAAAAAAAAGAAATTATCGAAAAATGGAAAAATAAAGCCATTCAGATTTCAGAAATTATTTTGAAAAACATAAACCCTGACGGAAGCCTTTATCATGAAATAGATTTAGAAAATATGCACATCGACAAACACCGTGAATGGTGGGTAAGTGCTGAGGCAATGGTTGGTTTTTTAAATGCATACCAATTAACCAAAGATAAAAAATATTTGAATGCCGTTTTTGGCTTTTGGGATTTCATCAAAAAACACATCAAAGATACCCAAAACGGGGAGTGGCATTGGGGAGTATTAGAGAATTATTCTAAAATGGAAGAAGATAAGATTGGATTTTGGAAATGCCCTTATCACAATTACAGAGCTTGCCAAGAAATTCTTGAAAGACTTTAAACAAATTTATAAAAAAGACCAACATCACGATATTCAATTTTTTCCAAATAAATTTAGTTTACAAACTCCAACAGATCTGCATAAGAGCCTTGATTTGACACTTAAAAATATCACAGAACTAAATTCTGGCTAGAAAAATCGACCCCCTAACTTTAAAAAAAATATATTGAATTCGACAATATCAAGAAATATATTTACCAAAGCTTAAACGCAATACTTCAAAAAAACCTTAAATACATCAACATAATTGTCCTGATTTATCCATTCGAAATACAATTTTCTCAATTCCTCTTTTTTTAGTTAAATTTTATATTGAAAAGATCTTATTTCCTTTAAATTGCATAAATAAACTATTCTTCTATTATTTAATCAATTTTCAAACTATGAGAAAAAAACTATTTTTCCTCAAAAGCTTTGTACTAACTCTCGTTTCATTTTGCGTCTATGCCCAAAACATGAACGTAAGTGGGATTGTGAAAGAACAAAGTGGTGAGTTGCTTTATGGTGTCAATGTCACCGTAAAAGGTACCACTATCGGATCTACTTCGGATGACAAAGGAAAGTACTCCATTGCTGTGGCAAAAGGGCAAACTTTGACATTCAGTTACATTGGCTACAAATCTCAGGATGTTGTGGTTGGAAACTCAAATGTCATTAATATCAACCTCGCTCAAGATGCCAATGCACTTGGTGAAGTGGTTGTTACTGCACTTGGCGTGGCCCGCCAAACGAGGGCATTACAGTATTCAGTTACTGAAGTTAATGGAGATAATTTCACTAAGGCCCGTGAAAACAACCTTGGAAACGCATTAGCAGGTAGAGTAGCCGGAGTAAATGTTACCTCACCTGCCACAGGCCCAGGCGGATCGTCGAGAGTAATTATTAGAGGTAACAAAACGCTAGGAGGAGCTAATCAGCCACTTTATGTAATTGATGGTGTGCCTATTGATAACAGTCAAAATGGAACTGCAGGTTTATGGGGAGGATCCGACCAGGGAGATGGACTTTCTAGCCTAAACCCCGATGATATTGAATCCATCACAGTTTTAAAAGGTGCCAATGCCGCTGCACTTTATGGATCAAGAGGAGGAAATGGAGTAATTAATATTACAACCAAAAAAGGCACAAAAAGAAAAGGTATTGGCGTAGAGTACGGCCTAAATTATGTTGCCGAAACTATCAATGATCAATCTGAACTTCAAACCAAGTTTGGGCAAGGGTCTTATGTAAACAATGTAGCGACAGCACCAACAACGATTCAACAAGCAAGTGACTGGGGTCTTCAGGCATGGGGCCCTAAAATGGACGGCAGAGCCATTCCAAATGTTTTTGGTGGAACAAGCAAATATGAGTATGCGGGCAACAACTTTGACCGTTTTTACAGAACAGGGAATGCATTAACTAATAGTGTTTCGCTTGCCGGAGGAAATGGCGATCAAAACTTCCGTTTATCATTTGCAGATTTACGCTCTAACAGCATAGTTCCCAATTCTAATTTTGACAGAACCAATATTGCGTTCTCTACAAATTCAAAATTTGGCAAAAAATTGACTGTGAATGGCAACATTTTATACTCAAAAGAAACAGCCAAAAATAGACCTAGAGTATCTGACTCACCAGGAAACCCAGGACAGGCAGTTTGGCGTCTCCCTCCCAATGTCAACATTGAAGATACCAAAGGTGACCCTAATAAGTTGGGTGCATTACCAGCAGGATTGACTCCAAACGTATATGCTGCAGGCAACAGAGCTCCCGGCACAGAAATGCTTTCGAATTATAGTGACTTCTGGGGTTCAAATGCTTATTGGTCGGCTTATCAGTATAATAATACTACCAAAAGAGATAGAGTAACCGCCTCTGGACAATTAAAATATGATATTACTGATTTCTTATATGTAACAGGTCGATTGAGTTCAGATTTTTATTATATGAAGTCAGAGAGCCTTACACCTCAAGGAACTGGTTTTCAGCAAGGAGGTAGCATTGGAGAAAATTTCCAAAATAGACAAGAAACCAATATGGATTTAATGCTTGGATATGATGAAGAATTTGGGAAGTTTTCAGTTAATGCATTTGTAGGTGGAAACAAACAATATTCTAAATTTGAGCAAATCGGAGCCAGCGGAAATGGATTTTCTGTGCCATTTTTTCATGGTCTAAATTCTGCCAATAACAGAAACTTTGGTTATGGATTTAGTGAATCAGGCATAAACTCTATCTTCGGATCGGCAGAATTTGGCTACAATAACTATTTGTATTTAACCGGAACTGTTCGCCAGGACAAATTCTCAATATTAAATGGAAAAGACATTCTATACCCATCAGTGGGTGGTAGTTTTATATTTTCTGATGCTTTTGTGGAAGCCATGCCAAGTTGGTTAAGTTTTGGTAAAGTAAGAGCATCTTGGGCACAAGTAGGTTTAACAGGGCAATTAGGGCCATATCAAACTGTTCAACCTTATGGATTAAATGGCAATCCACATTTGGGCAGAAATATGGCTGGTTTTGCAAATAGAGGAACAATTGCAAATCCGAATATTAATCCTGCATTATCTACTGAACTTGAATTTGGTATAGATTTAAGACTCATGGGTGGAAAACTTGGACTTGATTTGGGTTATTATAATCAAAAAACCACAGACGATATACTTAATGCAAGTATTTCAACTGCATCTGGTTTTAATTCAACCACTGTCAATGTTGGTAAACTAACCAATAAGGGTTTTGAGTTTTTACTTACTGCTAATGCTCTAAAAAGCACAGCGTTTTCTTGGGATATCTCAGTAAACTTTTCAACCAATCAAAACAGAGTGGTTAGCTTAATTGAAGGTTCTAATGAGCTTTCATTTGAAGAGTCTCGAACCCGTACTTCATTAATTAAGCATATTGTTGGTCAGCCTTTTGGAACAATTACTGGAATTAGTCAAAAAATGCTTAATGGAAAGCCTGTATTTACCGCAGAAGGACTTCCAGTTAGAGACGACCTATATGTACCTATTGGTCAATCAGTTGCACCATTTACAGGTGGTATTACCAATAATTTTAGTTACAAAGGATTCAATCTGAATTTCCTAATTGATACCAAACTTGGTGGAGAAATTCATTCAGGAACAAATCAAAGGCTAGATAACTGGGGATTCTCGGAAAGAACACTACAAGGTAGAGAAGGTGAAGCACCGCTTACTGTAAGCGGAGTAAATGAAAAAGGGGAAGCACTTAATTTGACACTTACACCAGCACAAGCACAAGCATATTGGGCAAATTTAGGAAGCAGAGATGCTTCTAAATATATATATAGTGGAGATTTTGTTAAATTAAGGCAGTTAACATTTGGGTATAGCCTTCCAAAAAACCTTGTTTCTAAAACTCCATTCCAAGCAATTTCTGCTTCGTTTGTAGGAAGAAACCTTGCGGTGTTATTCAAAAACATTCCAAATGTAGACCCTGAATCAACCTATTCTTTCAATGGAGGGGCTCAAGGTTTAGAATATTTCGCTTTACCAGCCACAAGAACCTTTGGATTTAGTTTAAACTTTACCTACTAAAAATTAAATTTGTATGAAAAAAATAATATGCCTAGTCTTTTTAATGGCTCTTTTCACAACCAGTTGTGATCAAGAAAAATTAGAAAACCTAAATATCAACCCTCAGGCGTTAAATGAGATAGATATGAATTTTCTATTAACGTCTGCTCAGTTAGGTACTGCCTCTGGAGGAAATAGAGGAGATAACCGCTATATAGATTGGAGAACAAACATTGGTATGTTTGGTCATGCTATTCAACAAATAGCGAATGTTGGAGGAGGAATAGCTCCTGGAGATAAATACACAGAAAACCCAGAAGCAGATGCAGCACCTTGGGATTTTATGTATAATGGTGTATTGCAAGAACTTCAAGAAATTATAGTTCAAACAGGCCCTAAAGGATTTCAAGCTACTGGCCGTGAAAACACGCGTCAAGTGGCAAGAATTTTAAGAGCTTATAATTTTATGCGTTTAACTGACTATTATGGAAATATTCCATATACCGAAGCACTAAAAGGAACTACAGATGGAATTTATTTCCCTAAGTATGACTCGCAAGAAAACATTTATAAAGATTTGCTTAAAGAGGTTTCAGAGGCTACAAAGGCTTTAAATCCTTCTCTTACCGGTGATGGTTTGGCTAATGCAGATTTGTTTTATGGCGGTGATATTGCTAAATGGAAAAAATTCGGAAATTCATTGTTGTTAAGAATGGGAATGAGAGTTTCAAAAGCGAGTGCAACACTTGCTAATCAATATGTATCTGAAGCAGTGGCTGGTGGAGTAATGACTGCCATTTCTGACAGAGCTATGATAAAAACTGCCTTAGGACCAAGCGAATGGACAAATCAAAATGGTATTTCTAGAGCTTTTGCAAACGGAGATGGTGGACAACCTTCACCATTAAGTGCAACTTTGGTAAATTGGTTAATTGCCAAAAAAGACCCAAGATTAATGATTTTTAGTGGTGGCGTTGGTGGCAAAGAAATGGACCCAACTAAACAGAAAGGTTTGCCGAATGGCTTGGATGCGGGTACATTAACCACTTTTCTTGGCAAAGCAGGAGCCAATCCAATGGTGGAGTTTTCTATTATAAACCCTAAAATGTTAGATGACGACGATGATTACGTTTTCATGAATTTTTCTGAAGTTGAGCTCCTGCTTGCAGAGGCCGCTGAAAAAAAGATTGGCGGAGTAACTGATGCAGCTGGTCACTATGCAAAAGGTGTAAAGGCAGCATTGCAACAGTGGGATCACTATGATGCTTCATTAAAAGTATCGGATGCCGAAGTAACCGCTTATCTTACTGCCAATCCTTATGCAGGAATTAAATCTATTGGCGAACAATTATGGGCCAGTAAATTCTTAAACTGGTGGGATGCTTGGTCAGACTGGAGAAGACTTGGATTTCCTGAGCTAGTACCAGTAAACTATACTGGAAATGTTACAGGGGGTACAATCCCAAGAAAGTTAAGAATTCCTAATGGTGAATTATCAAACAATGGCACTAATTTTAAAGCAGGGGCAACCCTACCTAATGAATACACTACACGTATGTGGTGGGATGTGAAATAATTGAATTGATTTTTCTATTAAAAGGGGTTGTCTAAAATTTTTAGGCAACCCCTTTTTTATTGGGATACCTACCTGAGATTTTTTTTTCAAATTGGAGATTCCCAGAGCACCAATATTTCTCTTTAGACATCCTCTTTTTTATTCAAAAAAACTCAATATGAAACGAAAATTGATAAACTGGCATGTTTAATACAATTTTCAAACTTAAAAAAGCTTTAAAAATCAAAGAAGAAAATAACTATATATCTTCAGAAAATGATTCAAAATTGGATTTTACAAAAAATTCAAAAAGCACCAATTCTTCTTCTAATTTTGTTGTATCTAGAAGCTGTTTGTAGATTTTTATTTCTTTGGCTTAAAAATTAATGCGGTATCATTATTTCTAGCAATAACTAATTTTCCATTTATGAAAGCGGCATCTCTTACCTCGCCTTTGACATTAATACCAGATATTTCATTAGATATTGCATTAAATTTTTTATTGCCAAGTCCTTTCAATAGTAGCCCTTTATTGGCATCTAAACGACCCACTTGAGGTTTTAAATTATAAAAATTCCCTCCTAACCAAATATCTTTTTTGCCATCTTTGTCAAAATCGGCTATTGAAATTCCAAATATCGGTGAGAATTGTGCTTGTGCTGGCAAGACAGAAAATGTCAATTTCCCATTTTCATTCCATAAAATGCCGGTCTCAAGAACATTACTGAAATAGTTTAAAGCTCCTTCTCTTTGTTTTAAATCAAATAAACTTTCATAATCTAAAGCCACAAATTCCTTATAACTGTTATTATTCTTTTTTAAGATAGGCAGTTGATCTGTGAGTTCTCTTTTAGAAGCAAAAGGAAACTGCTTTTTATCTAAAGGGGCTTTCCAATTCAAGATGGGCTCACTTTTTCCATTTCCATCAAAATCTTTCACAAAAAGTCTTAATGGTGAAGAAATGCTAGCCTGAAATTTACTATTTGTACCCCAATTACCCACCACAAAATCCATATCTCCATCTCCGTCAAGGTCATCTGCTTCTATTCTAGTCCACCAGCCATTAGATTGGGCTAGGGTTTCCGGGGAAGTCAATTGACCATAATCATTCTTAAAAATGGTAATGCTCATCCATTCACCTACAACAATTAGGTCCTTATCTCCATCCTTATCATAATCGCTCCATGTGGCGTCTGTAACCATTCCGATGTTACCCAGTTCAGCACTTGAAATATCTGTCCATGTTCCTTTGTCATTTCTAAACAAATAACTTCTGGGCGATAATCCATAATTACCCGGCACAACTCTTGCTCCCAAGAAAAAATCAGCGTCTCCATCGCCATCGATGTCTGAAACTTCGATGGTGGAAAAATTCCCGATTGCTGGAGGGATAGCATTGGGGTTTACATTGAAATTTCCTTTTCCATCGTTTTCATATAACCTAACAATAAAATTAATCTTTTCAACATCCACCTGATTTCCTCCAGAGCCAATCAATAAATCCAAATCGCCGTCCATGTCATAATCTAAAAATGCTCCGCAAGTACTTTCAAAGGCTTTGTCATTTAAAAAAACAGAGTTGTTGCCCTCAGAAAAAGTAGAATTTTGATTCTGAAGAAATAATCTATCTGGACTATTGGCAGCTCCCAATAAAATAAAATCATTTAAACCATCCCCATTACAATCACCCACAACCAACCGCGGACTTTCGGTAGACAACATTCTGTGCATCAACAGCTCTATATCGAAGTCGTTGTAACTATTTTCTACATGTCGAGCTGAAATCGGCAAGTCGGTACTGTTTGAATTTTCATACCAGCTATTTTTTTCCAAGCTAATTGGCATAGAAGATTTTACAGCATTTTTGTATTTTAGAACTAACGTTTGATTTGCTTTTACTTTTTTTATAATCTGCATTTTTCCATTAGGCCAAACCACCTCTAAAATATCAACTTCCTTCGTTTCACCTAAACCAAAAACTAAATTTGGCTCTATACTACTTTGAAAGCCCCTATTCGTAAAGTTTTCTTTTATTTGCAAATCGTCTTTAGCTATCAATTTCACCCTGGCACCAATACCAAATGGGTTTTTAACCTCCCCCTCAAACTTGATTTTCAAAAAATTGTTCGAAGAATTGTTTCTGTATACAGAGCATTTTTGATTTACATTATTTAAAAGTAAATCTAGATCTCCGTCTCCATCTAGGTCTGCATAAGCGGAGCCATTGGAAAAAGTTTTTTCTCCTAAACCAATGTCGTCAGCCTCATTATTAAATTTGTAATCTCCCTTATTTACAAAAGCCCAATTTTTTAAAGGAGATCCTGGTAATTTTTCTGCGTAATTAGTGAAATCAAAATCAGGATTTGATGATTTTGAACTTAGCCTTTCATTTTCAGAAAAATCTCTAAAATCTCCATCCATAATATCCTTGAAAATGCCATTTGAAACAAAAATGTCATTGTTGCCATTGTTTTCAAAATCAAAAATTAATGCACCCCAACTCCAATCAGTAGCCGCCACACCTGCAAGATTTCCGATTTCTTGAAAATACCCTTTGCCATTATTTAACTGAAGGCAATTTTGAATAAACTGATAATGATAATTGGCCCTATATTTAAAATCCTCTAAGTGATATGGATCAAAAACAATGGTTCGCTTTATTCTGTCGTTGTCTGCAGGAAGCATATCTGTCGTGAATATATCCATAAATCCATCCCCATTGATATCAGCGATATCCGCACCCATGCTTGAAACCGAAGTATAGTCGAGTCGATTAATAAGGTCTTCTTTAAATTTTCCATTACCTTGGTTCAGATACAAATAGTCTCTTTCAAAAAAATCATTGGATATATACAAATCTGGAAGGTTATCGCCATTTACGTCTCCTGTGGCCACTCCCAGACCAAAACCAATGGCACTTGAATATATTCCAGCCTCTGCCGTTACATCTTTAAAAACTGGTTGGCCATTCTCACCTAAATCATTCCTCATTAATTTGTCCCCTCCTAAAGCATCAGGGATTTCTCGCATACTTTGATAGAGTTCTATTTTGGCCGGATTTTTAAAACTGTTGTTTAGGATATAGCAATCTAGATCGCCATCGGCATCATAATCAAAAAATGCGGCGTGCGTACTATATCCTTGATTATTAAGATTATACTCTTTGGCTTTTTCAGTAAATGTTAAATTTCCATTATTAATAAAGAGCTCATTTTCTTTGTTGTCACCTTTTATATCGCCTGAGTTACAAACATATATATCTAAAAAGCCATCCGAATTTATATCCACTAAACTTACTCCAGTACTCCAAGCTTTTGTCCCTCCTACCCTAGCTTTTTCAGTAATATCCTCAAACTCAAAATTGCCTTTATTAAGGTATAATTTGTTTTTGTTTTGATTTGAAGTAAAATAGACATCTGGCAAACCATCGTTGTTGATATCCCCAACTCCCACTCCACCACCATTGTAAAAGTTTCGGTAGGTAAAAATATTGAAATCCTTAGTCTCTTTAACAATATTCTCAAAGTCTAAACCACTGTTTTCAATCTTCTCAAATACCTGATTTACAGAACTTTCGTTCTTATTACATGAATTAAACAAAAGAAAAACAAAGCATAAAATTAAAATTGACAAACGCATGAATCTTCAGGTTTAAAATAGGAATTAATCTACACCAAAAATAGTCGAAAATAAACAAATTATTACGTTTAGAATCCTTAAATTTACGCTTTAAATCAAGATAAAAATTTCCAATATTGCCTAAGTTTTCACTTTTTATATTATTCTTTATTTTTCTAAAATTCCAAGGCTTTGCCCAAGAATCTTGGACAGTGGTATTGCCAAACATTGGCACTTTTTCGTCTCCGAGATGTACTGACCTCAACCTCGACGGCACAAAAGATATCATTTTAGGTGGTGGCAGACTTGAGTTTCAAAAATGCGACACCGCCATGTTTGCATTAGATGGAAAAAATGGCAAAATACTTTGGAATCTAGGTGCTAGAGACCAGATTTTTGGGTCTGCGGGTTTATTGGATATCACAAATGATGGCATAGAAGATGCGTTTATAAACGGTAGATCTTCCGAACTTAAAGCAATAAATGGTGCTAATGGAAAAGAAATATGGTCATTTGACACCACCTTTTACTCAGCCCAAGGAACGAAAAAATGGTTTAATTTTTATAATCCTCAATTCATTCATGATGTTGACCTTGACGGATTCAAGGACATTTTGATAGCCAATGGAGGCGATATTTGGATACTGCCACATAATCCCAATCGTGCTAGAGGAAGAATTGTAATTATTTCCTCAAAAAACGGAAAACTGTTGGCTGAAGCCGACATGCCCGACGGATGCGAAATTTACATGTCGGTTTCTATAAATTTCAACGAAAAAGAACCCGTAAAATCTAAAATAATTTTTGGAACAGGCGGTGAAACAGTAAGAGGTAATTTGTTTGTAGGTACTGTTGATATGGTTCTGAAAAATAAATTAATACAGGCAACCATTCTTGATATCAGTCTTTATAAAGGATATATCAGTCCGCCTGTTTGGGTTGAAATTACCCAAGATCACGAAAAAGACATAGTGGTTTCGTCGGTAGATGGCAGGATTTTGGCATTTGATGGACTCACTTTTCAAAAAATATGGCAAACTAAACTGGACGATACCGAAGCCTATAGCTCGCTGGCAGTCGGAAAATTTAATGCTGATGTGATACCCGATTTTTTTGTGAGTTTTGCTCAAGGAGTCTGGCCAGATTTGAGCTGGACCAAACAAGCCATGATTATTGGTAAATCAGGCAAAATAGAATATCTTGATTCCTTAGGCTATTATCAAACCTCTAGTCCAGTAGTGGTGGACATTACCGGTGATGGCATTGATGAAGTCTTACTCAGCGTTGATTATCAGATTCTTAATGCCAAAAATATGAAAGAGTTTTATACCACCTTATACGCCATAGATTTTACCCAAAACGAAGCCATGCCCATTGTAGAAGGACTGCCAGGCCATAATGTTTCCTCTACTCCGTGGATCGGAGACATGGACAATGATGGTATGCTGGATATTGTTTATTGCCATGGTATAAATGCAATGAAAACCTACACTTTTGATGGACTCAGAGTCAACAGATTGAAAACCACGATTCCAATAACCAAAAAAATAAAGTGGGGAAGTTATATGGGGAGCAATTATGACGGCGTTTTTGAAAAATAAATTACTCAGATTTTTCGAAAACAGAATTGCCTTTAGAATTCATATAAGCACCCCAGACTATGGGCTCTTTAATCTTTATTCCAGACGAAATCCGCTTGATTTGCATTCCTAAAAACAACAACAAATCTGGCCCAGCACTGTAGTATTGACAATATACAACGTCTAAATATTTATCGCTGTCAATATCTCCAATCCAAGGCGTAGAAAATATATTTTTAAAATTCGGCGTTTCATCAATTGTCCCTACTGCTTTATTGGCAAAATCTATCGAAATCAGCTTGTTCTTAATTTTAAGTTTTGCATCACTTACAAATCCTCGCTCGCAATTATATTCGTTTATGCTTATAATGGCATCGTCGGTGCCGTCATTATTGATATCATAAATTACGGGCGAAGAAAAACCAGTACAACCCAAATTAGTTTCATAAGCAATCTCACCTGTTTTGCCATTTAACATCACCTGCACCGAGCCTTTACTATCTGGCCATACTCCTTTAGATGTAAATGTAAAAAAATCAGGAATCTCATCATTCGTAAAATTACCAACTGAAAGAGCATTGCTACTTTCAGTGTTGGGAATAACTTTTTCCCATATTTTATCAAACGACTTTCCATCTATGGCGGTTATTTTGCTACCATGTGAAATAGCCACAATATCAAAAAAACCATCTAAATTGATATCTGCTGCTACTGGAGGTGCTATATATCCATGATTTTTCTCTGAAACCAAAAGTCTGGATAACTCAATATCTCCTTTCCTTAAATCTTGCAGGGTGGTTAAATAAAGACTTCCATCCAAGGTTTCTCCTCCTGTTCCGAAAACGATGTATTCTTTGCCATTTGGCTGAACAAAATATAGTGGTGGTGTATATGATTCTCCACCATCAGGAGTTGTTGCTGCA